>CAZWKR010000014.1:0-56660 GCA_964634215.1 uncultured bacterium
GCAATAAATATCAAATTCAAACAATTGACATTTTAGAGAAAAGCTCGATTAAAAATAATATAAAAATTAGAGAATTACTTGAAAGTTATAGTTCACAGACACATTATATAAATCATGATATTTTTTATAGCAAATATGGAGAAAAGAGAACTCAAGGAATAGTTGTTTCATTCATGGGTGATTTAGTAAAAACATTGCCATCGTTTAAGGATATTAATGGTAACTATTGTTTGTTGATCGTTGATAATGTGACAGATCCACAAAATTTTGGACAAATAATTCGTACTACTGAATGTGCCGGAGTTAATGGTATAATTATCCCCGAAAGAAATAATGTTGGTATGACCGATACGGTTTTGCAAGTTAGTCAGGGTGCATTTTGTAACATGCCGATATACTCTGTTACAAACCTAAATCAGACTTTAAGTCAATTAAAGGAAGATGACTTTTGGACTGTCGCTATTGAAAATGGAATTGATGCTAAACCTTGGGACAGAATTGATTATAATGGAAAAATTGCAGTTGTAATTGGTAGCGAAGGGCAGGGTATTAAGCCGCTAGTTTTAAAATCATGTGATTTTCAAGCGACAATTCCTATGCAAGGAGAAACTGCTTCGTTAAATGTATCAGCTGCTACTGCAGTAGTATTATTTGAGCGGTTACGGCAGGTACATAAATAATTTCATGAAATTAACAAATAGGAGTGTTTATGAAAAACATAGTAGTGTTTTTAATGTTATGTATATCCGTTGTTTTTGCACAAAGCAATAATTCTAACAATCTTAATACCCAACAAACTGAAAATAATAAAATAATTATAAATCTGCAAAATAACTTTGGTTATACAATTGTTGATGTCGCTCAAGCGATGGAAATTCCCGAATTCTCTGATATTAATAATGAAGGATTAGTGGATTGGAACCAATTTAACTATAAGGGTCTTGTTCAGATATTTTTTGCGAAAGACAAGATGTCGATAGGAGGAGAGATTGGTTTCAATCGATTGTATAAATGGGAAGAACGCTATAAAACATTTGATGGATATGATAGATGGAGGTGGGGTACAATTTGGACGTGGCATATAGGAGCTTTGATACAAGTAGATTTTGCTAATCAATACTATTTAACAACTGGAACGGGAGTTTATACATTTATGAACGGTTCTGGGACAACAGTTGGCTTTCCGCTAGGCGTAGGGCACATTATAAAAATCAGTGATTCGATATCTATTCCTATTGAATTCAGGACAGATATTATATTTGGCAGCGGTGCACCCATCACAATTGGTGGAGGACTAGGATTAAAGTTTACACTTTAATATGCTTTTTAATATAATTGCTAAATTTATCTCATCTATTATAAATATAAAACTCCACTATTTAGCGGGGTTTTATATTCTTTTGAAAGTAGTTATGAATCAATCCTTTTTTGGAAGGTGTTTTTCTTCAATCAGTTCTTTCCCAATATAATTAGCTATTTCTTCATAACCCTTTTTATTTGGATGTCCATCATATTTAAATAAATATTCAGATTTATTTTGTAAGCCAATAAAATGATCTGTCATTTCAATATATGGCAAGTTATTAGAACTCGCAACTGATCGATATATAGAATCGATATTGTTGTTTTTTTCAAAATATGAATTGAACTCATCGCTAGGAGTCCGTATTACTGTATGACCCGTAAAGTAGTTCATTGGGATATTGATAAAAATTAGATCTGAATTATTTTTATAACAAACGTCCTTCATCTCTTGGAAGTCTGTATTCATTTCTTGAATAGCAAATTTAGTGGCTGGATGATTTTGATTGTTAAAAATAGTAATTCTATCAGGATAATTAATATAATAATCTAACAAACTTGGTGCAAGATTTCCGCTTTTGAATAAACTCTGAACTGAATCATTAAGCGTAGAAAACCGTATTTTTTGCCAACGACTAAAATCGCTTATCATTAAAGTAGATATTTTCTCCCAATCTGAGGTTATATCAAGCGTCTTCGGCGATGGAAAAATATTCTTGAACGAATATTTCAGGTATCTTAGTGAACCCGTTTTAATTTTTCTAACCAAGGATTTTATTGCACTCGACTGATTGACAATAAAGCTATTAGTAAAAAGTTGAGCCAGGTCATCTAATTGCAATACGCCAACTAGCACCAGATTAGGTTTTAAAATAGGAACAACCTTATCTACATAATTTTTATATGTACCTGTAAACTGTCCCGGGCGCCCACAGTTGATCACTTCAATATTCTCAAATCCATTAGAAATTAAATATTGCTCAAGCTTTTTTGGCCAGCTATTTTCAGCATTGACTCCGTATCCGTACGTCCAAGAATCTCCAAAACATAAAATTCGATATTTGTCGCCTTTCTCAATATCAATTTCCTTATCTCGCAATCCCAAGCTATTTATATTGACAACATAATTAAATTCGATAGTTTGTGCTAAAGCGTTACTGTTTGGTTCAAAAATTAACCATTCCTGTTTTTGGATTTTAGGTGATTCATTATTAGACAATAAGCCAATAGCTCTATCAATTATCACAAAAGTAGAAAAGAGGATACCCGTAAGAGCTAAGACGAACATAACATTTTTAGTTCTATCATTAAATATGTTTTTTTGAATTAAAACAATCAAAAATATCCCAAAAATAAACACACACCAGTAAAAGATTTGAAATACTTGTTCGGAATAAATTGGTGTATTGCCGTAAATCAAAAAATAACTAATCGGATTCCAGAATAGAAGTGCTATAATGATAAAAAAAGAATATATCTTGTTATTCGATTGCATGATCAATCCTCAAATTAATTGTGTAGTATTATCCTATAGGAAAATTAAATATTGCTAGTACGTAATTTGTTGTATTTGGTATTAACCGCAGTAAATTATTCCAATTCATATTCATTTAAATAGTTCTTTACTTTATCTATATCATTGAACATTAAAATATCAATTATTGAAAGCCATGGAACAAATTCGTGATCAAATTGAGCATATTCTATTTTTTTTGCCTTAATATATTTTAAATCTATTCCCACGTTATTGAATGACTCTTTGTCATATAATTCTTTGCCACCAATGGCATTTATGTATGTGTCTGTTTTTAAATATTTGCACATTTCAATAATACGTTCTTGTGATTTAAGTTCATGATCAATGTCTAAACTTGAACAAAGGATAATTTGTGTTTTGATGTCAAGTATAGAACATAGTTCAACCACTGAAAAATGTATAAAATCAAATAAATTATTATTTTCCTGTATAAATAAACGTCTGACAAGTGGATAGTTTTGTGAAAAGAATGGTGCTTTTTTGTATAAAGATTGGATTTGTTTTAAAATTCGCATTCTTTCCCTGATTGAGTTGTCAGCTAAATACCTGAGATTGGCATTTAAAAAGCTATTATCTTTTTTTATAGGTATAGTAAATATCCTATCAGCCCCATTGTCTAATATCCTATTTCTGTTAAACCATCCTTTTTTTGTATATTGCATATTGTCACAAATAACAAACTTATCCACAGAATGTATCAACTGGTAATATCCAATGTAAGCACAAAAATAGGGCTGCATAATTGCTATTTTCATAATGTTTTCCCTTTATTGTAAAACATCAACTGCTAAGCACAATAAAATTGTATATAAAAATTAATATATTTATTGAATATTAATGTTTAATAGAATTTTTAGATGAAAAGGCTTGCTCAAGTCAAAATCACAAAAATATTTATAGATTTCATATTTTCCGGTTTTAGAAATTCGATAGTATTTTAGCAAAGCTTAGCAGTTAGTTATTCTTTAAATAATTTGTTTTGAATAGCATTTTATATCTCTTGATAAGATTTCTCAATGCCGGGAAAACTTAAACACATAAATAGTCGAAAGCAGTATAATAGAGCAAATATTGTAAATAATTGTTCGAAGGTTTCTCCACCACCACCGGAAAAAGAGGAGAATGCCATTATTAGGACCAAAAAGAATAAACTAGGGTGTGGAAAAATTAAATTAAAAAAATAGGATTCTCTTTTTTTAGGAAAAAGCCATATAATAAATAAAACTATAAATAACCCCACTCCCACTACTATGTAAATGTACTTCATGAAAGGATTTATCAAATTATGTACATTGGTTTCATTCTGATAACTATGTTCATTGAAAAAATCAATAGAATCCCAGCCAAAAATCTGTTGCCCCCAACTGATTTCTTCGCCAAGAATAAGCAGTAATATTCCGGAAATTAATGATATTGAATATATTATTTTTCTCCGGAGTCTCGGTGAATAGAGTTCTTTTTTTATTCTTAAAATTGAAATTATTAGAATAATTATTGAAATTAGAAGTAAAAGTGCATAGAATTTCTCCAGGGTTCCTTCAGGTAAAGTTAGTGGTTTTGCAAATTCATCAAAAGTCTCACCAAATGTTAACAAATAATAAATTTGATAAATTCCTAATACAGTCCCGATTACTAATATATATAAATCGAGTCTTTTCTTACTACATATATTAGTAGTTAATTGATTGCTTATTTGAAAAAATGAAAAAATAAATGGGAATATTTTTCTAGTTAAATCTAGAATAAAAAGTAGACTTAGTGTTATTAAAAATACAAGGATTGTAACAATACAGAATTTTAGTATAAAAACAGTCTTAGGACTAACACTATTGTCTTTACTTAAATATTTTTCACTCAGGTCTGTAAGGAATACAACAAGGTCGTAAAAATTAATTATAAGTATTATGGAAATAATCACCCCAACTATTCCGATACTTTTATTTATTAAATCAGTTTTTTGCATATTTAACCTTTTCAATAGGGAGCTATTTTAAAAACTTATTTCCTTTTATATATATCAAGAATTAATAACCAAAATACAATATAATTTATATGGTTATATATATGAATTACAATTATTTAATGTTGCGAAATCAACTTGATTCTTAAAAATATTTCACTTCTAGTTCAATAATGTACAAAACACAAAATCCCACCATCTTGCGGGATTTTGTGTTTTGTACGCCAGGGAGGAATTGAACCCCCAACCAATTGATTAAGAGTCAACTGCTCTACCAATTGAGCTACTGGCGCATGTAGGTTACAAAATTAATAATAATGGGTGTAATAATTCGACTTAAAACAGAAATAAATTATAAGAAATTCACTTTATTAGTTGCTCTTTAATTTTATCAACTTGTATCTTTCATATACCCCTAGCGGTAAAAATTGAATAGATAACAAGATTTGACACTAGGAGGTTGGCAAGTGAAAATGTTAGCTCGTCGTTAGAAAACGGGCAGAAAAAAGGCTCCGGGTTGGCGTTCGGAGCCTTCTTTTATTAGGGAACTTGCAGTAACTTTAATGGTTATTTGAAAAGGGGGCGACCGGTTTCGACGGGATAAAGACGTTGATCAACGGCATGCGTTCCGCCAAGACGGAATTGAATATTCTTGGAAACACAATAAGTGCCAATTACGGCAACGTAGCTTACGCTTAAGACGTAAGTCGTCCTGAATAGAATGTGTCTATGGTTTTATTTAAGGGCGTCATAAACATAGGCTGGTTCGGTTCTATGTCCAAGCGGATCGAATAAGATAGATTGGACTGGTTCTTTTTAATTAGGGTCGCCGGTAGTTAAAAGAACGAGATTAATCCGGTAGACTAAGCATGTAGATGTTTTTCAAGGTTTTATTTCGGACGGGAGTTCGACTCTCCCCGCCTCCACTAAAAAAATCCACCAAGCGGTGGATTTTTTTTAATTAACAACCGCCTTCAGGTGCTTTTTTCTTGGTTTTACGCTTAATAATAGGTTTTTTCGTTGCAGTAGAATTAGATGTTGATTGTGTGGAAACTGCAGCTCCACCGAAATATTGGCTTGCACCTTTTCTGAAATCATATTTAGCTATTTCATCATTTGGATCTATGGATTTGGGAGATATGGGGTTTAATATTATATCTACCCAATAATTAAGTCCACCTTGTAATACATAATTATTTTCGTATCCTAACTGTCTTAGTATCATCCAAGCCTCATTGGAATTTGTTGATCCGTTAGAATATAGAATATTCATTTTTACACCTTGGTCAAGATAGTCTATCCACTTTTCAGATAAAATATCGCTTAGCGGGATATTTATAGCATTTCCAAGCGAGAACTTTTCATATTCTTCGGGAGATCGTACATCAATTAACTGAATAGATGGATCTTTATTAATTAGCCAATCTGCTAGTTCATCAGGATGTATTAATTCAGAACCATACTGTACTTCCTGAAGCATCTCGTTGGCAGTTAACTTGTATTGTTGTGTTGTATTTTCCGGTATCATAGCAACGGATAATCCGAACAGAATTATTACAAAACTTAATAGGACTCTAGGTTTAAGATTAAATATTTCTTTCATAGAAAACTCCTTTAATACTCTTCTCTTGAGAACTTTTTCTCTGCCCATTCACCAACCCAAAACATTAATACAGCAGCTATTATTACTCCAAATGCAAGAACCCCTTGTGATATTCCAAATACTTCAGATAATTTTAATTGTCCAAGATTTCCAGCTAAATAAAAATCTTTTATTAATGTGTAGCTTTCGCCAAAAAGCAATATTCCAATGAACATGGAACCAAAAAATACTATAGCATCAATTTTACCGTTCGCAACTGCGCACGCACTTGTGCCCGGTCAGAATCCTCCTACAATAAAGCCGACCCCCATAATTATACCACCCACAATAGCCGACCAAATAAAAGTAGGATTGACCCATACAAGATTTAAATCTATCCAACCGAATAAACTAAAATAAAGTAATCCTAACATCGCTGTTATGGCGCCCGTAAAAAATACTTTTAGAACTACTGTATCATAGCCATAAAACATACCCGAAAGTTTGCGACTTGATGTAAAGCCAGCTTGTTCCAATACGGCACCAAAACCGATGCCAATAATAAACGCAATAAAAAAATTCCAGCCTTCCGATATAACTTCTTGTGGTATTAATGGTCCCATAGTATTCCCTTTAAATCCAATTTTTTCTAACAACATATGCGAACGCAAATGCTGTACCAAATATTGCTGCCATTGTAACAAATCCTGCCACAGACAACACGCCCATCCCTGTAAGTGCTGCACCACTGGTGCACCCTCTTCCAAGTTGACTGCCATATCCAAATAATAATCCGCCCATAGCGGCAAATACTAACCGTCTTTTTGATGTGATTTTAGGAGAATGTTCAACTTTCCAAGTTAGTCTACCTGTCATTGCACCAGATAAAAAACCACCAACCATTACTCCCAACACCTGAAAGACCAGCCATGATTTCATCGGTGATTTATCACCCCCAACATACTTTGAATAATATTCAGATGACTCAGTATGGTTTGGCACAACTTTATCAACAGTTGCAACAACAACACTTTTTACAGCCCCACTCGCACCTAATCCTCTTCCTGTAAAAAAGAATGACATTAGCAGGACTAAACCTAATAGAACTCCTGCTAAATACGGGTTCATATATTTTTTTGCTTTCATTTACTTAATCCTATTATAAATCTTAATTTTGTTATATTAAAATATTAATCAATATAACCAGCGACTTGCTTGACCGGCATCGACTACAATAAAACGGAGTATTAATCCACCTACTATTACTAATACAGCCGATAAAAAAGATGGAATTTTATATTTTTTTAACTCAAGTGTTTCTAAGAATGCAGGAATGACTAATCCCAGAACAACAACAAAAATCCAAAATGCCGTAGTATAGGGGCCTCCTAAAAATAATTTTGCTGCTTCAATGTGAACTTGTGTTCCTGCTAGAGCTCCCATGAATAAATGTATAATAAAGAATAGTTCAATAATTATAAGTACTAAATCTATCTTAGCAAAGTTTAGTTTTTCAGCATGATTTTTCGAAAATAGAATTGTGGTAGCTGCACCGGTTGATAGTCCTGATGTTAAAAATAACGGACCCATAATTGCAGTATTCCAGAAGGGTCTTGCATTGAAAGCTGAAAGTAGTATGCCGGTATAAATTCCCAAAATGACAGATAAAACTATTAGACTCCATGCTAAATAGGTTCTAATTGAGATAACCCAATCTAAGGCAGTTTTTAATAATTTATATTTAAAATCAAGTTTTGGGAAGATGTCAGGAAACCAACTTACCGCCCAGATGGCAGAAAGTGGCGTCATTATTAATAGGGTCCATGCACCCCAAGACATTGGTGATTCCCATCGAATATTTGTAAATAGTTGCCAGGCATAAAATACATGACTTAAATCTAGCAGTAAGGCTATTAGTCCAATTCCAATTAGTATTGGCGTTGCAATTGGTAGCCATTTTACCGCAGTGACATATTTATCTTCTTTTCCAAGTAGTGTATATAACGCAGAAAAGAACAGAATACCGGCAACAAGTCCACCGATGAATAAGTAAAATGGTATTTCCCATCCCCAAATATGTAAATGTGGATCAATCTCGGGATTATTTCTTCCGCTTATAATTAGTTCTTCAATCATTTTTTAACTCAAATTAAATAATAAATGTTAGGTTGTGTTCCTGCTTCCGGAATTAAAGTTTTCCATTTGCGAGTTTTAATGAGTTTTGAAATTTTACTATTTGGATCATCCATATCACCAAAATAGATACATTTTGTAGGACAGACTGCAGCACAAGCCGGATCTTGCCCCTTCTCAACTCTGTGATTACAAAATGTGCATTTATCAATGTGACCTTCGGGATGAATAAAACGTGCATCGTATGGGCATGATGCAATACATGCTTTGCATCCAATACAATTCTTTTCATCTACCAACACAATACCACCGTCAGTTATGTGGCTAGCAGTAGTAGGACAGCATCGTACACATGGTGCGTTTGTACAATGGTTACATCGTTCCGACCTTAATTCCATTGATAAATTCGGGTATGTTCCTGTTGTGACTTCAACAATCCAATCTCGGCAATAACCAATCGGAACATTATTCTCAATTTGGCAAGCTACAACGCAATCGCTACAGCCGACACATTTTTTAGTATCAATTGCCATTGCGTACCGCATTATTCTGCTCCTCTAGTTGGTTCTTCCGTTAGAAATGTTACAAAATTACCCCTCATTCCGGTTCCACCCATTTCAGGATCAACCAATACTTTTGATATTAATTCTGAATCACTCGCGCCTCTATTATTTGCACGAGATAATTGTTTTTGTGTATGTCCAAATCCATGTACCATATAAACTGAATCATATCGGATGCGTTCTGTAACGCGAATCTTAATAGAATTTGAGCTAATGATTCCATCTTGGTTCTCCAACCACACTTCTTGCTTATTTTGTAAACCCCACTCTTTTGCAACTTTAGGATTAATCCATACAAAGTTTTCATCCATTAAATCTGTTAAATTTGGATTATTTGCAGTACGGCTGAAGGTGTGCATCGGGGCTCTACCATAAATTAATCGGTAATAACCCTCAGGTGGCTCTTCATGCTTTGTAAATTTTGGTAAAGGGTCATATCCTTCATCTTCCAAAGAAGTTGAATACAATTCAATTTTTCCGGTGTTGGTGTTGAATTCAAAATCAGCAAGGTGCTCCATTGGAAAAAGGTCATCATATTCCCGACCAAATTTCTTTACACCAATTTTCTCCATTTCTTCTAATGAGGAACCAATTTGTTTTAATTGCCAATTTAATTCTTCTTCTTGGGTATCATATGGAAAATATGCTTCAAGATTCAATTTTTTACTTAGTTCTTTAGCCATCCACCAAGCCGGCTTAGTATCCCATTTAGGCTTTGTTGCCGGTGCACGCAATGCGATTGTTCGCTCCCGATGTGGGCTATTTCGTATTGTGTCGTATCGTTCAAGATATGTGCATTCAGGCAAGATCACATCGGCATAACCGGTAATCTCCATTGGCATTGTATCTACGACGGCTAAAAGATCTAAATTTTGAATAGCTTCAAGTGTATTCTTCTGATTTGGTATAGTAGATATCAGATTTGTACCGTTTACAATCCAAGCCTTGAATGAACAATCTCGTTGTGCCGTTGGAATTGTAGCATCACAAATACCAGAAGCGAGCGCCAGATTAGCCAATTTATATTTACCAGGGAAAGCATCACGCCAAGAACGATTAGGTTTAGGATAAGGTTTATGTGGAATGCTTGGTACTGAAACTTTTTCAGGATAATAAAATCCGCCACGCCTACCCCAGGCCCCTAATAATGCGTTTAGAATTGCAATAGCACGAGTTCTCTGTGTATCGTCCCCATACCAAGTAACATGTCGCCCGGGATGAACAATAACCGATGGAGAAGCATTTGCCATTTCACGAGCAGTATCACGAATTATATGTGGTTTGATAGTGGTAATTCCATAAGCCCATTCAGGAGTGAAGTTGGCGACATGGGCTTTCAGTTCCTCAAAACCAAATGCATATTTTTCTATATAATCTCTATCATAAAGTTTATCGTTTATTAGTACATGTATCCATGCTAGCAGTAAAGCCATATCGGTTGCCGGTTTAATTGGCAGCCAGAATTTTGATTTACTTGCAACTGTTGAATAGCGTGGATCAACGGTGATTATTGATGCACCTTTATCAATGGCATCAGACATCTCCTGCACTTGTCCATTATGCATGTTTTCACCAAGGTGTGATCCGATTAATACTAAACATTTTGTATCTCGAATATCAAGACGACCTGGAGATTCAACTCCTTCGCCATATGTAGCAAAGAATCCCACCTCTCTAGGCCCGCGGCATTGAGCAAACGATGGTGCTGCAACATTTGGTGAGCCAAAGGCTTTCATAAGTCGAGTAAAATATTTTCCACCGGAACCATGTGTGAATAATGCAACGCATTCAGGACCATGCTCAGCGGCAATTTTTTGCATATTTTCAGCTATATAATCAAATGCTTCGTCCCATGTAGCTTCACGAAATACTTGTTTCCCTCTTTCTCCCGTCCTGATTAACGGTGTTTTTAAGCGATCCTCATCATAGTACATTCCAACACCGCCAGTGCCTCGGGGACATAGCCGACCATTACTATGTGGATCATCAGAGTTTCCGGTTAATTTCCAAATATCGCCATCTTCGTTTAGGTGGGTCCAGCCTGCGCATTTCCAAAAACAAATTTCACATATAGTTGGTATTCTTTTTGTATATACTCCAGGTACTTTATCGGGAATGAATACGGCGCCAAGTGCTTTGTTAAATATTGGATTTGCCAGCGCAAGACCTCCAAGTCCAACTCCAGAAATTTTGATGAATTCTCTTCTATTAAAAATTTTTGTCATTATTAACTGTTCTTTTGAGTATAAAATATTCTATTTAAGGACTTAACATCACCACAAATATTTCCCATTCTATAAACATCGCATTCGCGGCAATCGGCACCGGCACATTCAGGTGCTTTGTATTCAGCCTCCCAACAGGGTAGCATGGTATTTGTAAATGCATCACATGTTTGCTGACTGGTTTTTGAGCAAGTCTTTATTAGCCAACATGGAATAGTTGCTAATAATGCTTTTATTCCCGCAATATTCAGTCCATCTTCATCCAGATGTTTCCTAATACATTTGATTCGTTCAATATCGGATTTAGAAAATAATCTACGATTAGTTTTTGTAACATAAGGTAAAATAATACCTTTCTTTTCATACATACGTAAAGCATGTACCGACGTTTCGGTCAACTCAGATGTAATCCCAATAGTGTAAACGGGACTAAAATCAGTTTCTTCTATAATGTTCATAAATAGATTGGTGAGGTTGCAATATATAGATTATCTAACTAATATTTCCTTAATTGTACAACTAAGTTAAAAATGATTTAATATTACTAACAAGAAAAAGAGACCAACAAATCTCTAATTATTTAAGGCTCATAATGCAAAATATAAAAGTTATAAAATTACATTCGCTCAGGAGAGCTAATACCTAATATATTTAATCCTTTAGAAAGTATATTTTTTGTAGCTGTTATTATGGCTAAGCGTGACAATGATAGCTCGTTATCTTCGGTGATCACATGACATTCAGTATAAAACTTATGGAATGATGTAGCTAAGGATTGTAAGTAGTTAGCGATTGTGCGTGGCTCTAATGATTCAAGAGCAGTTACCATTATATTCGGAAATTGATTTAATTGTTTAAGCAGTCTAATCTCTGCGTCTTCAATTAACAGTGCTGAATCGAAATTGTTACTAAACGTAACTCCCTGTTGCTCTCCATGTCGAATAATATTGCAAATCCTAGCATGGGCATACTGTAAATAATAAACGGGATTATTGTCTGATTGATCTTGTGCTAATTCTATATCAAAATTGAGATGTGTGTTCATGCCGCGCATTATGAAGAAATATCGAACAACATCTTTTCCTACCATGCTTGTTAATTCATCCAATGTAACAAATTCAGCTTTTCGGGTTGACATCTTAACTTTTTCTCCGCCTTTTGTCAATGTAACGAATTGATGAATTAATACTCGTAAACTGGAAGTATCATATTCAAGCGCTTCTAATGCGGAGACGACATCAGGATATGAATCGATATGATCAGCACCAAAGATATCTATAAGTAAATCGTATTTACGCTCAAACTTATCGCGATGATACAGAATATCAGGCAACCGATAAGCCGGTTCTCCGCTACTTTTTATTAATACTCGGTCCTGATCTTTGCCAAGCGATGTAGTCTTAAACCACGTAGCCCCCTCTTCTTCATAAATTAAATCTTTTTGACGAAGGGCAGTCATTAATTCTTTAATGTTTTCTGGTGCAATATAATTTTTTTCATTGGAAAAAATATCATGCTTAATACCGATATTTTCTAAAGTATTGCGAATATTTGAGAAAATTATTTCCTCTGCAGACTTGCGGAATATTGTGTCTCCTGTCTTAATTTTTTCACCGGATTCTTTTAATATATTATTGGCGATATCTTTTATATAATCGCCTTGGTAAAATTCATCCGACCACTCAATATTTTTTCCAATTGCTTGAAAATATCTTCCCTCAACTGAATTTGCCAAGGTGCGCATCTGTTTACCACCATCGTTGTAATAGTACTCACGAGTGACATCGTAGTCGTGCCATTGTAAAATACTAGCGACTGCATCACCAATAACCGCCTGACGACCATGCCCAACAGATAATGGACCTGTTGGATTGGCACTGACGAATTCCACATTGGCTGTTTTTCCTTTACCAATTTTCCTAGAATAGAAATGTTCATCTTTATTGATAATTTGCTGAACAGATGATTGATAATAGCTCGGACTTATTTTAAAATTTATGAATCCGGGTGGTGTTACATTGATTTCAGAAATTATAGAAGTATCAATAAATATAGTTTTTTCAATATCCTTCGCAATTTCCATCGGATTTCTACCAACTTGTTTTGCAAAGATTAATGCTACGTTCGTAGAAAGATCACCAAATTTAGGATTCTTCGGACTTGATATATCAAAAGACTCAACAACTAGATTGAGTTTTTCGAGTGCATCAACTAGAAGACAATTGACTTTGTTTTTGAGGTTCATCGGTTATTTCGACGGTAGGTGCATCAGCCCAAAGTTTTTCTAATGAATAAAATTCTCGTGTTTGAGTTTTAAAAACATGCAAAACAACGTCTACATAATCTAATAAAACCCAATTCTCGTTTTCTAGACCCTCAACATGCCAAGGTTTTGTAGGCGTACCTTTTCTAACGGCATTAGCAATGGCACTTACTTGTATTCCCGTTTCTGCAGAACAAATTATAAAATAATCTGTTGAACTAGATACCTTTCGCACATCAATTGATAAGACCTTATCAGCCTTCTTTGTCAAAGTTAATTTGCTGATTATTTCAGCTAATTGGGTGGATTTAATTGATTTCTGCACTGCTAGTTATATTTGGCAACTATAAGTTTGCAAGATAGACCTTGATGGATTTTACTGAACGGTAATCCTTACCGAGAATTAGTGTAAGATCTACATCAGCTTTTGAACTTGGTTGGGTAATAACTTGTTCTTCATTATTAACATCAAAATCTAAGGCTTTTGCAACCGTTTTAAGATTAGAAAAGTCATAGGAACGTTGAATTAGTATGGTCTTTTCATAATCAAAATTATCTGCATTCTCAGAACGTACAACATCAATATGTTCAGTTCGTAAAAAATCTGATATTTTCGAAGCAATTCCCTTTTCTCCGCAACCATTTAGAACTTCAACTTTAATGTCAAGAATCGGATTTGCTTCATATATATCAAGTGCTAATTGTTCTTCTTGGTTAGTACTTAGTTGCGGGTTTTGTAAAGTTACCCCGTTGCTAAAACTCTTTTGAGCAAAGGAATAAATAAACCCAATGACAACAATTGCTAGAACAACAATTAAAACATTATAGACGAATTTTGTCTGTGATTTAGATTTTTTCTTAGGCATTTATTAAATCTGTGAACAATTAATAACCACGATTTAATTGAAATGGTGATGGTTGGTATCTGTTATACATTGGATAGTTACCAAAGCTTACTTGAAAATGAGTATTATCAGTAGGGCTATAATCAAGAACTGCATCATAATACAATTGACTGTTCGAATACGGATTTGGTGTATTTGATGATATCATATTTGGTTGCATAAAAGTCACATATGTTTGTAAACGTAGATTATCACGTAGTAAGAAATTCATATTATTTGTATAACTTGCCACTCCAATAGATTGACTATTCATACTTAACATACTCATTGAAAAACTATGATTCATACTAAATCTGCTTGGATCAAATAATGACATAACCGAACCATCGGAATTGGCCGGCATATTGAAAATCGCATTATTTTGCGAAAGATCTGATTTAAGCTGTCCCAATCCAACAGAGATTATTATAATTAACGCGATAATATATTTTATTTTTTCAACCATACCATTTTTTGAAAATTAAATTCAATTCCCTTAATTGTTCAACTGTATTAACGCCTGAAATTTCTATTGGTTCATTGGTAATATGCAAGGCAATGCTTTGTTGCGCATTTGCGATATATTTCAGCGCATCCGGTAGGTAATATTCATTTTGTTTGTTATCATTCTTAATTTTATTCAAAGCTGGAAACAGTTCTTTAGATTTGAAAATGTATATACCGGCATTGATCTCCTTAATCTTCCGCAGTTCGTCCGTACAATCTTTTTCTTCAATTATGTAGTCCAATGTATTAGTATTATTTCTGATTACTCGACCGTATCCATATGGATCTTCAAATATCGCAGTTAAAACAGTTGCTCCATTATTGGCTTCACGATGAATTTTTAGCATCTTTTGTATCGTAGATTTTCTTAGTAACGGTACGTCACCTGAAAGTACTAACACATCTCCGTCAAAATCTTTTAGTAAAGGATAAGTTTGTTGAACTGCGTGTCCGGTACCTAATTGCGGCTCCTGAATTACATATTCAACATTTTCAGAAGCTATTGCTTCGATCACAAGATCTTTTTTGTGACCAAGAATATTGACAATTCGTTCAGATTTGATGTTTTTAGCTAAACCAATCACATGAATTAGCATTGGTTTATTATCAACAATGTGTAGCACTTTCGGTAGATCGGATTTCATCCGCGTACCTTTTCCGGCGGCCATAATTATTGTTGCAAGTTTTCTATTCATTACCATACACTAAATTTACCACGAAGGCACAAAGACACGAAGAAAAACAACATCATCTTTAATTTTTATCATTATGAATCTTGAAGTTTTGCTTTTTATTAATAATGGATTTGCACAATAGTTTCCATTCATAGTTGAATTTCAACTTCAAGATGATCAAATAATACTATTGCTTCAGGTAATGAAAAGTGAGCACCCTTTAGTTTGTTGAATTGTGGATTTATGTGATACTCTATGGCATCGATAAATTTAGTGTTTGTTAATATCGTGTTATCAAAAATTGATCCCTTTAAATTTGAATTTGAAAAATTGGAACCGGATAAATTAGTGCTGTGAAAATCACAATTATTAATATTACAATTAGTAAAGTTTGTTTTTTTTAGGGCCAATCCCGAAAAAATACAATCTGAAATGATAGATTTGTTAAATGCGATCTCGATTATGAAATTATTAATATCAGTAAAGCTAATGCCTAATAATTTTGATTCATTAAATTTTACATCTTGGAATTTTGTTTGACTGAAACTAGCAAGACTGAAATTACAAGAGTTAAATACGCAATTAGAAAATAGAGTTTTGGAAAAATTAGTGTTCGAAAAATCACAGCTAATAAATACACAATCGTAAAATGATTTTGATATTAGTTCGTGTCCAATAGAGTTGGAGTTTGTAAAGGTTTTGTCTTTATAAATATTATTTTTAAATGGTTTCATTCAATTATTTGTCATTTTTAATTATTATCATCATAAAGCCTAAGTTTTTTTTCTCTCTTCGTGCCTTCGTGGTGAAAAATCACTCTATTATTCCACCACCTAAACATTGTTCACCATCATAAAACACAATAGATTGCCCTGGTGTTGGAGCAAATTGTTTTTCAACAAATGTTATTTTAGTAATTCCATTTTCAATTGAAGTAATTGTACAAACTTGATCTTTCTGACGATAGCGTATTTTTGCCGTACAATCAAAAGGAATTTTGTTTGGAACGTACGTAATCCAATGTAATTGTCCGGCTTTAATATTTTTACCGTACAAGCCGGGATGATCGTGTCCCTGTCCAATCACTAATTGATTTTTGTCTAAATTCTTTTTTATGACATACCAAGGTTCTTCAGTGATTCCGTGACCGCCGCCCACACCAATCCCCTTTCTTTGACCCAGTGTATAATACATCAAACCATCATGTCTACCCACCATTTTATTGTCAGTCGTAATTATGTTGCCAGGGTTAGCTGGTAAATATTGTTGTAAAAATGATTTAAAGTCACGCTCACCAATGAAGCAAATACCGGTGCTGTCCTTTTTGTCGGAATTTGGCAAATTGATTTTACTAGCTAATTCACGAACTTCTGATTTAGTCATCGCGCCAATAGGAAATAACGTTTTTGATAATTCCTTCTGTCCAAGTAGATACAAGAAATAACTTTGATCTTTGTTGCTATCCTTGCCTTTCAGTAATTGAATTCCATCCGCGGATTTATTAGTACGGGCATAATGCCCGGTTGCAATGGAATCAGCACCTAACTTGAGGGCATATTCCATAAAAAATTTGAATTTTATTTCTTTATTACATAAAACATCAGGATTTGGTGTACGTCCTGATTTATATTCTGCAAGGAAATATTTAAAAACGTTTTCGCGGTATTCTTTGGAAAAATTTACAGAATGAAGAGGCAGGTTTAAAAGATCACAAACTTGCAATGCATCATTATAATCTTCTTCGGAAGAACAGTAAAATTCATCGTCATCATCGTCCCAGTTTTTCATGAATATACACTGAACTTCATATCCTTGTTCTTTAAGTAAATATGCCGCAACAGAGCTATCTACACCACCGCTCATTCCAACAACTACTTTTTTTGCCATTATCTTTTCCTGTTGTACTTTTTCAGGATTTCATCAAATGCATCGATTAGCTTGTCAACCTCTTCCAAAGTATTTCCCTTCCCAAAACTTATACGCAAGCTAGAAATATTATTTTGATTGCTGATGTGCATAGCTTTCAGGATATCGGATGGCTCTACAGTACCAGAAGAACAAGCCGAACCACTGGAAACGGCCATTCCTTTCATGTCAAGATTTACTAATAGTATATCACTAGTGATTGAAGGAAATGTAACACTAATCAGTCCCGGAAGATGTAGTTCAGGATGACCATTATAAATTGCCTCGGGATAAATTTTGTTCAATTTATTTTTAAAATGGTTTTCTAATGTTTGCAAATGATTTTGTGATTTCAGAAGGTTTTCAAAAGCTAGTTCCATCGCCAATCCTAAACCCGCTATTCCTGGTGTGTTTTCTGTCCCAGCACGGAGTTTTTTCTCTTGACCACCGCCAATGATCATAGGATGAAGTTTTATTCCGTCACATATATATAAAAACCCGACACCTTTTGGACCGTAGAATTTGTGAGCCGAAAACGACATTAAATCGGTGTTCATTTCATTCATTATTATTGGAATCTTACCGGGTGTTTGTACCGCATCAGAATGGAACAGGATATTGTTTTTATGCGCAATTTCTGCTATTTCAGCAATTGGTTGTATTGTACCCACCTCGTTATTGGCATACATAATTGAGATTAGAGCTGTATCATTTCGAATGGTAGATTCGATATTAGCGGGGTCAACTAATCCAAAATTATCTACGGGAACAGTTGTATAGCTGACACCGAATTTCTTTAAGTGTTTTAACACTCTTAAAATTGCCGGATGTTCGATTGCTGAAGTAATGACATGTTTCTTGTCATTATATAATAGATTTTGTAAAACCATATTATTGGCTTCTGAACCGCCACCGGTAAAAATGATATTCCTTGATTTTACACCTAAGGCATCGGCAATTTGTCGACGAGATTTCTCTATAATAGCACGCGCTTTTTGTCCGTATTTATGTATACTGGATGGATTACCAAAATGAGTATTAGCTATCTCTTGCATAAAAGCTAAAACTTTAGTGTCTATAGGAGTCGTGGCGCTATGATCAAAGTATAACATTGTGGGGCGAAAGTTACGATAATTTATGGTGTAAAATAAAGTTTGAGAATTCTTGATGTTCCATATAAAAACTCGTAAAATGCGCCCCCTATGAAAAGCGATTCAATATTAATAGTCGGTTCAATTGCAATCGATACCATCGAAATAGGAAATGAACGATACGAATATTTACTCGGTGGTTCTACAACTTATGCCACGATCGCTGCTGGAAAATATTCCGATGTAAATATCGTTGGAATAATTGGTGATGATTTTCCACAATACGGTCACGACATTTATAACAAATATGCTAACAATTTATTGGATTTAAAGGTTGAGCAGGGAAAAACATTTAGTTGGGGGGGGCGATATCACGACAATTTTGATGACCGTGATACTTTATTTACTGAGTTAGGCGTCTTCGGTAATTTTAATCCCAAATTATCGGCGATAAATAAAAATCAGCCATTTGTTTTTTTGGCAAATATTCATCCAAGTTTACAAAATTCTGTTATTGATCAGTGTCAAGCGAATCCAACCATTATAATTGATACTATGAACCTTTGGATTGACACAACACATTCCGAATTGCTAAACGTTTTAAGCAAATCTGATATTTTATTAATAAATGAAAGTGAAGCGGAAATGCTTACAGAATGTTCAAATTTGGATGACGCAGCAAAAACACTGATTGGGTTAGGTCCACCAATAGTAGTTATCAAACAAGGAAGCAAAGGTGCTGCTTTGTACAATAACATGGATGAAAAAATTGCAATCGGAGTGTACCCAATTGATAAAGTTATTGACCCGACCGGGGCAGGAGATACATTTGGAGGTGGCTTTATATCGGCTTTAGCGCAAGGTGAAACCTATAAAGATGCAATGGTATTGGGGTCGGCATTGGCATCGATTTGTGTACAGGGAGTTGGTATAGAGGCCTTAGAAAAAGCTACAATTACGGATATTGAGAATCGGCAAAATTATTTACAAGATACGGTTACAACTTGAAAAACAGTAGAGTTACTTCTAATTTATTTGGTTAAAATTTATTATATCATTTACAAGAGGATAAATATGACAAATTCTAAAATAGTGAGATTTATAATTTTTAGTATAATGTTAGTGTTGATAATTGGATGTGCTAGTGAAGAGTTAACATCTGCAAAATTATACATTCAGCAGCAAGATTGGGAAAATGCAGAAATATATTTAGTTAAGGCATTGGTTGTAGAGCCTGAGAATCCCGAAATACCCTATCTATTAGGTGATTTGATTTATGCCAAGAACAAAGATTGGGGTAAAATGAATGAAATGTTTGATAAAGCACTAAGCTTGGGGGGAGAAAAGGTCATCTTACAGGGTGGAACGGTTTCTGCTTATGTAACACAATCTCGAGAAATAAATTGGATAGCCGTTTATAATAAAGGTATTAGCTATTTTAATGAATTTCGGAGTTCTGGAGAGGGGCAAGATTCTCAAATTTTACAAGATGCTATTTCAACATTTACCATAGCTACCGAAGTAAATCCTAATAATGGTCAAGCTTACGGAGTCTTATCCAATTGCTTATTTGCTAGCGGTGATTTAGACAGTGCGCTTGATGTTGTAACCAAAGGAGCTTCAAGAGATTCTGAAAATTTTGATTTAAATATGACTGCCGGTAAAATGTACTCATCAGCTAACGATAAAGAATCAGCTTTAGTTTATTATAAACGTGCTGTTAATATTGATCCAATAAATAGTATGGCAAGGCGTCAATTAGCTCAAACATATTATGATGTTGGTGATAAAGAAATGTCATTAGCCACCTATGAAGATGCAATTGCCAATGAAACCGATAATAATCTAAAAGCTGATCTATACTATAATCTTGGTGTATTAAACATGCAACTTGGAGATTTTCAGCAAGCTGAAGATAATTTCTCAATGGCTTATGATTATAATCCTAATGACATAGATGCACTTCGTGGAATTGCACAAACATTTGAGAATGCTGAAAAGTGGAGCCGTGCAGAGTATTTTTATCGCAAGCTAATTGACATTGAACCTGAGAATCCACAACATTTTCGGGCAATGGCACGTGTTTTATTACGTCAAGGTGATACAGAGAAGGCACAGGAATATTTTGATAGATCTAAAGAAATGTAATTTAAAGACTTTTTAAAATGATGAAAAATCCCCCATCAGGGGGATTTTTCTTTCTATAATTATTGTCAATAATGTCGGTGAAGAGAAATAACATTAAGTCATCACTAATTGGAATGAGTTTAAATGATCTTATTTCCGTTATAATTGATTTTGATGAACAGAAGTACAGAGCAAAGCAGATTTATAATTGGATATATAAACGTAATGTTCAGTCTATTGAGAAAATGAAAAATCTCCCCAAGCAATTGAAAACTAATATTGAGGACAATTACCAGCTAAGTCCATTAAAAATTATTAAGGTGACAGGAACCAAATCGACAAAAACGAGGAAATATTTATTGGAATGTCAAGATGGAGAAAAAATCGAAACCGTTTTAATGAAAGAACAGAAGCGCATTACAATTTGTATTTCTTCTCAAGTCGGCTGTGCCTTGGGCTGCGAATTTTGTGCAACAGGAACAATGGGTATTATTAGAAACTTAAATGTAGGCGAGATTGTAGCACAGTATTTATTATTATTAAATGAATCGGAAAAGCCAATTACCAATGTAGTTTTTATGGGGATGGGCGAACCGTTTTTAAACTATGAAAATGTAATTAAGTCGGCTGATTTGTTAAATAATTCGGACGGAATTAATTTAGGTGCACGGCATATAACAATTTCTACAGCAGGAATAGTTCCACAAATCAGGCAATTTGCAGATGAAAAACAAAGATATAAATTGGCAGTCAGTTTAAATGGATCGACACAGGAGCAACGATTAGAAACAATGCCAATTGCAAAGAAATATCCAATTGACAAATTAATCGATTCTTTACAATACTATAATGATGAAACAAGGAATCTTGTCACATTTGAATATGTACTTTTGTCGGATATTAATGATTCAGATTCAGACGCTAAACGGTTAATAAATTTAATTAGTGATGTACCATGCAAATTGAATGTAATTCCCTATAATGAGATTGGAGGTAAATTTAGACGTCCAAGTGATAAAAAAATCGGAGATTTTTTAAATAATTTTTCAAATACTAATTTTACAGTTACTACAAGATGGAGCAGGGGTGCAGATATAAATGCCGGTTGTGGACAATTAGTGGTAACATAGGTAATTAATTTATGAAATACTCAGTTTTAGATATGGCAGATTTTGTAGGAAGTCGTTCCGGATTTACTAATGGAGTGGCGATAGTTTTAGGTTCAGGGTTGGGAGATTTTACGGAAGAAATACAAACGCCAATTGTAATTTCGTATCATGCAATCCCCAATTATCCGCAGCCGACCGTTGAAGGTCATACCGGTGAGTTTGTGGTCGGAAAATATAAGAATGTTCCTCTAATAGCCGCCAAGGGGCGATTCCATTATTATGAAGGTCACGACATTGAAACAGTAACATTGCCTATACATTTATTTCATAAACTTGGTGTGAAATATATCATAATCACAAATGCCGCCGGATCTGTTAGGATGAGCATGCCTCCCGGATCACTTATGGCAGTTAATGGTTATATAGACTGTACATTTATAGAAAGCTTGTCAACACCACAAGTTGTGAGCGATATTTCATTAAAACTATTAGACTGTACAATTGAAGCAAGTAAAAGGGTAAAAGTTAAACTTAAAAAGGGAGTCTACTCCTGGACACAAGGACCGGGATACGAAACACCTGCCGAGGTTGAATATATTAAGAACTTAGGCGGTGATGCAGTTGGCATGAGTACAGTCCCTGAATTGTACATAGCCGAAAAACTCGGAATTGATGCTATCGGTATTTCAACTATCACAAATTATGCTGCGGGAATACTTAATCAACCGCTTACACATAATGAAGTTATTGAAACAGCAAATCGTACAAAGAATGATTTTGCCAAACTAATTGGTGCAACCATTGAAAATATTGGTAAACTTTTATGAATATTAAAATTTTACCTGAAGTGAGCGCACTAAAAGATGAAATCATAGCTAATAGAAGGCATTTTCATAAACATCCTGAACTTGGATTTAATGAGCATCTTACTGGAAAATTCATTGCAGATAAATTAAGGTCCTATGGAATTGATGTTAGAACAGGAATCGGTCGAACTGGTCTTATTGGTGATTTGCGTGGTATAGAAAAAGGGAAGACTGTTGCATTACGGGCAGATATGGACGCCTTGCCGGTTCAGGAAACAAACGATGTTTCTTATAAATCTCAGAACGAAGATATAATGCATGCCTGTGGCCATGATGGACATATGGCAATGTTGCTTGGGGCAGCAAAAATATTGTCGCAAAGTAAAGATCGCTTTAGTGGAAATATTAGATTTATTTTTCAACCGGCCGAAGAAGGTGAGGGGGGTGCGCGTTATATGATAACGGATGGATGTTTGGAAAATGTTGATGAAATTTACGGTATGCACTTATGGAATTACCAACCTTACGGAGAAATTGGTGTTAAGTCTGGACCGATTATGGCAGCAGCAGATATTTTTGACATTACAATCAAGGGTATTGGTGGACATGGAGCAATGCCGCAAGGAACAGTTGATGCAATTGTAGTTGCTTCGAACCTTATTATTAGTTTGCAAACTATTGTTAGCCGCAATACCGATCCACTGCAAAGTACTGTTATTACGGTAGGTAAAATAAATGGTGGTCATGGTTTTAATGTTATTGCTGATGAAGTAAGATTACGCGGCACTACTCGTTCTATGACTGAGGAAAATCGGCAAATGATTAAAACTCGTATGCAAGAAGTAATTGATGGAGTCGCCAAATCAACCGGTGCGAAAATAAAAATGGAATATCAGCAGGGCTATCCACCAACTATTAATGATGCAAACTCCACCCAACTTATTTCAAGCGCAGCCGATAAAATTATAGGCAAAGGAGTCGTTGCACCATATCTCACGATGGGAGCTGAAGATTTTAGTTATTATTTACAAGAAATACCAGGTAGCTTTTTCTTTGTTGGTTCTGCCCCACCAAATACCAAACCGATGTCTGTTCCACATCATTGTTCACATTTTGATATTGATGAACGGGCACTTTTGGTCGGAACATCAGTATTCGTTCAATTAATAAAAGATCAATTATCTTAAAATTTATAAGGATATCATGAAATCATTTTATAAGGAACTTTATTTTAATATTTCAGAACGGATGGACTTTGTAAATATTACACAGCAAGTTGAGGAAGTATTATCAGAAAGCGGGATTCAGGAAGGACTTTGCTTGATAAATGCTATGCATATAACAGCATCTGTATTCATTAATGATGATGAATCAGGATTGCATCGTGATTATAAACGATGGTTAGAAAAATTAGCACCGCATGCTCCTATCGATCGGTATGACCATAATCGTACCGGTGAAGACAATGGTGATGCGCATCACAAGCGACAAATTATGGGACGAGAAGTTATAGTGGCTATAACTAATGGTAAACTACATTTTGGAACTTGGGAACAAATATTTTATGGCGAATTTGATGGTCGTAGAAAGAAACGTGTTCTTGTAAAAATTATAGGTGAATAAATAATATGGCAATCTTATCTTCGGTACACGCTACTCAGGCGTTTTTCCTTTCGGGAGCTTTCAAAAAAGTCTTCCCTGATAGGTTATTGGTTATTGAACATTCCTTTGGTGATAGTTTTTTTTGTCATGATGTTAATTTTAATCCAATCTCAACAGAAGAATTACAAAAATTGGAAAAAGTAATGCGTGAATGGATCACAAATGACAAACCACTAACTTTTGAATCGTGGTCTAAGCAAAAACTCATTGAAAAATTATATAAGTTTAATTCACATAGTAAATTATCAATTGCCAAGCGCTGGGAGGGGAATAAAATACCGATTGCAAGATATGATAAAAAATATTGGGATTATATAATAGAACCATTTACAAGCAATAAACTGCAATTGAAAAAATTTGCTTTAAGAAAATATAATGATGGATTTTTATTAAGATTTGCTACAACCCTACAGCCAGATGGAGTTGCCCCATTTCGTGATCAGCCAAAATTATTTAAAACAATGGAAGAACATCAAAAATGGATTGAAATTTTAGGTATTTCAACAATTGGTGATTTGAATGATTCCATTGATAATGGTGAAATAAAAGAATTAATTTGGGTCGCAGAAGGACTTCATGAAAAAAAGATCAGTGATATTGCCGATGAGATAGTCGCGGGATTTCCCCAAAAACGAGTCATAACGATAGCAGGACCTTCTTCTGCAGGAAAAACTACTTTTAGCAAACGATTAAAGACACAATTAAGAGTAAATGGTTTTCGCTCTCAAACAATTTCTATGGATGATTACTTTATTGAACGCAAATTATTGCCGTTTGGAGATGATGGTAAGCAAGATTTTGAATCAATTGATGGACTTGATGTTGACTTGTTATGTAAACGATTAGATGCATTACTAGATGGAAAGGCAATACCTGATAGGCATTTTAATTTTGATTTAGGAATTGGTAAAGATACAGATAAGAAATTGGAACTTGGTGACAGGGATTTTGTAATTGTCGAAGGAATCCATGGACTTAATCCTAAATTAACGGAAAAGTTTGGTAAAGATCGAGTTGAAAAAATATATATTAGTGCTATTACTCAAATGAACATAGATGCTAATCACAGAATTTCAACATCGGATAACCGCTTACTTCGCAGATTAGTACGAGATAGTAAATTCCGCGGTTATTCTACTGAACAAACATTAGAGCGTTGGGCATCAGTTAGAATGGGTGAAGAAAAAAATATATTTCCGCATAGTGAAGAAGCAAATTTAATATTTAATTCTTCGCTTGTTTATGAATTGCCGGTTTTAGCTAAGTATGCTCGTCCTCTATTACAAAAAGTCAAAGATGATGACGGAATTAAACAATTAGCTGAGCGTTTGGACTTATTTTTATCATTTTTTACAAATCTGGATGAGAAATACGTACCGGGAACATCGCTTCTACGAGAGTATATCGGGAATAGTGATTTTCATTATTAAATAGAATGAAAGTAATAATTAGAAGTTATCGTGAATCCGATAAAAACGATGTGATCAAATTATGGACAGAGTGTGATCTTGTTGTTCCTTGGAATAATCCGCAACGCGATATTGAGCGCAAGTTAGCAGTACAATCAGAATTGTTTCTTATCGGAGTGCTAAAAGATAAAATCATCGCAACTGCAATGGTAGGATATGAAGGTCATCGTGGTTGGGTGAATTATTTAGCAGTAGATCCCAAATTCCAACGTCAAGGAATTGCAAAACAAATGATGGAAGAAGCTGAACGACGTTTATTAAAATTAGGATGCCCGAAACTTCAAGTGCAGGTTAGGACCACCAATTCCGGTGTTGTTGAATTTTATCATAAACTCGGATATCGTACTGATGATGTTGTAAATATAGGAAAGCGTCTAGTTTCTGATGAATGATCAATAGCCGACAGCGGCATTCTCCCAACGTGGATCAGGTCCGCCAAAGTACCCATTTTCATTAATTACAATACCGTTTGCTAAACCGATATTTCCCCTTAGTATAATTTTGTGTCCTCGAGATTCTAATTCATTGCGTACAGAATCAGGTATTGCATCAACCTCAGTCATAATAACATCCGGTAGCCATTGTGAATGAGTGCGTGGTTTTGATACGGCTTCTAGAATATCCATATCATGCTCAATAATATTGAGAACAACCTGTAAAACAGTTGTTATAATTCTTGAACCTCCCGGTGAACCGATTATGATGAATGGTTTACCATCGTTCAGTACAATTGTCGGTGTCATTGAACTTAGTGGACGCTTTTTAGGTGATATAGCATTAGCTTTATTTCCGACTAATCCGAAAACATTCGGTGAGCCGGGTTTGGCGGAAAAATCATCCATTTCATTATTTAATAAGAATCCCGCACCATCAACTAAGATTCCTGCCCCAAAACCGGTATTCAAAGTTGTTGTAACGCTCACAGCGTTCCCATCTCTATCAATTACTGAATAATGTGTTGTTTCATTGCTTTCATAAGCTGTTGGATTACCTGCAAATACTTCTACACTTGGTGTAGCTTTTTGCCGAGAGAAATTAAGCGTTCTTTCACGTGCATAATCTTTTGAGGTAAGCATTTCAATAGGGACTTCCCAATAATCGCTATCACCTAAATGTTCGGCACGGTCAGCATAAGCACGCCGTTCAATTTCAGTTAATAAATGAATATAATCGGTTGAGTTGAACGCCAATGAATCAATCGCATAGTTTTCTAACATATTTAACATTTGTATCAATAGAATACCACCTGAACTTGGCGGACCTATTGATACAATATTATAATCTTTATATGAACCGAGCATTGGAACCCGGAGTTTTGGACTATAGGATTCAAGATCTTTCAGTGTTATTAGACCACTACCTGTTTTCATCTCTTTAACGATTAATTCTGCTGTTTTACCGTTATAAAATCCGTCTATATCATATTTGACGATTCGTTGCAAAGTTTTTGCTAAATCTTTTTGTATTAGTAGATCATCTGTCCGCCAAGGTCTTTCATCAGTGCGGATAAATACTTTACTTGCGCCATTATCTTTTTCAAAAAGACTGCGTGATTTGTTCAAACTTTTTGCAAATCTTTCAGTAATAGGGAAACCATTTTTAGCAAGTAAAATAGATGATCTAAGTAATTGCTTAAGCGAAATATTTCCCGAACCGTAATATTTCCATGCTGTGAGTAACCCCGCAACTGAACCGGGGACACCAACTGCTCTATGCGATCTAAGCGACATATCCTTAATTATATCTCCATTATCGTTTAAATACATATCACGGTGAGCGGCTGATGGAGCAGTTTCACGGAAATCAATTGTAATGTCTCGACCATCGGCTAAATGTGTAACTAAAAATCCGCCGCCGCCGATGTTTCCTGCCTGAGGATATGTTACTGCTAAAGCAAATCCTGTTGCAACAGCTGCATCAATAGCATTCCCACCGGATTTCATTATTTCTACACCAACTTGCGATGCCAATTGTGAGGCGGAAACAACCATTCCGTTTTTTGCAAAGGATGGATTTTCCTGCGCATTAAGAAACGCAAAGAATAAATACGTAATAAATAAGTGTTTTATAAATATTTTCATTTTACCTAATTATGAACTTTGGTAAAAATAGATGCTTCAAAATGTTATTGCAGTTTCTTTTTCAACTCATTCATTACTTTTGTAGTCGGAATACGAATCTGTTCCATTGTATCACGGTCGCGGAGTGTTACTGTGTTATCTTCAAGGGTTTGATGATCAACCGTAATACCAAATGGTGTTCCAGCTTCATCTTGGCGTCGGTAACGTTTACCAATTGAACCACCGATGTCAAAAAATGCACTGTATTTGGTTTGTATATCAGAAAATATTTTCTCAGCGATCTCCGGCAAGTTGTCTTTCTTTACCAATGGAAATACAGCACAGGTTATTGGTGCCACTTTTGGTGAAAGTTTAAGCATAACGCGCTGTTCACCATTCACTTCTTCTTCACGATATGCATCAACCAAGCAAGTTAAGAATGCACGATCTACTCCGGCAGAGGCTTCAATGACAGCCGGTACAAAATGCTTATTATTTTGTTGGTCAAAGTAAGTTTGTTTTTTCTTAGCATATTTATTGTGTTGATCCAAATCGTAGGTTCCACGGTCAGCAATTCCTTCCAGTTCCGACCAACCAAATGGGAATTCATATTCAACATCAGAACAAGCTGTGGAATAATGTGCTAATTCGTCTTTTCCGTGCGGGCGTAATCTTAACTTGTCCTCTCTTACCCCTAATTTTTTAAACCAATTCAAACGCTCTTGCGACCAATACTCCAATTGTTCTTTTGCATCTTTAGGATCGATGAAAAATTCCATTTCCATTTGCTCAAATTCACGAGTACGGAACAAGAAATTACCAGTTGTAATTTCGTTACGGAATGCTTTCCCAAGTTGCGCAATACCGAACGGCAGTTTTTGTCGCGCAGTATTAACTACATTATTAAAATTAACAAAAATTCCCTGTGCAGTTTCAGGGCGCAGATAAGTTTCGTCGCCAGAATCAGCTAATGCACCCAAGGATGTTTTAAACATTAAATTGAATTGACGAGGTTCTGTCCAATCTCCTACTGAATTGTTAAATGGATCAATAACACCACATTGGGTAAGTATGACACCTGAATTTTTATTTAGTTCTTTTAATAACCTACTTATTATCATTGATATTAGATTGTCAGATAATTTTTCCAATGGGAAACCACATAAATCTTTTAATGCTTCTAATACAGGTTGTTTTTGTTCTAATAATAAATGATCTAAACGATATCTTTTTTTTGTTTTTTTATTATCTACCATCGGATCATGGAAGTTTTTTACATGGCCACTTGCTTCCCAAACTTCGGGATGCATTAAAATTGCCGCATCCATTCCAACAACATTTCGTCGCGCTGTTACAATATCCTGCCACCACAAATTTTTGATATTATTTTTCATCTCAACACCAAGCGGACCGTAATCCCAAGTGGATGCGAGTCCTCCGTAAATTTCAGAACTTTGGAAAATGAATCCACGTCTTTTAGAGAGCGATACTATTTTTTCTATTGATTTAATATCCATTATAATTATTTTTTCTTTTTTCTGCGACGGCGTTTGGTCGGTCCGGCAGCACGTTTTTTATCAATTAATTCTATTGCTTCTTCTAAGGTAATTGTTTCCGGATCATTAGACTTTGGTATGGATGCATTTATTTTGCCATCGGTGATGTATGGACCGTAAAAACCGGTTTTTATAATGAGATCTTCACCGGTTTTGGTATGTTTACCTAAATTCTTTAATTCTTGTGAGCCGGTTTTCTTTTTTGCACAAGCTGTTACTGCTTCGCCAACAGAGATAGTCAATGGTGAGAGCGGTGGTTCTATGCGAGCGTTCTTTTTACCACAACGTAAATATGGACCATAACGACCATAATCTGCCGTAATTAATTCGCCTGATTCGGGATGTTTCCCGACTTCACGCGGTAGGGCTAATAATCGCAATGCTAATTCGAGATTAACATCATCAACAGTAAATTCTTTTGGAATCGATTTCCTAGTTTTACTGTCACCCAATTGTACATATGGACCATATTGGCCTTCTTTAAAATAAATATCTTCACCAGTTTTAGGTTCTTTACCTAGTATTTTTTCATCTTGTACTTCTTTGGTCAATATTTCTTTCGCTTTTTCAATAGTTAAATCACCTAATGGTATACTGAAAGGTATTGATTTCCGATTTCCATTATGCTCTAAATATGGACCATATGTACCAATACGAGCAATAATAGGTTCGTCAGCAGAGTGGTCTATTGTGATGGCGCATGCTTTGCGAATGTCAACTTCTTCCTTCAGCATTGCCTCCAAGCCTCTTGATTCATTTCCACCAAAATAGAACTCTTTTATAAACGGTAATGATTCTAATTCACCACGAGATATCGCATCAAGACCATCTTCCATTTCAGCTGTAAAGTTTGCATCCACTAATGAAGTGAAGTGGTTCTCTAAAAGTTGAATGATGGCCACAGCAAGGTACGTTGGTACTAAACTACCGTTTTTCTTTTCGGCGTATTCACGCCGCAGAATAGTATCAATTGTTGCTGCATAAGTTGATGGTCGGCCAACTCCCCTTGCTTCCATCTCTCGAATCAACGATGCTTCAGTAAAGCGTGCGGGTGGTTTTGTTGTTTGCCCGATAACGTTTAAATCTTTTAACGCAAGAATTTCATTCAATTCCAATTTAGGTAATAAAGTTTCTTTGTCAGCTAAAATTACATCTGGATCATCACGTCCAACTACATATACGCGCATATACCCGGGGAATATAATTACTCTGCCACTGGCTCTAAATACTGCCTTTTGGTTATTTATTAAAGCTGTAGTTTCCTTCAGCTTTGCTGATTTCATTTGACATGCGATAGAACGTTTATAAATTAATTCATATAACCGTACTGCGTCTTTATCTAATTTATTTTCAACATCAGCGAGCGATTTAATTTTTGCTCCCGCCGGTCTAATAGCTTCGTGAGCTTCTTGTGCATTTTTAACTTTAGTTGAATATTGTCGCGGTTTGTCAGGTAGATATTCCTTACCAAATTGTTGTTCAATTTCCTGACGTGCAGAATTAATTGCCTCAGATGATAAATGTGTGGAGTCCGTACGCATATAGGTAATAAAACCATTTTCATATAATTTTTGAGCAACGCTCATTGTACGCCTTGCAGTAAATCGCAATTTGCGCCCAGCTTCTTGCTGAAGAGTTGATGTAGTAAATGGTGGACGTGGATTTGAAGTGATCGGTTTTTCTTTAATGTCACTAATTTTCCAGGTACCAGCATCTAATTCTGTCTTTAATGTATTTGCTTGTGATTCGCTTAAAGCAATAACATTCTTTTTATTTAATTCACCGGTTAGCTTATCAAAATCTTTAGATGATGCTAATCTTTGTTCATTTAATTTGTAGAGCGAAGCAGTAAACTCAATTTTATCTTTATTAAGTAAAAATGCTTTTAAATTGAAATATGTAGCAGATTTGAAAATTGCCCGTTCGCGCTCCCGATCAATCAAGATTTTGACAGTAGCAGATTGCACCCTTCCGGCGGATAAAGTGGTAGTTACAAATTTCATATTGTGCTGTAATGTGGCCCATAAAATCGGTGAAATTTTATAACCAACTAGCCGATCAATTATACGTCTTGTTACTTGGGCATCAACTAATTTTACATCAATCGGATGACGAGTTTGAATTCCCTCTTGTATGCCCGCCTTAGTAATTTCTGTAAACAGAACACGTTCAACTTTTTCACTCGGAATTTCGCTTGCAAGATGCGCTGCAATTGCTTCTCCTTCTCTGTCAGGGTCCATTGCCAGAATAATGGTTGGTGCTTTTTTTGCGAGCGATCTTAATTCCTTAACGAAACTTTTTTTCTTTGGAAGGACCTCTAATGTGATTTTAAAATCGTTTTCGATATCAACACCAAGAACGTTTTTAGGTAAATCCTTTACATGACCAACACTTGCAATTACGTTATATTCACCACCAAGATGGCGGGATATTGTTGTTGCCTTTGATGGCGATTCTACAATTAATAATGGTTTTTCAGACATATTATAAAATTAAGTTTTTCCTATTGCGCGCGTATAATATAAATGAATAAAATTAAAAATCCAAATCCGCAAGATGTTCAATGAGTTTATTTTTTGTTATAGTGATTTGTTCACCACTTTCCATATCTTTTACCTGCACAGTGTTATTTTCCATTTCGTCATCCCCAAGTATAATTGCTATTCTTGCGCTGTTGCGATTTGCTTCACGTAGCAGAGATTTTAGACTGCGTCGCAAAAGATCCGTTGAAACTGAGAATCCCTGATCCCGAAGATTTTGAGCTAAAACCTGACAATTAGAGCGTAATTTTTCAGTTAATCCAATAATATTAATTTGAATGGGCTCATCATTTGATTCAGCAGTTTTTGATTCTAATGCTAATATTAGCCTCTCAACTCCTGCAGCAAAACCAACAGCCGGAGTCGGTTTACCACCAAGTGTCTCTACAAGTTTGTCATATCTTCCGCCACCGCATAATGCATCTTGTGCGCCGAGAGCGCTGGATGTTATTTCGTAAGTAGTTCGTGTGTAATAATCCAATCCGCGGACCATCTGTGAATCTATAGTAAAAGGAATTGATAGAGCATTTAATAGTGATTTTACCTCTTCAAAATGCGATTTATCAGTATCAGTGAGAAAATTACTAATCTCAGGTGCATTTTTTAGCAGTTCAATTTCGTGCTCAACTTTTGTATCTAGAATTCGCAACGGATTTTTCTCAAAGCGTTTTTGACTTGTTTCCGTTAAATTTGATAAAAATGGTTTTAGATATTTTCGTAGCTCATTACGATAATTATTTCGACACTCCTCAGAACCGATGCTATTCAATTTTATTGTTAAATCGGGTATCCCGATTTCTTTGTAAAAATTATAAGATATTGCAATAATCTCTGCATCTGCTTCCGGATGATCTGAACCAAAAACCTCCGCACCAAATTGATGAAATTGTCTTGTACGACCTTTTTGCGGTCTTTCTCTACGGAATAAAGCATCCATATAATATAAACGGTTAACAGTAGATTGGCTTCCCAAATTATGCTGAATAAAGGCTCGCACAACAGGTGCCGTTAATTCAGGTTTTAGAGTGAGTTTTTCACCACCCTGATCTATCCAACTGTACATTTCCTTAGATACAATATCGGTTTCTTCGCCAATACCACGTGCAAAAAGTTCGGTTTTCTCAAAAGCAGGTGTACGGATTTCTTGGTATCCGTATTTTTTCATAAAATTATGTAAAGCTAATTCAATTTTCCGCCATTGCCAAGTTTGACCTGGTAGAATATCGTGTGTGCCTTTGACAGATCGAATCAAGTTATTTTTTCCCTAAAATTTCTTCAATTACTTGTGCGGCTTCATCACGATTTTCTTCTGGAACAAAAATTGTTACCTTTGCACCGACTAAATTAGCACTGGAAATATTGAATGCGGAAGTTGCCCAATCGGATTTGGTAAAATGTGGGATGTCTTCTTTTTGTAATACTTCTTCAACCATTTCAGCATATATTTCACCTGCGAGAGGTGTAAGTGCTACCCATTTAATTTTTTCCAAAGGAGTTTCTTCCGGTAGCTCATCCATAAGGGGAATATTGCAATCAGAACATTCTGTGATATTTTCAATATATTGTGTTCGGCATTTGGGACAGTACATATTCTTCCTTTATTTTATATCTGAATTTCCAAATATTCGTTAAAAGAACAAATACTTGTTTAGTTCCTTTTATTAGTTAAAATTGAGCTCTAGTTTGAAAAATACCACCACGTTCTTCAAGTTTTAAATCTTTGAGCGTGGGTGATTTCACATTAATTCGCAAGTAAATTCCTTGACCATAGCCACCCGGCGTCCAAGAAATGGACATTTCCCAACAATGAAGGTCACGATAAATTGAAAAGCTTTGACTAACCAAAGATTGATTTACCATATCGAATCGAGCATTATGCTGGATTCTCCAATTTGGAGTGGGTTGTATAGTCGTGTTGGTGTTCATCCAAAATGATTTTATAATATTTGTCGGATTGGCAGCACTATAGGAATAACTTAAACTGACATTTGTATTCCACAGTTGACCACCATTTATTTTCTTTGGGTTTTGTCTCAATTTTATGTTCTGCCCAAAATCATCCAAATCATTAACGCTCGATGTATCTGTTATTATATCAGTTTCCTGTACATGGGTAGTTTTTAATCGTTTCCCTGAAAACTTAAAACCGGTGGAAAGGCGTGCATTAATCAGTCGCGGTTTGGGAATATTGTTTGATACACGAATTGTGTTGATTCTATTATTGTTTTCAAAATCATATTTATAAAAATCGTGTGTAAGTGAAATATCCAAATTTATTGCTTTAGATAATCCGGTCCTTATCGAAGAAGTTAAGTTCGATAGTTTGAAATCATCAGCTGCAAAATTATAATTTGTTGATAGCCGCCATGATAAGAGATCAATTTTGCGTTCTATTTCATCTTCAATTATTTTTGTTTGAAATACATTATTTAATGAAAAGTTTAAAGATTTACGTTCACGTTGTGATGTACTACCTGCTAATGTTCCTCGGAATTGGTCATGTTGTATCTCATTGCCCGAACTGTCAGTGATTGTTGTGAAATATGCAAGATCATGATTTAAAAATGGTTTGGAAAAATCAGGAGTATATGAGTATCCAATTGAGGGTGAGGCAACATGCCGTAATCCATTAACTTTTCCCAATTTAATTGGGAAAAGTCCATATAATTGTGTTCCCATATTCAAGCTAAATGAACCGGTTGTACGGGTAATGAATCCATTAGTTTTTACAGATTCGTATGCACCAAGAGAATCTAATTGTGCGACGTAATATTCATCAACCCAATCGGACTTTATGGATAAACTTGGATTAAGCGAAATATAGCGGAAAAGTTTTTGCGGTGCGCTGAAAGATAAGGAGTGAGTAAATAATTTATCTACTGATGTATGTATTTCTCCATCACCATTTGAATCAGTATCCCATTTAAATTCATCTTGCGTATCGCCATCGACGGTTTTGTAATAACTCTGATTTTTATTAGTGAAATTTGATGAATAACTCCATGTAATATTATTATACCATGATTTATCAGAAGATTTTGTTGAGAATATTGGACGCTGTCCATGCCGGAACGAAAATTTAGGAAGAGTCATAGTTGTTATGCTCAACTTGGTTCCAGCTTTAATTGGTGTTTGGTAAAATGCAGTTGAAACATCTATTTTCTTATCAGCCATTAAATCCATGTTTGATGATAAATTTATGCTTATAGAATTATTACTTTTAGGCCATCGCTTGGAATATGTTGCATTAGATATCGCTTGCTGATTCATCCTTTTAATTGGATCTAAAGATGTAACATAATTATAATCACTGTTACTATAGTAACTCGCTGTTACATTTAATGATTGATTGTACCGCAAGAACTGTTTATGTGACCACTTAACTACGTAATCCTTTTGGCGGGGACCAAATATTTGAAATATATCCTCTTCTCCGGAAGATAAAAATTGCCGCGTCTCTAAATGCAAATTCCCTGAATATTTATATCGATTATTATATCGATTAGTTAATTTTAATGTGATTCCCTGCAGGTCGGCAAAACTTGTTGTGAGTTTGCTATCAAAATAATCATTAACAGCCCAATAATAACCTAATCCGTCAAGATAATGTCCTCGTAAACTGGTTGAGCCATAAGATGGCATTATCCAGCCGGACTGTCTTCCACCTTTCTGTTGTGGCAGTAATGCAAAAGGCAAACTAATAATTGGTATTTGAGATATATAAAATGAAATTGGTTTAGCGATTACTTTATCATTATGGATCATTTTCATTTTAGGACTGGCAAAGTGGAAATGCGGTATACCTAAATCACATGTGCTGTAAACACTTTGTTTCATGTAAAAAATATTTTTGTTTTCATTGCGAATGTCAGAACTGGTATAATATCCATCCTCAGCTTTGGTTCTACCAAATAATATTTTGCCGCGCTGTGTTTTTAGATCGTATTTCATGGCTTCACCATACATTGGTTCCTGGCCACCCTCTTTTATGGTGGGCTTTATTTCATGCGAGGTTGAGTCAATATTGGCTTTTGGTAATGCATCTAAGATATTAGTTTTCCAATTGACTCCAATGAAACCGGCAGTTAAGGTCATGTCGGTGTAATCAACTTGAGCATTTCCAATCAAATGAGTTGTTTCATCGATGATTTGGTAGTCAATATTGTTGGCTGAATATTTTATTACATTATCTAAACTTGTATTTGATGAATCTGGTTTATAGGTCCCGCGTGCACCACCTGATATAAAAATCTGCTGTAATTCTTGATTGGTAAATTGTAAAGAAATTGTATCACCGGAAGTAATGTTTATACCTTGAAAAATTGTATCGTTAAAAACGTGATAAAGCGTTGTTGCCATACTTTCCAAGCGCATTGAATCGAGTTCCCCTTCGATAAAATATGCTTTTAGTATTTTGGCTGTCATATCATCGGTATACTTGCCTATTGCGTTATTATTATAAATCGACAGTGCTTTTGCACCCGACGGAATAAATAAGTACTGTATTTCTTCGTCTTTAAAATGTGCAATTATTTCATCGCCGGATAAAACATTCTCATCAGAAGATACTTTTGGTTCAATAGTTAATTGTGCTACTTCTGTTTCGAGATCATAAAATGCTTTACCACAGGTTACAATTCTGTCATCGCTTGTAATTGTAACATTACTTATAGCAGTATAATTGGCTGATTCTTTTCCAAAAGGTTTGGAGTAATCTAAAGTATCTGCGGTTATCTCTTGATTTTTTTGCAACAATTTTGCATTGCCTGTGGCTTTGCCGCTGTCGATTTCGGTAAAATAAATAATTGATTTGGAAGTAAGATCAAAATCATTATTCCAAACGTGAGCATTCCCGGTAGCAATTAGTTTGTCTTCAGGAGAGATAAAATTCAAAGTATCTGCGGTAATTATAATACTATCTTTTTCAGCTTTAGCATTACCGATCAGAAAACCTTGCCCGGTTTTCTCAGTATAATGTGCTAAATCACAAGATAGAGTTAATGCGCCTTTTTTAAAAATCACATCTCCTGTCAAAATTTGAACAGCAGCGCCATTTTTTATCACATTTTCTAAAACATCCGCCTGAATTAAACGTAAGCGTTCGTCAGCAATTAGATAAAGTGGTAATAATATTAATAAAAGTTTAAAACGCATTATTTTTTAAATCTTGATGGCCACAGTTCAGATAGACGTTCGGAGATATATTTTTCATAGCCTAATTTTGTTGGATTATAAAACGATTCAGAGATTTTTTCCGGAAAATAATTTGCATTAATAAAATTTTCAGGATGATCATGGGGGTATTCGTAATTTTTTCCGTAATCCAAATTTTTCATTAATTGTGTTGGTGCGTTTCGTAAATGCATTGGAACTGAGGCAGTTCCTTTATTTTTAATCAATCCTTGGGCTTTTTTTAATGCAATGTAAGATGAATTTGATTTTGGTGCAGACGCAAGGTAGGTAGTTACATGCGCAAGGGTAATCGCAGCTTCAGGCATTCCAATCATATGAATAGCTTGAAATCCCGCAGTTGCGATTGATAATCCTTGTGGCTCTGCATTGCCAACATCCTCGGATGCCAAAATAACTAAGCGTCTAGCAATAAATTCCGGTTTTTCGCCACCTTCCAACATTGTTGCCAACCAATAGATTGCTGCGTCAGGATCACTACCTCGCACCGATTTTATAAAGGCACTGATTGTGTCGTAATGATAATCACCGGTTTTATCATATAATTGTGTACGTTTTTGCAAGGCTTCGTCTAAAATTGAAGTAGTGACTTCTCCTTTGCCACCTATCAAACTAATAGAAATTTCTAATGTATTTAGCATTTTGCGTGCATCACCACCCGCAGAATGAATTAGTTGTGTTTTGATGTCCTCTGATATTTTTATTTCATTTTTCTGTAATATAATATCTGTATTGAATGCGTTATCCAAAATATCTTTGAGCGAAATGTTTGATAACGGCTTTAAGACCAATACACGACAGCGCGATAGTAGCGGGCTTATTACTTCAAATGACGGATTCTCAGTAGTAGCGCCGATTAAAATTATTGTTCCATCTTCAACTGCGTGCAATAATGCATCTTGCTGTGATTTACTAAAACGGTGAATTTCATCAATAAATAAAATTGTGATTGCACCAATATCTAAATTGCTTTTAGCAATTTCTATAATTTTACGCAATTCTTTTACACCACTTGATACGGCTGATATCTCCTGAATATTTGCATTTGATGATTTAGCAATTATTCTAGCTAAGGTTGTTTTACCGGAACCGGGTGGTCCCCAAAATATCATCGAAAATGGCTTCTGTGATTTGGATAATAAAGACAATATTTTATCATTACCGACCAAATGTTTTTGTCCTACAAATTCATCGATCGTGCGCGGGCGCAATCGATCGGCCAAAGGCGGTAAATGCTGATTGAATATTGACTTAGTTGTGTTCATTATATATCAATTTACATAAAACAAAGCAGTAGATAGTAAATTTTAATTACGGTAAGTTACTGAAAAGAAATGAGAGAATTATTATGCAAAAAAGAATGATAAATATGACTATAACCGGCGTTATGCTAATGGCATTTTTGACGGTTTTTGCTTGTAACAAAGAAAATAATGAGGTAAAAATGAATAGTGGTTTAATTATTTTAGATAATGTAGTTGGAGAAGGTTTAGAAGCTGAGAAATTTGATATACTTACCGTGCACTACACCGGTAAATTGGAAGATGGAACAATATTTGATTCATCTAAGAATCCGGGACGTGATCCATTTAAAGTGACAATTGGTATTGGTCAAGTAATTAAAGGATGGGATGAGGGAATCGTTGGAATGAAAATCGGGGGATCCCGGACACTTACAATTCCACCTGAAATGGGTTATGGAGTTCGAGGAGCTGGTGATGTGATCCCACCAAATGCAACATTAATTTTTGAAGTGGAATTATTAGAAGTGGATAAAGCTGAAAATTAATTATTATGTGTAGTAAAGACGTAGCATGCTACGTCTTTACGTATTGAATAGGACACAAAAAAGCCCCCGCTTAGCGGAGGCTTTTTTAATTTAGCGAAAATCGACTAAACGGTTGTTACTTTCGATGCAGCTTCGCCTTTTTCGGTTTTAATTACTTCAAATTCAACTTTTGCGTTTTCTTTCAAAGTTTTAAAACCACCTTCTGACTGAATCTCATTGAAATGTACAAAGAGGTCATCGCCGCCTTCACGACTGATAAATCCAAAACCTTTTTTGTCATTAAACCATTTTACAGTTCCTGTTTCACGTTTTGCCATGTTACTTTTTCCTAATTGATTATTAAATTTTGTCCAGAGTTCTGATTGGAGTATAGAGGGTTCTGCTATGTGTGATATGTCTTAATTGTATACTATTTCTACTTCTAAATCCTTGTCACAACAACTGACAACTTGCGCAAGATTACAACGATTATATTAAAATAGCAATAATTCTTTAATAATATTAAATTTAACACAATTAAAGAATTATTGCTATTTGAGCCACCGAGAGGATTTGAACCCCCGACCCGTTCATTACGAATGAACTGCTCTACCAACTGAGCTACGGTGGCATAACTACTGAAAATTTGCAATGGAAAATACGGTTAAAATATGGTGTAATAAAATATACGTGTTAAACTGTTTTAATTGGACTGCATTAGATCAAAAAGGTCATACAGTTGCTTCGGGGATATATATACTATCTATTAAAGCTAGCGAAAGGGTTAAGACACAAAAGATCACTTTCTTAAAATAATTAGTTTATTGGAAACCCTAAAAAAATATAGTGGTTACCCTTATTGTAGAATAGTATGTCCTTTAGTAGTATTTAACGTTTGTTTTGTACGAGTTATTATTTTTATACGCCACATTGAGACTGAGGCTCTGTGCGTGGTCAGTTTGCTATGAAATATCTTGGGTGGGGGGGCAATGAGATATACAGTTTATAACAAGGCAACAATACGCAATAAAATAAATATATCATTTAATTAATTGATGATTCTTAAAATAAAATGAAAAATATAACCAAAGAACAACTAGTAAACGAAGTCAAAAAACTGAACGCTGAGGTCGCTAAATATAAAAAATTAGAGGCTGAACATAAACAGATAGAACAAGAATTGGAACTTACACAAATGTCTGTTGATAAAATGACAGATGCTGTTTACTGGATGGGTCCGGATGCAAAATTTGTTTATGTAAATGAAGCAGCAGTAAAGGCATTGGGATATTCTCAAGATGAATTACTAACTATGACAGTTCATGATATTGGACTTGAATTCCCGAAAGAGATTTGGCAGGACCATTGGGCTGACCTGAAAAAAAGGGATTCATTTGTTTTCCAAACTATTCATCAACGAAAGGATTCCAGTATCTTTCCTGTAGAGATTACGGTCAATTTCATTAAATTCGGTGACAAGGAGCTAAACTGTGCAATTGCCAAGGACATTACTGAGCGCAAGCAAGCAGAAGATGCACTCCGTTTAAAGACTAATGTTTTTGATGTTTCAGTTGCAGCAATTAGTACTGCGGATTCTAATGGTATCATAAAAGAATGTAACAATTCTTTTCTAAAAATATGGGGATACTCTAATAAAGGTGATGTTCATGGTAGGCCAATATCCGATTTTTTGCAATATAAGGAAGAAGCAATTAAAATTATTGATAGTATCAGAAATACAGGAGTTTGGGAAGGAGAATATGTAGCAAAGAAAAAGGACAATTCAACATTCATTGCTTATGGTCTTGCTTCAGATTTGCGTGATTCAAATAATAATCTTGTAGGATATCAATCTTCAGTTACAGATATCACCGAACGCAAACAGGCCGAAGAAAAACTGAAAGCACGAAATACAGAAATGGAGATACTAGATCAAGCAACTGTTGGAAGAGAATTAGTATTAATTGAATTGAAAAACGAAATCAACAAAATGTTAAGGAAGCAGGGGAAAAAAGAAAAATATAAAATTCCGGTTTAGAGTAACGGTAGCAAAGATTAAGAAGCTCCACACTCATTAACAAAACGGATATTATATACATCAATGATATCGGCCAAAGAATTACCGACAACAATGATTATCTTTGAGTTACAGTTTAATATTATCTAAAAATGATAAGTAAAATTGATTATAGGAATTGGTAAGCCCTCGCTCAGGGCATCAATAATAAATATTCCACCGATGTCAACAGCGATTCGTTTCCCAAAAAATCGAGCTGCCAACATAAACGGAAATTGATTGAATTCTAAATCCGGTGGAAACCAATTTTCTGTTATAATCGCAATTGTATTTGATACTCTAAAATTACCTGCTAATACAATGATTGGTCTTTCCATCAATTCCCAATCTCCATCTGAGTGTCCGTAACCCCATCCAATAAGTAGGGAGCCGTGGTTGAATCGATCTCCATAAGTTCCGGTTGCGAAGAGGAAACCACCGCCACCACTTGTATTGAAATCATCATTACCGTCAGAAAAATCCGGCACTCTCACATACATAGCACCACCGGCTAAACCAATTTTATCCTTTTGATAAACAGTTGCTTTAACACTCCCAATTAATGGAATATTAGTAATCTCAAGAGATGGCACCCAAACAAATCCGGCTTGCAGAGAAATAATATCATTCATTCCATAGTTTATGGATGGAAAGAACACACAAAAATCTCTGCAATATTTATTCCCCGTTTCAATTGGGAACGCTGAAGGTGCAAATAGATACATGCTTTTATTCGGATCAGTCCGGTAAAGTTTACCTTCTTTTACTAATCCTTCGAATTCTGTCATTTTAAAAACAGCGCTCTTGGGTACAGTAACTGTCAATCCGGCGGGAGTTTTAATATTATATTCGACATCAGATTCTTCTGTTATTTTTCCAATTATTTCAGATCCATCAGTTGTAATAATAGTAACGGTTTGAGTGTCTTGGGAATATGCAAAGATAACAAAGGTAAAAAGTAATACGATATACTTCATGATTGACTCCAAAGTTATTTGAGTTAATGAAAGTTACAGTTGAAAAAGATAAATTCTGATGAAATAATAGTCGAAATATGAAAGAGTTTGTTGTAATAAGTATAATAATATTTAGTATCTGTTTCGCCCAAAGTTCCGAAGCAGATAGTTTAAATACACCTAAGCACACTATTGGTTTTGATAAAATTCAACATGCTGCAGTCAGTTGTATTTTAACGTTAAGTAGTCAATATGTTATGGTAAATAAATCGGGATTTGATGAGGACAAAGCTGTATTGTATTCGGTTAGCTCGAGTGCCTTAATTGGACTAACTAAAGAGTTGAATGATGTCCAAACTAAAGAAATATCATTCAATTGGGGTGATTTGATTGCTAACGGAATTGGTATTGCAATAGCTGTTTTTATTATAACTAATTAAACAAATTATGGTTGATAATATTTTGCTGTGCGGTATGCTCCATAAATTTCGCCACCATAAACTACAAAAGTAATCCCCCCGGAAATTGCGGTTACTGCATCCCATTTATTTTGATAAGCATAGTTGGTTATTGCAGCATATAGTAAAAATTGCGATAAACCCATAAATCCGTCAAACCACCTCCCGGCGTACATTCTTCCGGTTCCTGGAATTAGCGCTGAAAGCGATCCCGCCAATAACGGCGATTTAGTTAGTTCTATCGATTGTGATAAATGAACCGGATCAATCAACCGTAGGTCAGTAGGGCGAAACTCGCCACCATGTTTTAAATAATGTTCTAAAGAACTTGGATTACACCGTATAATTCTATCGGATGCCATAAAGCTGCCACGAATTAATCCAAATTCACTGATCGCTTGTGTACCATAATTACTACAACTTGGATAAAATTGACATTGTATTCGGTCGGAGTTATAGGACAATCGCTGAAAAGCGGCGATTGGTAAAATCCCCACCTTTTTGATAAGCGATACTTTTTTAGATGTTAAGAGTGTATCAGCCGGATATTTTGACTGTCCACTTGATATCGTTATGGTGAAAACAAAAATTATTATTATGATTTTTAAATAGTTTCTATTCAATTATATCTTGCTTTAAATTGATAACAGATTTTTATAAAACATTACCTTATTTTACAGTAAAAAGACTGTAAAAAGGAGAAATTATATGAGCGGATGGATAGAAACTTTTACCAACTTATTGCAGAATCCTTTCTTTTTGATTTTAGCTGTTGTATTGGCAATATTTATTGTATTCAGTGTGATTAAAAAACTTTTCAAGCTTGCAATGATTGTTCTAGCAGCATTTGTGATTTACATTGCTTATTTAATGTGGACAGGACAAGATATTCCCACATCATTTGATGGCATTAAAGATAGTGTTAAGGAAACGATTTCACGCAGTAAAGATAATGTTGAAGAAACAAAAGATGCTGCTAAGAAAAAAGCAGGGGAAGTTGTTGAAGAAGGAATCAACGATATGATTGGTGGTAATTAGCTTCTAAAATTCTGAAAATTCATTTGCATCAAAACCGAAATAAGATCCTAACACAACTGCAATAATCATAAATACCATTATTGCGATGTAAGATATTCCTGTTATCATGAAATATTGCCTGAGGTTATTCATTCCGATTTTTAGACTTTCAGGGTCTTCTTCATAAATACTATACTTAAAATGTGAAGCAGCAGATGTTAATCGTGTACCAAGATATACCATGAAGATGCTTAGTAGAATTGTAAATAATACCATTGCAAAATTGGAACTATCGGTAAATATACCTAGCAAGGATATCGTTCCCATCACAATAAATAATATTCCAATAATTTTATTCCATTTTGATAATTTATCTAAAATGTAAAAACCTTCTGAATCTAATTCATATACAATATGATTCTGTTCATTTGTTTCGTTCATAATTTTTTCTGTTTCTAAAAAGTTCTTGAATTAATTAACAAATTTACAGGATGTTGCTACTTAACACAAGTTAGTGATTACCAATTATTGACTAATGTGGTTTCTTTGTTTTATTAATAAATTCAAGTATTCATTACTTAATTAAAAAGGTAGACAATGTTCCAGAAAGATTTATTAGATAAGAAAACCATTATTATTACAGGCGGCGGCACCGGATTGGGTAAATCCATGGCACAGCGTTTTGGAGAATTGGGTGCCAATTTAGTAATTACCAGTCGAAAACAGGATGTATTAGAGAGTTCTGCAACTGAGCTTAGAGAAACCGGAGCTCAAGTATTACCTGTTGCTTGCGATGTTCGCAAACCGATTGAAGTCCAAAATGTGGTTGATGAAACAATTAATAAATTTGGGAAAATTGATATTTTAGTTAATAACGCCGCCGGAAATTTTATAAGTCCAACCGAATTATTAACGCCCGGTGGTTTTAAGGTTATAGTAGACATCGTATTAAATGGTACTTTCAATTTTACACAAGCCGTCGGTAAAAAGATGATCAAAGCAAAACACGGCACAGTTCTAAATATTGTTACAACCTATGCCTGGACCGGCTCAGGTTACGTTGTACCATCGGCTGCGGCGAAAGCGGGAGTATTAGCAATAACTAAATCTCTTGCAGTGGAATGGGCGAAATATGGTATAAGGCACGTAGCAATAGCTCCGGGGCCATTTCCAACTAAAGGAGCATGGAAGCGACTGGCACCACCCGGTATGGGAATTGAGAAAAAAATGAGAGATAGAATTCCGCTAAAGCGATTTGGAGAACACATCGAACTCGCCAATTTAGCATCGTATTTAGTCAGTGATGGCGCAAGCTATATAAATGGAGATGTTATTACGATTGATGGAGGCGAATGGTTGCAAGGAGCGGGTGAATTTAATGAATTGGAGAAAGTGCCAAAGTTGATGTGGAAAGCAATAAGTAGAAAAGTAAGAAGTAAAAAATAGATATATTCTAGGGTGTGTTTTTACGGAAATATTATATTTATTTTGAATCATGAGTAAAGCTAAATCTCAAAATAAAAAAATCATCACTAATAAAAAACAATTTTCAAAAAAATTCTATATTGGTATTGGATTAATAATCTCAAGTTTGATTATTGGTAAAATAACTCAAACAACTTTTGTTCTCTATTTTAATAATGATTTTATCAGAAAATTTTCGGGAATTGTTTATATTTTATCGTGGCCGCCATTTATACTAGGGATTGCATGGACTGGTATGGAATATGCGAATAAATATAACAAATATTTTACGTTTAAATATTATAAAGATAAAATAAGAAATAGTAAGCAATGACTAACACATTATTCATTATTAATACAGTTAGTCCAATATTTTTAATCGTAATTATTGGATGGCTACTTCGTAAACGGAGAATAATTCAAGAATCATTTATTAAACAATCAACTAAATTTGTATTTAAGGTTACACTGCCCGTACTGATATTTCTGAAATTAGCTGTAGTGGATTTCAGCACTGTATTTGATAGCAAAATCATAATTTTGGTTTATAGTGGTATTTTTATTTTGTTCTTAATCAGTTGGTTATTGGCAAAATTGTTTATCAAAAGAGGTAATGGTAGAGGTGTATTCATTCAAGGTAGTTTTAGACCCAACAATGTAATTATCGGATTAGCATTAATTATGAATATTTTTGGTGGAGATGCCGTATCTAGAACAATAATGATTTTAACCTTTTTAGTGCCTTTAGATAATATTTTATCTGTTGTTGCATTGATCCTTTTTGATCGATCTGGAAACCGAAGTAAAGCCCTTATTAAGTCGTTTAAATCAATCATTATGAATCCAGTGATAATAGCAGCTGTAATCGCCATTGTGATTTCTTTGTTAATGATTCCTATACCAAAAATACTAATGAATACAGGTAATTACTTGGCAGCTATCACCCTTCCATTGGCATTAATTGGTGTGGGAGGAACTTTAAAGATAAAGCATTTAAAGAATACCTCATTAATCGCCCTAGGCGCATTAATATTGAAATTATTAATTGCTCCAATCATTGCAACGTCAATGGGCTATTTTGTTGGTTATACCGGCACGGACCTTGGAATAATTTTTATTTTATTTGCGTGTCCAACTGCGATCGTTAGTTATATATTGGCAGATGCCATGACTCCACACGGTGAAATAGCGGGTAATATTGTTTTAACAACTACCCTCGCATCGCCAATCACCATATCAATCGGACTGATGATATTAACTTATCTAAATCTGATATAAAGATTATTTACCAAACCAATAGGCTACTTTAAGCGCAAAGACATTGTCGGCGTCTGCAAGAAATAGATCATTAATATCTCTATTAAATTTGAAGTTACCAGGATTTTGATCATCAGAGCCATTGCGTGTCCATACCAAATATAAGGTTGATCCAGGACGAAATTCCCACCGCAATACTGCGCTACCTACTAGAGCTTTGTAGTTGAAATCAGGATTATCAACGTAAAATGATTCTTCATTTTGACCATTTGGATATAATTCATATCCATCATCACCGTCCGCTATAATTTTCATATTATCATCTTTTCCATATTCAACAAATTCATAAGATTCGGGTTTTGTAAATTCCTTGAATCGCGAATATGATCCTACCGTCATATATGGTTGGAAATATGCTTGAAATGATAGTTTCGGAGTGAAAGTGTAATCAATTCTTAATTCCGCAGATACTGTTTTCCTATCTAATTGTGCAACAATATGACGGCTACCAAACATATCTACTGCAGTTTCATCCTCAAAAGAATCAATATACTGATCAATTTGGATTTGCTTAGTATAACCAGGTTCAAATTCTAACCGCAATTTCGTTCCAAGATTCATTTCTACTCCAGGTGATATATGCAGTGAATAACTACCTTTTTCAGATTGCTCGTAATTGCCACCTAATTCAAAAATTATTGATTTTCTTGAATCGGTTCTAACAAAAACACGGGACCACAGACCGGCTGGTGATATGACCATTGGTCCACCTCTCAAAGCTTGGTCGCTCAGTGTTCTTGGTCCAATTCCAATTATAGGACTAATTGTCCAATAATTTGTAAATCTTGCAAAGCCAAACAGAAATGCCATTTCACTTATTTTGTCACCGGCAAAATTATGATTAGTCATATAAGCGGTATTTAGCATTGCTAACTGAAAAACTTTTCCCGGTTCAAGCCATTTGTATCCAAATGAAATGTGTTTATTAATTTTATCGGCACTAAAGTTCAATCCCATGTCATTGTTCTCAAATCCCGGTGATACAAATTGAATTGAAGAGTTAAAACTCCAATTACCTGTTTCTTTATTTATTGTAGCTTTGCCGGCAAATCCATCAAGATTAGTACGGTCAGGGTCGAGCTCTACATGGTTAGCATCTGGTCGTTGATAGTATCGGGCGGGACTTTGCTGTAAGTCATATAAATAATCGTTACTTCCCCTTACACTTGAATATCCTAACCAGCCCCCAATTACCCAGTCTTTTTCATGGTTGAGGAAGGTCCATCCGTCTATCCCAATGACTGTGCTGTTATCGGACAAAATATTTCTTAGAGATTTATCATCAAATTTTCGATCAACATATGTAGTTACCAGCCCTAATCCCTGTCGTCCTTGATTAAATTCTTTTAATGTTCTAAATAGGTTATAAGAAGCAAATGGTTCTACCTCAACTTCGGAATTATCATTATCAATTTTTACGTTTGCAAATTCTCTACGTGTGATAGCTGAAACTCCACCAATTGCCCAAGTATCGGTGATTTTACCACTAATTTTCGTAGCTCCAAGAATAGAAGTAGCGGAAGGAATTTTAACCCAATCTCCATCTGCTTCACCTTGAGGGTATCTACCGATTCGTCTACTGTAAAAGAATGTAGGTTCCATCGTTCCAAAATTCATGCGATTTGTGGGACCACCAACTCCAAATCTAAAAATGCCGGCACCTTCAATAAAAAATGGTCTTTTTTCTTGAAAATAAGTTTCAAAAGCCGAAAGATTAATCACTGATGGATCAACTTCCACCTGACCGAAATCCGGATTAATAGTTGCATCAATTGTAAGGTTATTACCAATTCCCACTTTTAGATCTGTTCCGATATTAATATCAGAATCTTTTCCATTATAAAAAGGATTTTCATCTTCTGTTTTTAGAATACCGTAATTACCGGTGATATATGGAGTCATTTCGAGTCGCTTTGGTGGTTGTATATTTTTAATACCCTTTAGTGTTGCAAAATGCGAAACCATTCCCGATTCATCACGTGCAATAAAAGTAAAGAAATCCATCTCTTCTTTTCGATGTATACGTCTACCAAGACCGATTCCCATAATATTTTCAGCAGCCTTATTAAATCTTAATTGTGAAAATGGAACTCTGATTTCTGCGCTCCAACCTGTCTCACTTATTCTACCCTGGCCATCCCAAATACCATCCCATGCATTGTCAAAGTTGCTGTTATTTGAGATTGTACCATCGGCAATAGAACCTACAGGATTAATTCCAAACCAAAATCCGGAGCGCCTATCGTGATAAGAGTCTATTACTATATATAAAATATCTGAGGATTCTCCATTTGGATCACGACGGCTCATTCGAGCTACAATTGAATCAGGATTACTGTCATGCATTATTGCACCGAGGTACAATGCATTATCATCATAGCCGACCCAAAATTTAGTATCTTCACTAGCTATAACGCCATTATTTGGCTCGTATTGAATAAATGAACCGTTTGCAACAGTCGAATAAAGCGATTCATCTAAAATGCCATCAATATTTAATGGTTGTTCTATTCGGACTGCATTTATTTCTCTATTTCTGTAATCTTCAGGATTGAAATCTCCAGACTGGGCCTGTAAAAAGCCCATTAGTAGTATAATAACTAAAATATTTCTCAAACTAATCTCCTATTGTTAGCTGATTTAACCGACAAATGTATTAAATATTTAGTAAATAACTAAACTTTAATAATACTACGTTTTCAATGTCTGCCTTAAACAAATTTTTCATATCTTTAGTATAATTGAACGCTCCATTTTCAATGTAATCTGAGGCACCTTGACTCCATACTAAATAGAGTGTAGAGCCGGTTTTGTATTCCCATCTTATTACTAGGTTTGAATTAAATTGTTTATAATTAAAATCTAAATTTGATAACTCATAGTTTACTATGCCATCACTATCATAGTCTATTTCCCATGATTCGTCTTCTTCGTTGTAGATTTGTTCGGTGTTACTAAACTCATGAAATCGATCTGAAAATTTTTCACCATCGGTGTCAATTAATTTTTTAAAATTATAATATTTTCCTGCCGTGATAAAAGGTGAACCATAATATTGTATAGACAGATTTGGTGTTAACGTAAGATCTAGCCTTATGGTGGCTGATATTGTTGTTTGATCCATCTCTGCCATTATATAATCAAGCTGACCCGTTTGTAAATCTTCCAATGGCTCATAACCTGACCAATTTGCCCATGAATCGTGCATTTGATTAATTCCAAGATTGGCTGTTAAAGAGAAATTTTCAGTTGGTCTCCAGTTAATATTCGGATCAAGGCCATACCAGTTAGAACCACTACTGTTTTCTCCACGAAAACCGAATAATGCTATATTAACTGATTTTCGTTCATCACTAGATATATGTCCCCAAAGATTTAATCTCGAACCTGTTTTAACGGCTGGGCCACCCCATGTAGCAGTAATATGATATCCAGGTAAATTAAAACCAACTCCGCCACCTAATCTCCAATAATTTATTAATGTTAAATTACCGTTCACATTTCCACCGTTACCAGTATTCTCGTTACTAAACGTAGATCCTCTCCAAACATTAAAGTTGGTACTGTGTCGACGGATAAACTTGCCGGGATCGTCTTGCCTGTATTGTGCCCATGCAAATTGAACTTGTGAATTAGATTGTCTGTTAAATCCTAGATCATTTGCTTCGAATCCGGGAGAATATGCCCATTCTCCAACCGACCAACGCCAATGTTCACCGCGGGTTTTGGCGAAAGCAAATTTATGTGAAAATCCCTTAAGATTGGTAGCCGATGAATCTACGCTTAAATGTTTTGTCGGACGTTGAAAATAATGTCTCGAACCTGTTTGTGTCTCTAATAAGGCTTCTTGTGAACCATAAATATTTGTGAAAGAAAAAGCACCCTCTATTTCATATTTATTGTCAAACATTTTATGATCAAAATCAATACCACCTGTGTAGGCCTTTGTATGTAAGAAATCTAAATGTTCATCCTCTATATTTCTATTTGTTGCTGTAAAAATTCCACCAAGTGTTGTTCTGCCTTCATTAAAATCTTTTTGTAATCTAGATACAAAATAATTTGTAAGTGGTTCAATGGTTTCAATAATGTCGGGCGTACCGTCATCAAATTGAATTAAACCTGATTCTTTTTTAGTTACCGCATCCAATATGCCGATTGACCAACCGGAACTTGTTTTACCGCTAATTTTTCCAGCAGTTAAAATACGAGTGGCTGTCGGGTTCATCTCATAACCATCATCATTAGACGCGTAATGATGAGGAGAACGACCAATACGTCTTGTATAAAACAGGCTATTGCTTGCATGGTCATTGTCACCAAGTCCAAGATTGAAATTGAAAATATTACCACCCTCTACAAAGAAAGGTCTTTTTTCTCTAAAATATGATTCAAATGCTGATAAATTCAATTCAGCGGGGTCTGCCTCTACTTGTCCGAAGTCAGGGTTTATTGTTAAATCAAACGTGAGATTATTTGTAATACCAATTTTGGCGTCCAAACCAACATTGTTAGCATAGTCAAATGAGTTGGTGTGTACGGGAGTCTTTAAATAATCTGCTTTGTTATAAGAACTTGTTACATAAGGCATTAAATAAATTCTTCTCTGTTTGGGGATATCTGAAAGCCCAGTCAAATCACCATAATGTTGTACGTATCCATTTTCTTCTTTTGGCCAAAATGCCCAATATGATTCTTCATTATTATCTGCAATATAACGGTGAATTTGTATGCCCCATGTTTTACTATCTCCATTATCAAATCTTAATTCTCTGAAAGGGATTTTAAACTCAGCATACCAACCATCGGTATCAATAGATGATTTACCCTCCCAGTTTGCATCCCAATTCACATCTCTGTTAGTGTCATCAAATCTTCGTAAATCCCTTTTTACGCCTACAGGATTTAATCCAAACTCGAAAGCTGTTCGATTGTCATTATAACTATCAATTGATACAAATAACCAATCACTGGGTGATTCTTCGTCTCTCCTGCTTAAAATACCCTTGATTTTAGAATTGTCGGTTGTAAGCGCTTTTATTGCTACGTATAAATTTTCATCATCATATAATATTGAAAATGATGTTAATTCTGTGGCCGGTTCGCCCTCAATTGGATCGCGCTGAATAAAGTCAGAAGAGTTATCAGTAAAGACCCAAGCTGACTCATCCACTTTCCCATCAAGATAAATCTTCTCACCGTTAATTTTTTTAACACTAATCGTTTTTAAAGAAGTATTCGCATAGGTAAAACTGAATAATGTAATAAAAATCAAATTTGGAATAGTGTATTTTTTCATAATTGTACCTAGTCTGTTAATAAATGCTGTGAAAAACATACTATGTTTGACATAACGCACAGGAAAAGGTTGTCCTGCATGTTATAATTAGGAAATTCTTGGTACTATATTAAAATATTTTATCTATCAGTGTATGAATGTGTCTGTAAAGGATACTGTAGAGAATCAATAGAAATGGAATAGTTATTCCCACAAATAAAAATGGAGTTTTCCGTATTTCTTCCGCGAATGGATTGTCTTTCTGTTTATTGTTGTACCAGTTTTTAAATATCGCAAAACTCAGATTAGCTAAATATGCTGAAATCCCAAAAATAATTAATAAAGACAAAAATTCTGTGAAGCCTAGAGAATTTAACCAATGACCAAATTTCATAATTTCTCCTTTTTATAAATACGCAGCGCCAAAAACACCAGCAGAATCACCCAGTTTATTCTTTAAAATTGGAGTATCAACATTATTGCTGAACACATAATTATAGACAGATTTAATTCCCTCATCATATAAAAATGGAATGTTCGATACTCCGCCACCCAACACTATAGCATCGGGATCTAAAATATCAATTACATTTGCTAAGGCTATTCCAAAATTACGAACCAATTCATGTTTCCATTTTAAATATAATTTTTCTTTATCTTTCAGCAACTGTCGTGTTTCAGAGACAATATCCTGCAAAGATTTAGTTTCGCCGGTTAATTCTGTCCATCGTCTTTCCAAAGATGGACCACTGATATATGTTTCTACGCAGCCATTATTGCCGCAATAACATTGATTGCCATTAGGGTATAGCGTATGATGTCCCCATTCACCGGCTATTGCCATACGTCCCTTATAAATTTTTTGATCCAGAACAATACCACCGCCAACACCTGTACCAATAATCACACCAAATACAACATTGTATTCTTGCGACACACCCATTACAGATTCAGCCATTACAAAACAATTTGCATCATTTTCCATTTTAATCGTCTGATCAATTTGTTTCTCAATATCTTCTTTAAGTGGTTGTCCGATCAGGCATATCGTGTTACTATTTTTTATTCTACCTGTTTGAGGAGATATCGCTCCCGGTGTACAAACACCGATTTTTGTTTTTGACTGTGAGATATTTTGAAGTTCCTTAATTAGTAGAACAATTCGATTAACAATACTTTTATAACCATTCTCACGTTTTGTTAAAATTCGTTTACGTTCTAAAACAACACCGGATTTGTCGAGCAGAATTCCTTCGATCTTTGTACCACCTAAATCTATTCCAATGTGATTCAAACTATATCCGCAATACACTGTTTAAATTCTGATAAAATCATCGCGGTGGCACCCCAAATTTTATATTTGTCAAACATAAAAAAGGGCACATCCACGGGAGTCTCTCTGATAGTCCATAATTCAGTAAGCTTATTGTCAGGATCCAATAATTCTGATATAGTAGCAGTAAATACGTTATGCACTTCATTTGGGTGTGGTGTAATATTCGGTTTTTGATTAATATATCCAATAAATGGATGAATCATATAACCTGTTACATTTACAAACAATGGTGTAAGTTCGTAAATAATTTTGATATTTTCAGCAGGTATACCAATTTCCTCTTCAGTCTCTCTCAGCGCTGTTTCATACAAGTGTTCACCCTTTTCCCACGAACCACCGGGTAATGATATTTGTCCTTTATGATGTTGTACCTCATTAGTACGCTCGGTAAGAATAAAGTTAATATCATTTTTATTTGGATATAGCAATATTAATACGGCCGATGGGATAGCATGTTCTTCGGAGTTTGGAAATACTATATCAATTCGCGGTTTTGCCAACATGATGCTTTGAGCTTTTTCGCCGGGTAAATTGCCACGATAGTTATTTTTAAGTTTTTCTATTAGTGTATCAATGTCAATCATATTTGTAATATCATAATAGTTAAAATTATTAAAAATTATACATTAAAATCAGGATAACCATCTATATATGAAGATTAAACACATTATTTGGGACTGGAACGGTACACTTCTGGATGACAATTGGCTATCGCTCAAAGCGATAAATATTCTATTAGAGAAGTACAATCTACCCGCGATAGAGAAAGAAAGATATCTTGAAATATTTACTTTTCCGGTGATTGACTATTATAAAAAATTGGGATTCGATTTTGAAAAAACTCCATTCAGTATTGTTGGTACCGAATTTATAAAAGAATATACTGATCACATGTATGATGCCAAATTGCAAGAAGACGCACTCGAAGCTTTGAATTATTTTTCTGAAATTGGTATTTCACAATCTTTGCTTTCAGCAGCAAAACAACAAATGCTAGAAGATTTGATGAAATTTCACAATCTGGAAAGGTATTTTATTAAAATATCTGGTTTAACAGATCATTATGCCAATAATAAAGTTGACGTCGGTAAGGCGTGGATTAAGGAACTTAAATATAATCCGAAAGAAGTCTTATTAATAGGCGATACCATACATGACGTAGAGGTAGCAGATGAAATAGGAACTGATTGTGTACTCATAGCACAAGGGCATACTGCATATGAACGACTAAAATCTTCCAACAAAGATGTGTTTCATAATTTATTTGAATTTAAAGAATGGTTTAGCAAACAATGAAATTTATATCAAAAGAATTAAAAGCTACATGGTTTATAAGAAGTTTTGGATTAAGCAAGGTACCATTAATATTTTATTGTCGCCCTTCGGTTATAAAGTTAACTGAAGAATCTACTGTTATAAAAATCCCCTTTAAACGAAGGAATAGAAATCATCTTAAATCAATGTACTTTGGAACTTTAGCAGTCGGTGCTGATGTTGCCGGTGGCGTGTTAGCTATGAATTTAATTAACAGAAGTGGACGAAATATTTCTTTAGTATTTAAAGATTTCAAGGCAGATTTTTTAAAACGTCCTGAAGGAGATACTTATTTTACATGTAATGATGGACTATCTGTAAAAGATTTAATTGATGAAGCAACCAAAACAGGCGAAAGAGTTAATATGTCATTAAAAATAACCGCCACTGTTCCTGAAATATTTGGAAAGGAGCCAGTGGCGGAATTTGTTTTAACGTTATCTCTTAAAGATAAAACTGTAATATAAAATTTATTTAATTAGTCTCCTTAAATTACCAAGTCCATCTCGAATACTCTTCTTTAGGGTTTCTGCGCCGTCAATGATCAAGTCTAAGTCATGAGGGAATGGAACAGAGTCATTCTTTAGTAATTCCCTAGATTCATCTGATAGAGCATCCTCGTCGCCGATAGCTCGGGCTGAAATATGTTCAAAAATACTTTCAGCTCCAATAGGTACTTGTCTTATAATTTTTCGTGGCTCGTTTTGTACTAAATCAATTTCACCTTCCAATTTTGCTGCTTTAAATTGATGGGTTTCAATCAAAGTGCAAGAAATAGTACGCTTTTTTGGAATTTTTATATCGTTACCTTCAGAATCTTTAACAACATTGCCATTGTCATCTAACACGTATTCCCAACCATCTTCTATCTCCTTAGATTCCATGCTATCTTTCTGTTGTGATCGCTCTGGTGTTACTTCAATTTTCTTGAGATTTACAATAGTAAAATAATCAAAGTATACGTTATTGTTTGGGGTCGTCGTATGAAATTCAACCCATTCTGAATTAAAATCTGTGACACCGAATGCCATTAAATCTTTTTTGAATTGACCAGGGAGCTTTAATTGTGTTTTATTCTCTAATGATACAAAGACTCGGCTGATTCCCTTCCAATGTGCTTCTTCAATTAATTGATTAATATTGTTGATATTCCCAGCATATCCCTTGGCCTTATTAAATTCATAATACGCCTGGCGATATGATTCTTTGTCGTTTTTTTCCATTAATTCATTGGCGTGATTCCAAAAATAATCGGCAGCTTTTCGTTTTGCTTGAATTATCTCAGAATCATAATCAATATATTCATAGTCGATTGTTTGATCCCCAAGCTGCAATGGCAACAATGAGCTAACTAAAGCCTGCCTAGTTTTTAGTTTTGAATATCGCTCGAAGATTTCATCCCAATTATAAGGGTTGCTTTCTTCTTTTAAAAACTTGATTCGGTCATAGTCCTGTTGGTTGGCTAATATATATGCCTTATCTAATACTTCAATTTGCTCTTGATCCGCTGAATCAACTCTTAAGTTTTTTACAGCTTTTTTAATAGCTGCATCATAATTCCCGCGTTGTAATTGTTTTAACGATGATGCACAACCTGCAATTAACATTGTGATAATAGTAAAAATAATAATTTTTTTCATGATAGTATTTTCTCCTAGTCATTAATATTGCTACGGGACAAAGTTACAAATAAATGTAGTGTGCTGAGAAAAGCTTTATTAAAACCAGTACTATTTTAAAAATATAAGTTTTTTATGTTTCTTATTAGAACCCATTCGAAGTTGCACTATATAAATACCAGCCGTGATTAAATTGTTGTTTTTATCAAGGCCGTTCCAAGTTACGGTATTATAACCGCGCTCATGGTTTTTATTATTTATGAGCTTGATAATCTCTTCTCCTAATAAATCGTAAATAATAATGGAAATATTTCCTCGTTTAGGTAGGTCAAATCCGATGACGGTAGCATGGTTAAACGGATTCGGATAGTTTTGATCAAGTTGTAATTTTGCGGGCGCAAACGAGCGACCGTCAACTGTTATTGCAATACCGCCATTTATTGCTTCAGTTTGTAAATCGCCATCAGTGGCGATAACGCTAAAGGTACCAGTTGCGATTGATACTGTATCAGTTACAGATAAAAATTCCTTTAAAATATATTCGGTATTCGTGGAATTAATTCCATATCGTGATAGTGTGGAAAAATTTGTACTAAAAACAATATTGTACAAAATATCATCGTTTTCAATATCTGATGAAGCTTCCCAACTGATTAAGAAAGTATTTAAATAATTTGATTTGTTAATTACTAGGGTTGAATCACTTGCTGGTGTAGCCATATGAAAATCATCAGGTTTATCATTGATAGATATGATTTCAACAGGAATATTGTATGATATAGAATCTTCACCTCCGAAATCAGTGCCGCCGTCATCAGACATATAAATTGTTATTGATGTTGTTCCAAAAATGTTAGGAATAGTTGAAAATGTCAAAGTCGCAGTTGTATCGGGGGTATTATAAACTAGTGTGGGATGTGGCAATATATCTG
>CAZWKR010000015.1:0-49961 GCA_964634215.1 uncultured bacterium
AACCGAATCTACTGTTACCACATGATGGAGTTGACATATCAACTACAAGTGGACATTCATCACCTCCCGCCTTTCTATACATCGTAATTAAATCTTTATTACTATCACCCCATGGGGAGGGGATTTGTTGTAAAAACGACCATACATTATCTAGTGACCATTCTTGAATAGGAGTATAAACATATGCCCCATTTAGACTTGCATGTCTTTTTAAAATTGTACCTTTTATTTGGTACTTTTCTAATGTTTGAGCTCTTGACATGCTTTCTTGTTTTCTGCCACCCAGAATTACAATTACTTCACCATAATTACTCACTACATTTAATATAAATTTACTTATAGGATTTATTTTTAATCGTTCTGTACACCATCTAAAAATTCTTGTTGGTGATGGATATCCACGACCAATTAAATTCACAAAAAATGATGAATTAATATCAGGACTAACTTGAAGTCCGCTAAAAGGCATCTTCTCCTTATTTGCTACATTATTCAACTTAGATATAGTCTTTTCTACTCTATCAACTACTGTCGGGATTTCAACTAATGTGTCAGATGAAACTACATATACTTTTTTTCTTCTTTCCGATTCCGGTAATTGTAATATGGAATAATATACTAATTGTAGAGTAGCTGTTGAATCTTTCCCACCACTATATCCAATGATCCATGGTTTGTCATCTTTCTTATATAACTCTTGAATCTCTTTTACTGATTTTTTTATTAATTCTAACATTATCCAATTATTTTAATTATTAAAGAGTGAAGACAGTGCCCTTAATTTATCAACAGTAGTTTTAATATTTTTAACAGTTATAGTTATATCATCTTTAGTATTAAATCTTCCGATTCCAAATCTAATAGACGACCTGGCTGCTTCATCATCCAATCCTATTGCTTTTAAAACATAAGATGTTTCAAAAGAACCTGAGGTACAAGCTGATCCACTTGACAGTGCGATATTATCTAATTTCAACATTAAAGATTCAGCATCAACACCTTTGAAGCAAACATTTAAATTACCAGGGATCCTATTGTCTTTTGGCCCATTTAATGTTACTCCGTCAATTTTAAAAAGACCATTTATTAGCTCGTTTTGAAGATCTTTCAATGATAATCGATCTGTATTTAATTCCTGTAACATCACTTCTGCTGCTTTTCCAAAGCCAACAATACCAGGGACATTAAGTGTACCAGACCTTAACCCTTTTTCATGCCCACCACCAACAATTTGTGGATGTACCATATGCGTCTTTTTATTTGAATTTATATAAAGTGCGCCAACTCCTTTTGGTCCATACATTTTATGGGCACTTATTGACATTAAGTCCACTCCAAGTTTACGAACATCGACATCTATCTTTCCAACAGACTGAGCACCATCAACAAATAATGTAATCTTCTTATCATTACAAATTTTTGCAATTTCTTTAATAGGTTGTATGGTTCCTATTTCGTTATTAACATGCATAACAGATACTAATATTGTCTTTTTATTGATGACTTTTTTTAGATTCTCAGGATCAATAATACCCTCTTCATTCACAGATAAATAGCTTACTTCAAATCCATCACTTTCAAGAGCATTACAACTATCGAGTACAGCTTTATGTTCAATTTTTGTTGTAATAATATGATTACCATTTTTTTTGTTAGCTTTTGCAAATCCTTTGATTGCCAGATTAATTGCTTCAGTAGCACCGCTAGTAAATATGAGGTTTTTCGTTTCTCCATTTATGAGACTCGCAATGTGCTCTCTTGCCTGTTGAACACCTTTATGCGCCTCAAGACCAAATGAATGAGTTCTACTTGCAGCATTGCCATACATATTGGTGAAATATGGTATCATGGCTTCCAACACTCTGGGATCTACGGGTGTTGTTGAACCATTATCAAGGAATATTCTTTTGCTCTTCATATAATTAGGAAATTACTACTTCCTAATTACTTCTGATACCGAAAATTAATGGGATTTGTAGTTATTTTGATCAACCACTTGAATTCCAATAAATCTATTGTCTGTTAACAAATTATAATTGGTATCCGATATGTATCCAATATTTTTACTTTTTGATATTTTTTAATTCTACTAATCAACATTGGAAATCCTTCGATAATCCAGAAATCAGAACAAACTATTCCACTTGACATTCCCCCATGGCTATATTTTTTAATAAAAATAATATATCCGGGGATTAATTTTCGACCTATACAATGAACAAAAACCATTAAAAAGGGATCGTTAAATTTCATCAAGATTTTGATACCATTCGTCTTTACACCGTAGTTTGGAATCCAATAAATCTAAGAACTTTTGTCTCATTTTTGAATAAATATGGTATTACCTTAATTATTACTTTAACTCACCATAAGTGTTATTAATTACACATTTTAAATTATGATGATGTATTGATTCATCAATTTCTACTTCAATTTCAATATTGTCATCAATATTTAAGAAATCACCTAAATGAGAAATCGTATTTTTAATAATTGAACGGGCTACATCTTCGCAAAATAGTCCTTGCTCATTTGCTTCAGATACAAAAATATGTTCATCATGTCCACTTAATAATTCTCTTACAATTTGTGTTGATTGTTCAATTATATTATAAAGTTGAGAATATTTGATTTTATCATTTTGTATTATAATTGATACAAATCCCCTATTTGTGTGAGATTGTAAAGGCGATAATTGTAATATCCTTATACATTTATCATCATCAAATCCAATTTTTTTTAGATTTTTTAAAAAATTCTTTGTTGCCCATCTTTGCGTACATGGACATGCATTAATAATAGGGATAACTATTCCATTCTTAATTTGATAGTTGTCATTATTACTACTTGCTTCACATATTAAAGTTAGTAATTCATGACTAGGTCTTTTTGATATATTCTTATCCACCAATTTTTCATAGGTCATTTTCATTAATACATCGCATTGTTTTATACCCTGTGAATTTTTAATCATATCAACCAAGGTCTTACAGTACTCCTGTATAGGCATTGTCTCCAACAATTCAATTTTATGCAATTGAGCTTCAAAACGAGACATATGAAGTCCTCTTTGATTTCTATTTAGATTTGCATATATGTCGAGATTTGCAAGCAACCTTGTAGGAATATTAGAAAAGGGATCAATTACATTGACATAATGTTTTCTGCCACTGATACCAACTCTTTCTAAGGGGATTTTTAATTTTGGTTCGGAGGATGGAACATCAGTAAAATCAATTTTTTCAATTTCTTTAATATTCATATTTATACCAAATTAATTTAACAACCAAGCAAAAATACAGTTTCATATTCTATCCTATTTTTATTATATAGCATCAATGCTTGATCATCTATGATTTTATCCTCATACAAGTATGATAACCATTGTATTTCTTCTACAGTTTTTACATCTGGGAAAATATAATTTAATTTAAATGATTTATATTTAATATTATTTTTTGCTAAATATATTTCTAAGTTATTTGAAGTAATTTTATTATTCCCGATTTTTTGTGAAATTAAATTAAATAGGCCATTTTTATCATTTAATAAAATAATAAACATTCCGCCAGGAGCTAGACATTTCAAATAATTTTCTATTTTTTCAAAGTGAAGCCCATAAAATGAATTAAAAGCAAAAATGTAATTAAAAAAATATTTTGTGTGAAATTCATTAAAATCTTCATTAATTAACTTAATCTTAAACTTTGCAGCGTTTTCATATATATGATTTTTTAGGCTAATCTTATTGCAGTCAATACCAAAATATCCTCTAGGATTAATTTTTGCAAATTTTAGTACATGATCAGTAAAACTTCCATCTCCACAACCTAAATCGAGTACAAGTCCATTTTTATTGTTTTTTTGAGTATTTATAATTCTTGATATTTCATTCTCAAATATATTTTCCATTTGCAAAATATTTGACTTAAATCTTGTATATTTTTTATTAATATAATCAGAATTTGTCCACTGAAAAAGATATCGATTTACAAATTCAAAAGTATCATTTTTTAGAAATGTCATGCGCACCAACAACTGGGCCACCTATTGCTCGTATAACAAGATAAATAATTGGTGTATCAATCAAAGCGATAAGTAGTTTAATAAAATATTGACCAATAATTACGGAAAAAAAAGCTCCTAGTGGGATAATACCAAAAAAAGCGATAGAGACAAACACTACGGTATCCAATAATTGAGAAGTTATTGTAGACAAATTGTTTCTTAACCATAATTGTTTCCCTTTTGTTTTCTTTCTCCATAGGTCGAAAAACCATACATCCCAATTCTGGCTTATAAGATATGCAATCATTGATGCGAATACGATGCGATTGACTAATCCCAATGTATGGCTATATGCTTCTTGGCCATCCCAAAATGAAGCAGGAGGCGAAACAATTGCAAGAGAAACAAAACCGAGCATTACTAGTGAACAAAGAAAACCCACTAATACAAAAAAGTGGGCAGTTTTTCTTCCCCAAATTTCGCCGATAACATCAGTACATAAGAATACAAGACCATAGGTTATTACTCCTGCAGTAAAGTTAATATTCCATATTGTCATAATTTTTACACCAATTATATTAGTAACTATCACACTAGTAATAAAAAGTGACCCCATTATTATTAACCACTTTAATTTGTAATCTTTCTCAAAATTATTATTAATTAATTTTCCTTTAATATTTGGCAGGATGCTCATTTTTATCTCCTTTTTGTTAATTATCTGTTTATTAGCTAGGATTTTTAATAAAAACCCATATCATAGCTACTAATGAAAATATTATTACAGAAGGTATGCCGTATCTAAATAATATAAATGCTGTATTTAATTCTTCTAAGCTTAAGCTCTCAGCTCTAATAACAATTGCATTTTTACCTTTTGCTGCTAGTTCAGGTTTTGGACTATCATCAATATAAAGCTTATTATATTCATTTTGCGGGTAAACTTCAAATGTGAATTCTTCACCAAAACTAAAATTTCCAAGATCGTATTTATCATCATATGAAACAGCAGAGCCCTCTTCATAATTTAATACAACTAAATGATCTGCATTCTTTGAATCATATGATTTAGTAATAAATGGTTCGCCCTTTATTGTTCCTTTAAGATTTAGTGTAAATGAGACGTAATCTGCATTAGAAAACCCGAGATTTTTTAATGAATATATTGCATAGCTGGATTTTAATTTACTTTCATACCCAAAAACGGGTATTGTAGCAATGTAGACAGTAAAAGCAATTATAAATGAACCTATTATAGAACCAAAAACGGAAAACATTATTTCTCTTCTTGTCATATTATTTCCTCTATGGCTAAACAGTAACTAAAACTTAATATTAATTAACGATTTAAAAAAACAAGTTTTGTCATACTGTAGAAAATTCAAACTTGGTTTTATTAAATAATTTTATTAAATCTTTGATAGCTTTTTTTGAAATATATAATTTTTATGTATTCAAATTTCCACCCAATCCAAAACAAAACAGTTAAACTTGCTGCCATTGATTAATAATATAGAAATATTATTGGATATTAAACATTATAGTCCTCAAAAGTGCTAGTCAAATTCATTGTATCATATAGTAACTAATTAATAATTACCTTAATCTAATACCACACTATAATTACAATATAGGCGATGTTAAGCATTTGAAATCCAGAAATGTAACGAGTATTCCAGTGGGCGCTGACCACTTTAGTACATGTTAAGTGCTTGGACTTCATTCTCTTATTTTTGAATTTAATTTAACAACTGTTTGTATAAGTTCAAGTTGATAATTTTTTCTTTTATAATAACTCATAAATGCATTGAGATCTTTTGGTAAACATCGACCACCCCACCCGCGTTTTCCATCAATACCTGGTACAAAATAATGTGAATTACCCATCCTTGTATCTTTATGAAATGCATCCATAGCATCTTGCCAGTTATCTTCCACTTCTAGTGAATTAAAAATATCATACATTTCATTCATAAATGTAACCTTTGTGGCTAGAAAATTATTTTCCATATATTTAATAAATGCTGCAGTCATAATATCTAAATAGGTTGAAACAAACGAAAATTTGTGAGATCCATATTTTCTAAATATTTTATCAACAGACTTACAATTTTCCTTTTTACCACCAATTACTAAAGATTCAAATCTAAAAACATCAGTCATTGCAAAATCATTTCTAATATATTCCGGTGTATAGCAAATTAATAAATTAGTGAATTCACTTTCGATTTTATTTATAATATGTGGAAGAATAGTAGTTTTAATACAAATTAGAGGTTTTTTCTTTTTGATATATTGTGCTTCAGAGTTCAATTGCTTTAATACATTTAACAAAATTTTATCATCAATTTCCCCATTAATATGAGTTGGGGCAGGAACACATATAAGCGTTAAAATAGTATCATGTACAATGTCTTTATAGGGTGTTCTAAAATTGGTATTTGGATCATTAATTAATAGCGAACATTTTTTGCCAAAATATTTTTCATAGGCTTTTCCTACCACACCATAGCCAATTATGCCAATATAAGTCTTCATCAAGTAATTTTTCCTAGGTATTTTAATGCAAGAGATGAATTCAATATAAGTTCAGGAGTAACGTCAATACTATTTTTATGTATTTCTTTAATCAAATCAACGGATCTCAGAAAATATATTTCTTCAAATTCTTTATCTGTTGAATATATATGCCAAGATGAGTCAACAATTTTAGAAGAAAGACCATCATCCTTATTATACATATCTATAAGAAAAAATATTTGTGGTTTTCCTAACCTTATTAGTTCTCTAAATAATCCCAAATATACTAAATGATTTTTTTTAACTGATATCCCCAATTCCTGTTCACATTCGATTATTATTGATTGGCCAAACCAATCTAAAATGTCCCATTTATCCCAACTTTCACGTTCTCTCCACTCTACTGCACCTGATGCAGGACATGCATAAGCATTACTATCAACCGCCAGTTTTTTCATTCTTTTTGAAATAACCCAGTAATCATCAGAAGTTCTAATAATACATGATACTCCAATTGTATTAGAGAAATCACTTTTCACCAATGATTTCAAGCTACCACTTGCATAGTTCAAATCTCTAACCTTTTTATTTAACATTGGTATATTAATTTCATGAGCAATAGTATGATTAGTGACAATTTGGTCTGTATAAACGGCAGGTTGTACCATTAGATTTTTCGTTTCATTATTAAAATCTATAAGTCTTACTAATGGTGTATCGTAGGACTGTAAAAAATCGATGAATTGTCTATTGTTATTCAATATTTCATTCCATACTAGTGATTTGTACCCATCTACAATTTCCTTATCAACGTTATACATTTCCCATAAGGGTATTATCCCTATTTCGTCCATTGTACCTTGATGCAATGGCATATATGGATGGTTAATATTACTTAGTTCATACCCAATTTTTATAAGCTTATGCTTAGTACTATTGGTACTAATTCCAATTTTTTTGCTACTTGGTGTAGGGAAATATTTTTTTCTATCATTGAATTGTTCATCTAAACTCTCTATATGCGCTGCATGCATGGCCCATTTTCTTTTTTGTTCTAATTTATTTAGTTTTGGTAATAAGTCTTTTCTTTCACGTTTATAAATCAAATCATGTTCAGATTCTGCCCATGCATGTTGTAATATAGTTCTTAATTGAACCTCACCTTTTAATCCTTTCAATCTCTCTTGATCTCTTGCTTTTAATGATTCGTAAAAATCATTACCATCAATTACAGTATAATTGAAATGATAAGAATCATATCCAAATTTTTGTGACAAAGGATCAATAGTTTTGTGAATAGTTTCCTTTGCTTCTCTTCCAAACCAAGTTTTTATATTGCCTTTTAGTTTATATAAATCGTTCAGATCATCTTTAAAATGAAATATTATTCTAGAGCCAGCTAGATCTTTAATTTCATTTAGACTTGTATAATTTAATCTTTCTTGAAGTGAATGGAGTGATTTAGCGCGAAATTGCATAGTATGTAATAACGGCCATGTCGCTTCAGGACGAAATTCATCAACAATTTTCCAGTATAAAAACTTAGCTGCATATCCTGCAAGTATTTCATAAAGATATCTGTTTATTTTGTATTCTTCTATATCAATGGATATAATATTTTTACTTCTTTTCCTTGGCATCTTATAATCCTTAAGTGAATAATAATCAATTGCTGAATGTTAAATTAGGTAATATTAAATTTATTGTTGCTATTAAAATATTATTATCTATTTATACTATTTCATATATTCTCATTCCTAAAAAGTCATTATAATATAACTCGGGAGTAAAACATGAAAAGGGAACTAACACTTTATGAAATATCGGGAATTATTGGACCTGGGATAGTCTTTTTTGTAATTATATATTTTTTAATTCCTGAACTAAAAAACATAGAAAAATTATATACTATTTCAATAGGTTTCTTTGGTATATTATTTTTATTCTCGTATATAGTTGGTCATTTAATACAAATTATTGGAAGAATTTTTGAGAAAATAATATGGTTATTAATTGGAGGAGAACCCAAGTTTTGGATTATCAGAGATAAAGCTGACAGATTAATTAATACTGATCAACTTAATCTACTTAAAAGTAAAATTTATGATATAACTGAAATCGAATTACCGGAAAATATGACAACATTAAATAAAAAATATTGGGATCCAATTAATCGATCCATAAATGTAATTGTTAACAATAATAATGTGTCAAATACTGCAGAAATATTTTTAGCTGATTTTAGTTTATTTAGAGGTATCGCAACTTCATTAATTCTCGGATTATCATTATCTTTAGTCTACTATAATTTTGACTATTATGTTTACCAATTGATAACACTAGCAGTGTTAATAATTGTCATTTTTAGGATGAAGATTTATGCAAAATATCATATTCGTGAACTGTATTTGCAGTTTTTGAATATTACAAATGAACAACAAGATTCAACAACCACGGAATTATGAAGAAGTACCAATCACATCTTAAAATAATAAGAAAGTTGACCTCTTTAGTACAGGTAAAATAATTAATGAAGCATCAAATTATTTCAATACCCATTAGGTATTCCAATATTGTATGCTTTTGTCGGCATATTGAAGTTTATTTAGGAGATTAAAAATACTTCGTGAAAATGGGATTATGCGAACTAATATTTTTACCTGTTTTACGAGTTTAATGCTTTAGAAAAATAGTTCCGAATTTATCCTCAGTTGTCATATCAATAAATTCACGTAAACTTTTACAATCGATATCATCCAGCATTGTTATATGTCTATCCATATGATACTTACGCCAGCATTTCTGACCATCAATAAATACTGGATTGTCGCCCATATCAAAACCGAATGGCCAGTTATTATCATCTATATCTTCTTTATGATACTTGGCAGGTTCACCATTCACATTTAATGCTTTTGTATCGCATTCAACACAAATCATCTTGTAGAAACCCTTGACTATATGAGAATTGGGTGTTTTGCAGATAGGACATTTTTCCATATTGAAAATTACAGTGCGAAATTTCGTAAAAAAACAGTTATGCGAAAATCTAAATATGTAATTTATAATCTTCTAATTATTCCCCACTTGATACTAGTTAAAATGGTCCTTCGACGGTAACTCACCTTCGGTATCCAATAAGTATCCTAAATTAGGCTGAAATTCTCTCAGTTTGACCCGATTTTACTGTTTTCTGGTACCTTGGTAGCCATTCGCTGAAAACTTCCTTCAGATAGCCCTCAGGAAAGTCCAAGTATATCTGCGTGGTCTTAACGTCACTATGACCAAGCATCTGGCTGACTAGATATATATTCCCGAGTTCTAGAAGTTTTCTAAGTGCAAATGTATGCCTCAAACTATGTAATGATTTATTCCTTTCCACACCCGCTTTATCTCTCAACTGACTGAACGTCCTGGTTATAAAATCAGCTTTATACGGTATTCCGCTGATATTGAGATTATAGTCGTATGGAGCTGTCATTGCATATTTGAATTCATCAATTATTTCAGGTGGTATGGGAATGATACGTTCCTTCCTACCCTTGGTTCTTCTTAGCTTGATATATTTTCCATTCGCAGAATCATCAATGATACAATTATGAAGTTCTCGAAGCCGAATTCCTGTGTGCTCATAGACCTTAAAAGTAGCTAGCATCTTCTTATCCTTGCAGGATTTATATATTCTATCCAACTCTTCAGGGTGGAGGAATTCAGGCAATCTCCTTTCTGTTCGCAACTCCTTAATCTTCTCAGGTAATTTTACTTCATATTTACTGCGAGACCAGTTCATAAAGGTATTTATAGCTTTCAAATAGCTATTGACACTCTCATCACTATGATTAGTTTTCATCTTTATAATGAAATCCTTGCACATACTATCAGATATTCCTTCTACCTTCAGTGTTCTACCACACACTTTAATAAAATGTCTAAGGGATATTTTATAATGATAAACCGTTTGATCTGCCAATCCCTTGTTTTTGGATTCTCTAACAAATTTATTACATGCATCTACCAATAGCGGCGTAGAAACTAAATTCATTTTATCTTCAAGTCCAATTTTCACCAACCACTCGCGTTCTTGGATTATATTAAATCTTTTCTCCGCTATCTTTTTTTCGGAAGTTTTTAGAGGTAATAACTTTTCTTTTCCATTGATATAAATCCTAGCATAGTATTTACCTTTTAGCTTTCTCATACCAGCCATTTTATTCTCCAATTAACCTAATGTTATGCTTTAAACACGTATACCAAGTGACTATATATCGGTATAATAGCATACCCAAACAATAGGTATCCAGTAATATTTTAAATTTAATCCATTGGCATATCAGTTACCATGTTCATTGCCCTAATTAATGCATCAGTGTCCAACTCAGTAATGGGCGTAACTGAATTATTTTGTACAATGAAAAGAATTGCTTTAATTGCCCAACTTGATGGAGGCCTTTTAACTATGGTTTCCTTCGTTTCTACTTTGCCGTCAGAATATTTTATCTTGTGATTCCATTTCTCTATTGGTCCGCTTAAGTGAACTAATAAACCATTATATGCCATCATAAATAATTCATGATCATGAGATAATACTCTTCTTCTAAATTTTTCCTTCGCGCGTGCGACCCTGTCATAAAAGTCACTTTTTAACTTTAACCATTTATAAAATGTATTTTTTGAAATTCCTCCTGCCTTGATTCCTTCCTTATCTGTTCCAGTTAATGCAATTGTATTACATATCACATCCACAATTTCTGGATTGTATTTTCCTTTACTCATAATTCCTCTTTAAATAATTCTACTTGATCACTGATGTTATTAATTCGCAGAACTGCTTCCTTATAATATTCATATTTGATTTCAAATCCGATAGATTTCCTTTCTTCCATATAAGCACTAATTAATGTTGATCCAGAACCGCCAAATGGGTCTAATACCGTATCTCCTTTATTAGAATATATTCTGATCAAGATCTTTAATAATTTTTCAGGCTTTTGAGTTGGATGGCTTGACCTTTCCTTCTTTTTCATATTTGGTTTATTATTAGCCTCGATTATTGTTCTTATCCACCTTTTACCATGCAGATTTTCAGAAGTGGGTGATTTAACGTGCCTCCGAGTTGGACTAGTAGATATATTAGACTTTTTGATATAGGGATTTCCTTCTATGCCACTCTCAAAAGGATTAAATGTTGTAAATACTGATTTGGTATTAATTCTTTGGAATGCTATGATAAACTCAGCATCCGGCAAAGGCATTATTTGATTTATTGGCATTGCTGATGGTTTTTTCCAAATGTGATGTATTCTATACTTAAACTTTGAGAAATTAGTAATCAGACGAACTAAAAGTCTCAAATTACAAAATAAGATTAAAAGTCCATTATCCTTGAGAACATAATCAAAAGTTTTTTCTAATTCAATTAAATCTTGAGATTTGTCCCAATTGTATTTTTCTAATATACCCCATGGTAAATCAGTGAGTATTAGATCAATTGAATTTTTCTTAATATCCGTATACTTATCATACCAATCTGCATTTACGATTTCTATATTTTTATTTATTTTCATTTTTGTAATCTCCTTTTTTTTCTATATTTCTATTAAGTCTTTTTAAAACCTTTGTTATCCTCGAGTTGTGTCCGTGAAACCTCTAAATTCAATAAAGGAATCCGAATTAAGTCACCTTCAATGTAGATTAAACTGAATTTCAACAATTCTTTTATTATTATTTCTGTGTTAAGAAAATCATCAAGTTCATTATTTTCAATTTTTATTATTTCGTATAAGTCAAGAGCTGCTTCAACGTCTCTTATATATGCAAATCTGTATGAATTATAGGTGATTCTCATCGCTTCATTTTTGAATTGGAATGAAACTCCACCAATTATTAAGTAAAGTACTTTTGCATTATCGGATATTTTATTCCATATTCCAGTAGTAATTAATTGACCGATTAGGGGGAAATACTTCTCCTGCCTAGTATTTGGTATACAATCCCTATTTAATTGATAATAAATTGGTAATGAACCGTTTGAGTCACGTATTTTTTCTAATAGAGGTAAATCATGAACCAATAATTCATTTAATCGTTTACAAACACTACTTTTTGAGATCTTACAATAATGTGAAATTGATCGATATCCAATGTAACAACTCGTTTTATTTCTAATCGCCGAACATTTTATTGCTATTAATAAGAATATTGTGATTGATTCGATTGATCTGTCCCAAAATAGGGGATTTAAAATCAATTTCCTTGGCAACCTATAATATTTATCTTCTAAAAAATCTATTTTAATTGTTCTCATATTACTTTGAAATCTCCTTTAGTATTTCCTTTTCCTCTATAGTTAATCTAATCTTGCCATGATATAATAAATATTTATTCAGATCGTGCTTTAACAATCTTATTTTAGATTTTTTCGCGTTGTCTATCCTTCTATAGGGAATTTTACCAGAATGGATTAATTCCAATAATTTTGTCCGTCCACATTTGATATATTGACATGCTTCAATCACAGTTAACCATGGAGATGACATATTTTTATTAATCATGAAATTCAATTAGTTTATTCCAATTACTCTAATTGAATTATGCTATTTTGGTTATAGCATTAGCTATTTTAATTATAGCTGAGAAGGATATTTATAGAGTAGGTCTATTATTTTGTGATATGCCAATACTCACTATTTGGAGGTTTATAGGAGCAATATTTACCCATATTTACATGTCTATCAATATGTTTGTAGAACTGCTTATGAATTTTTAAATTATTTTTTGCTGTAAGAAAAGCAGAATAAACTGCTTTTCGATCCTTTTCTAACTGGTCAGGCTGTATTTTTGATTTTCCAATTTTTGTAACGCTTGATTTATAGTAAACTTCATATTTTTTAATCTGATGCTCCAAACGGTTGATCTCTGCATAATCATTAATTTTTTCAGCTTCATCTAGATCTTTGTTTAATTTAGCCATCATATCTTTGACTTCGCGAATAGTTTGTTCGTCGACAAGTTTAATCTGGTCGTCTTTTTGGATTTTTTTTCCATCACTATTTTTAGAATTAACTAAATCTATATATTCTCTTTTAAAATTTTTATTTAATCCTGTAACAGCATTACGAATTGTAGTTGAAGCAATCTCATATCCCTGAAAAATGATTAAATATACTATTATATCCATTCCAAGAGTAGCTTTTATAGTTTTAAAATCTCTATTAAATACAATAGACCATGAATTTCCATCAAATTTTATTGAGTTATATTCTTGATTATCTACTTGTTTTCTTTTATTTATTGGTTGTTTGTCCATGTTGTCAACAACCCAGCTTAATAATTTTGAATTTATATACTCTAAAACACCTATAAGAGATATTTTATCCACACCAAAGATGATATTTTTTAAATTAATAGATTCTAATATTTCTTCAGGAATTTTTAAGTATACTATATCATTTTCACAACTATCAATCATCTCCTCAATCTCCTTTACAGAATTCTGAATAAATATATTTTGTAAATCATATTTACTGGCCGGCATATTATAAACATGTAATCCATCGCTAGAATAGTAAGTACCTTGAACTGTCCGATAATCTAAATCTAAAATATCGAAATAGCCTGAGTTTTCAAGCGTAAACCAACCCAACATTTCTTCATCCTTGATTCTTTTTGCCAATATTCTAGCATATTTGATTAGTTTAGATGTTCTAATATTGTCTGTCACAATATCATCCTGCAAGTTTTGGAAGGAAATTTCTCTGTTTTCCATATATAAAAATTAATCGGTATCCATTAGGTATCCAATAGATAACGATTTAATACGGATAAAACTGATCAAATCCGGATACTGGAAAAATATATTTAGAATTTTATCATTATTAATTATATACTTTAATAATTAATAATACTAGACTTATGGAAAGTGGAGCCAGACGGGATCGAACCGACGACCTCTTGAATGCCATTCAAGCGCTCTCCCAACTGAGCTATGGCCCCATTTATTTATAAATAGGCGGGCGGAATTTAGTACTTCAAACTGCTTGTATCAATAAACTCTTATAAATTTTCCATAAAATAATTAGTAATTTTAGTCCATAAATGATAAGTAGTATTACCACCTCTTATTCCATGATTCCTATTAGCATATAGTATCATATCTGCTTGTTTATCAACTTTTACAAATTTATCCATTAATTGTATTGTATTTTGCGAATGGACGTTGTCATCACCTGTGCCGTGGACAAGCAACAGTTTACCTTGTAATTTGTCTGCATAAGTAAGTACTGATGCGCTATCATATCCAGCTTCATTTTCAGACAATAATCCCATATAACGTTCAGTCCAAATTGTATCATATAGCCGAGTATCAGTTACGGATGCAACAGCAACACCAACTTTGAAATGTGGTGCTCCCTTGGTCATACATAGAGCAGTCATATATCCACCTCCACTCCATCCCCATATCCCTATTCTGCTTCCATCTACGTAAGGCAGTGCACTCAAATATTTTGCACCCTCTACTTGATCATGCGCTACCCATTTCCCAATATCTTTATATGCAAGATATTTAAATGCCGTTCCACGACCTCCTGTTCCTCGTGGATCAATCGAGAAAGTAATATATCCTTCCTGATTCATATATCTACTCCATGAACCACCTCTCTCATAACGATCTGCGACTGTCTGACTACCAGGACCTGAATACCCATAAACAACGACCGGATACTTTATATTTGGATCGAAATCTCTTGGAAGTGTAATCTGAGCATTTAACAATGTCCCGTCATCTGATGTTGGAATTTGGATAAATTCTGTATTATTAAAACCATATTCCTTAAACTGATTTTTATCAGTCACTGAAAGATCTCTGATTTTAGAACCGTCAGAGTTATGTAGAGCAATTGAGGATGGTGTATTAGCATTTGAGTAAAAATCTAGATAATAATTATTTGATGGTGAAAACATTACTCTACGCCACCCTAATCTTTTACATAGTGCCTTAAATTTCGTGCCATCTATATTTACCGAATATAGATTCGAGCCAATTTCTGATTCTTTCTTGCCATTGAAATATATCTTATTATTGTCTTCATCGAATGAGGTAATTCCTGACACTTCCCAATCACCGCTAGTTACAGTATTAATCAGATCGCCATTTCTATCAAAATGATAAATATGTTGGAAACCCGAACGTTCCGACAATGTGATAAAACTACCATCATCTAGGAATAATAAATCATCAGTCAAATTAACCCAAGCTTCACTCTCATCCGTCCAGAATAAATTTCCATTGCCTTTTTTTACATCGTATCTCAACAATTCCAATCGATTTTGATGACGATTAATTCTCGTTACAATCAATTCCTGTTTTCCATTTTCAGTTTGTGAGCTATTCAGCCACTTCATTCTTGGATGATACATCTCTTCTGAGGCACTTAAATCCATCCACTTTGTTTTTTTTGTATTTACATTTACAACACCAATATTCATTACAGGATTACTTTCTCCAACCTTTGGATAATGATGATATTTTACAACCGGATAGTTAAGTAATTCATTAATCATTGGAAATTGCTTTACATAGGTTTGATCTTCTCGCACAAATGCAATATAATTATTATCAGGCGACCAGCGATATGAATCATACGATCCAAACTCTTCTTCGTAAACCCATCCAAAATGTCCATTGAGTATATTAAAAGACCCATCTTTAGTAAGTCTTATTTCTTTATCATTGTTAAAATGATAAGCATATAAATTATTGTCATTTTTAAGATAAGCGATTGATTCTCCATTAGGTGAGAATTTTACGTTTCTTAAACGATTCCCTAAAGCTATTTGTTTAACAGTATTATTATTCATATCAAATACATAATAAATGGCAGACCGTGAATGACGCCAAATTCTTTGTTGCTCTGTTACAAGTAATATTCTTTCACTCTTTGGATGGATTGTATAATCAACCAAGTTGAGGGTTTCTTCATCAAATACAAATTTATCTCCAGCTAAAAATAAAGATGTATCTCCTGTAGATAAATTATATTTGAATAATGACTGTGCTTTAATAGTCGTGTCCATCTTAAAAAATAGATAATCATCTGAATCCGATAGCCATTTCCATTGACCAATAGATGCAACCTTAAATGGTGATTTTTTAAATACATCTTCTAGAGTTAAATCTTTCCATTGTGCATTTAGCAAAGAAATCATCAAGATTATTAATATAATGTGTATTTTTTTCACTATTCTAGTCCTTAAATGATATAATTGAAGTTACCAATAATATGATCTTATTATCATTTTTTTCCTTTCATTACAACTCATTATCTTACATCAATAAAACATCTCTTTAGTCCTTTGCTAAACAGAAGTCAATTGTCTAAATTCGCTCCCTATATTTATAAATAAAATTTAAAGGTATATAATGGCTGTAATGACAAAAATGCGGACAAAAATGCACATTGTTTTGTGGGCAGTACTAATATTATTTTTACTCAGTATGACTGTTGGTGGACTTGTTGGTGGTGCTAATATTTTAGACGAATTACTTGGCAGAACTAATCCCGCAGACGCAATCGGCGTAATAAACGGCGAAAAAATTCCTCCTGACTTTTTCAATCAATTGGTGAACCAACAATTGGAACAATATCGTACGGGTGGACAAACAGTTAGTGATCAAATGCTTGAGAGTACTCGCAATCAAGTATGGGATAACATTATTCGAGAGAATTTGGTCGCAGTTGCTATCGAAGAATTGGGTATCACGGCTACTGACGAAGAAGTTCTTTATCATCTACAGAATAATCCTCCACAATTTTTAACAACCATGCCGGCATTCCAAACTAATGGACAGTTTGATATGCAAAAATACCTTTCAGCAGTTAATAACCCGGAAGGAAATGAATGGGCACCTGTAGAACAAATAATGAAGAATAATGTTATTCCTAATTACAAACTACAAAAAATGTTATTTTCTTCTATTTCTGTTACTGATTCCGAAATCCGAGAAGAATACATCAGGAGAAATGTTGATTATACTATTGATGCAATTCATGTTGTAGAAAACAATGTAGATCAGGCAGAAATAGCTGTGACTGAAGAAGAAATCAAACGTGCATATAGCAACCGCAAAGATGAGTTCGATCAGCCTGAATCAAGAAAATTGCGATTTGTATATTGGAAGAAAGAACCTACTAATTGGGATACAGTTTCTGTTTACAACGATGCACTCGATATAATTGAACAAATAAATTCCGGCGATGATTTCACTGATTTAGCAAATTTATATTCAGAAGATCCCGGTAACATGGACGCGCAAAATTTACCGCGCGGAGGCGACTTAGGTTGGTTTGAACGCGGACAAATGGTAAAACCATTTTCTGATGCAGCATTCGATGCACGAAAAGGGATGGTAGTTGGTCCTGTATTATCGCAATTTGGTTATCATATCATAAAAATAATTGATAAAAAAACAGTTAATGGTAAAAGTCAAGTACATGGGGCACATATCTTGTTAAAAATCACTTTTGGCGCTGAAACCCGCGATGCGTTACGCCGTGATGCAACCTTATTCAGTTATGATGCACAAGATTATGGATTTGATGCTGCATTGGATACACATTCGGTGATGGCTAGCGAAGTGTCAGTTACTGAAACTAGCATAAACATTGAACCAATAGGACAACTGCGTAATGGATCACGATTTGCTTTCAATAGTGAGATAGGCACTGTGTCCTCTCCTATGGAAAACGATGAATATTATGCTGTTTTTATTTTTGAATCTATTAAACCAGAAGGACCATCTCCTATAGAAGATGTTGAGAATGTACTTAAAGAAGATATTCGAAAAGATAAAATTGCGAACGCGACTTTTAAACTCTCCTCAGCATTAAGAGATCAAATTAATGGCGGTACGACGTTTGATAATATTGTAACACAAGATAAAGGATATGAATTAGTTACAAATGAAACCAAATCTCTCAATAAAGGATTTACATCAATTGGGCGCAGTAATTTTGTGACAGGTGCACTTTTAAATGCCGAAAAAGGTGATATTTTAGGTCCATTGAAAACATTACGAGGCAATACCATAGTTTTTGTTAAAGATGTAATAGCTATTGACTCAACTGAATATGAGGTTCGTAAAGATATTCTCAAAAATAATCTGCTTACTAATAAGCAAAATCAGGTATTTGAGAATTGGTTAAAACAATTAGAAGATGAAGCAGATATTGAGGATTTTCGTAAATATCATTATTAATCAATAATACTGAACAAATAAAAAGGGCTCCAAACGGAGCCCTTTTTATTTTCTATCTTAAATATAAATTATACTACACCTTGGTCTAACATTGCGTCAGCAACTTTAATGAAACCACCAACATTTGCACCTTTTACATAGTTAATGAATTTTCCTTCAGTTCCGTGTTTTACGCAAGTCTCATGAATATCTTTCATGATATTATGTAATCTTTCATCAACTTCTTTACGTGTCCAGCTTAAACGTAGTGAATTCTGGCTCATTTCTAATCCGGATACCGCAACTCCACCAGCATTAGCAGCTTTTCCAGGACCGTAGAGAATCTTGTTTTTCATGTAAACGTCAATTGCTTCGGGAGTAGATGGCATGTTTGCACCTTCAGATACACAGAAACAACCGTTTTGGACTAATACTTCAGCATCATCACCGCTTATTTCGTTTTGGGTAGCTGATGGTAATGCGACATCACATTTTACTTCCCAAGGACGTTTTCCTTCAACATACTTACAACCATACTTTTCAGCATATTCCTTAATACGTCCGCGTTTTACATTTTTCAGAGTCATTATGTATTCAAGTTTCTCACGATCAATTCCATCAGGATCATAAATATAACCGGATGAATCTGAAACTGTTACAGGTTTTCCACCCAAGTCTAATACTTTCTCAATGGAGTATTGTGCTACATTACCTGAACCGGAAATGGCAACTGTTTTACCCTCAAAACTTTCGCCTCGAGTCTTTAGCATTTCATTTGCAAAATAGACGTTACCGTAACCTGTCGCCTCTGGGCGAATTAAACTGCCGCCCCAATTCAAACCTTTACCTGTTAAAGTACCGGTAAACTCATTGCGTAAACGTTTATATTGACCAAACATGAAACCTATTTCACGTCCGCCTACACCGATATCTCCGGCAGGAACATCGGTATTTGGACCGATATGGCGTTGTAATTCAGTCATGAATGATTGTGTAAAGCTCATTACTTCATTATCAGATTTACCTTTTGGATCAAAGTCCGTTCCACCTTTACCACCGCCCATTGGAAGGGTAGTTAAACTATTCTTGAGTACTTGTTCAAATCCAAGAAATTTTAAAATACCAAGGTTTACTGATGGATGGAAACGCAATCCACCTTTATAAGGTCCGATTGCTGAATTAAATTCAACACGATAAGCTTTATTAAGTTCTACTTCACCCCTATCATTACGCCATGGGACTCTGAACATAATTACGCGCTCCGGCTCTACCATCCGTTCCAATACTTTTGCTTGCATGTAATGCGGGTTATCTTGAAGGAAATCCCACAATGATTCAACAACTTCTAATACTGCTTGATGAAATTCAACCTCACCAGGATTTTTGGCTTTAACCATATCCATAAATGATTCAACTGAATTGTACATTTATTGTTTTCTCCTAACTAGTTTGTAATTAATATCATTAAAATTTGGTGCGCAAAATTACTATTATAGTATATCATTATTCCAACTAAATAAGACACTGAGGTACATTTATTTTAAGTTGTTTTTATTTTAGAATCCCGCTAATTTTGCGGCGCTTTTTAAACGAATGGCGGAGTAGCTCAGTTGGTTAGAGCAGCGGAATCATAATCCGCGTGTCGGGGGTTCAAATCCCTCCTCCGCTACACAAAAAAGGGCTATGAATTCATAGCCCTTTTTTTCAATTATATGTTAATAACTGTTACCAGTTTCCAACTCCTGCACGAACAGGACTTTTATATAGTAAGCCATTGGTACCAAGGCATGGATCGTTGTCAACTTGTTGAATAATTGCGAAACTAGTCCAAATTACTGGTCCAATTTCTTCACCATCTACATTATACCAATAACCACCTTCTTTATATGCATCTGCCGGCGCAGCAACAATCTTGACAAAATAATTCCAACCTTTTTCACCTCCACACCAATTATCACCTGATTGATGATTTGTTATCCATGCTCCAGAACCAATATAACTATCATGTCCATAATGTCTATCTAATTTGTGATCACCATCGCAATCTTTATTGCTAAGCCAAGCATCATTCCATTTCATTGCTAAATGAACATCTCTATGTGGCCAATACCAATATATATTATAACCATCCGAGTCAAGATCATCAATTGTTGGATTAGCGGCTATATAGGCATCCGTATCACCTAGATAAGGAGGAAATCCATCACCACCTAAATAGGTATTAGCATATGAACCTTTAAACATTTTTCCTTGGTAATTATATCCATAAATATCAAAACCTACTTCAAGTGGTTCTCCTGCTAAGTAATGCCCTGTTGAATAGAGGATAGTCTCCCCTTGAATTGTTGCACATTTATCTTTCTTTGCCAATGATATTGGTTCTCCATCAGATTTAGCTAAAGATAGATTTTGTGAATCGGAATTGATTGGATTTACTGAATTTTCACAACTTACCATAAATAGTATAAATAATACTATTGTTAGTATTGTTAATATTTTCCTCACATGTATCTCCTTGTTTATTATAATCTTTGGGATTAAAGACTACCCCCCATAAGATTAAGTTTACTCACCATTCTAGGTTACCACACCTAGAATTTATAATGTTATAACAAAAAATCTATATAATGCAATTAACTACTATTTATATGTATTATACACTTGAGGTTTGAATGTTTTAAAATATCAATTAGTTAACGCTTCTCCCCTCTTAATTGGGATAACAAATAACAATGCGATTACTAAAGTAACAGTACCATACACAAAAGCTGTTCGATAATCATTGTTGAAAATAGAAATAATTTTACCGGATAAAACCGGTCCAACAATAGCCGAAGTTTGCGAAGATAAATAATATAATCCTGTATACGCACCAAGTCTGTCTTGCGGCGCCATATCTATCACCATCGGTAATGAGTTTACTAAAATCATTGACCATGAAATACCTGACAATAATAGCATTACCTTTACATGAGGAACAGAAGTTATTGTATATCCGTACGCTAATAATATCGCAAACGCGATGATTCCAACTATCATAGTACGTTTCCTGCCAACCTTACCACCGACATATCCCGCAATGGGGGCAGTAATTATTATAGCTAGGGAAAAATATGCTAATAGAAATGTTGCCTCACCACTATCAACTCCAAGCACATTCACTGCAAAAGATGTAAAGAACACTTCCAATGCGTTGTAACCCAAAAACCAAAAGAAAATTGCTCCTAGTAGATATAATGCGGATTTATCGTTATCTTTAATAATTGTTTTAAAACTACCAATTAATCCCGGCTTTCCATCCACCGGCTCTACCGATTCCGGTTTTGGTTCTTTGATAAATAATAATACAATTCCGCAACCAATTAACATTACAATTCCACCAAAGTAAAATGGTGCTCCAACCGATACTTTAAATAATATTCCACCTACGGCAAATGCTAAAACCCCACCAATTCCACCCATTAAATTGATCATACCGTTGGCTTGTGAACGTTTAGGTGATGGCGTAATATCCGGCATTAGCGATACTACAGGAGTGCGAAACAGATCCATAGCAAATAACGTTACAAAAATTGCTCCCATGAATAATAATAATGAGCCACCTAAAAACATGGGTATTCCTATAAACCCTACTAGTGCAAGCGGTGCACCAATCATTATAAATGGTTTACGGCGCCCAAACTTAGTCCAAATTCTATCAGAATACGCACCCACAAATGGCAAGATGAATAATGCCGCTATATTGTCCAGTGTCATTATGAATCCGGTTGTGTCTGCCCCCATCCCAAATCCGACGACTCCGGCTGTGGAACTGTAATCTGCTCTTCCGGCTTGTAAAAAAATGGGTACATAAGCATTGTAAATTCCCCACAACAGGGAAACTCCCATGAAACCAAAACCTAATAATAATAATCGTCTATAACTGAACATGCTACCTCCTTGAATAATTGCTAATATATCTTATTACTGATAATAAATTTGAACTTTTAAATACGAATTAGGACCACAAACGTATCCGGACTGCAAAGTTTTAGTTTGCGAGCCATCATCTGAAGCATCGATGTAAGTTGTTGTAAAATGAGTATCAGTTATCACATATTCATCCATTGTGTCTGTTGATATAGAATTGTCAATTAACACCCCAGGATGCGATAATCTTACGTATTTTGTGGTTCCGCCCCATTGACGCGTTTGATCAATATCAACTGATACACTCGGAAGATTACCGCTATCAAAGAACATGATTTCCATTGTACCAGTATAGGCGACACCCAATGATGTACCACTGAAAGTAGTCTCATATACATCACTTTGGAAAGTACTGGTACCTGCAACCGATGTAAAAGATAATCCATGAGAAGTATGTGCTGCAGTTATGGGACTCCTATCAGGATATGTCCAAATAATTGTACAATCATCAATAAAGAAATGTACTTCTATTCTTAATATTGTATTACCATCATTATTTTGTTGATTATTTGAATCATCAGTACTGCCACCAATTATTTCATCAATTATATCACAACCGGATAATAAAAATAATACGGAAAAAATAAATACATACTTACTAATATAGGAATATTTTCTAATAGTCATTATAATATGCGCCTCAATATATATACATTAATATACAAAGTTTCTATTCGGAACTTCAAATAATAAGAGAATTTTATCGTGTTTTATAATACTTGATAATATTAACAAAATAACTGTATCATTATATATAATTAATTAACAAAATAACATACAAGGAGTAGTTAAATGAAAAAAACAATTGCTATTTTATTTATTATAGTATTTGCCACATCAATGGTTTTTGCTCAAGGAGCATTACCAAGTAAAGGGGATAAATTTGTAGGTGGAAGAATAGGTCTTGGTTCCTATGGCGCAGGAGTTGGATTCGGAGGTGGTTTTGAGATGATCTTACAAGAAGATTTCCTAAACCTAGGTGATATCCCTGGAGCTCTAGGTGTTGGCGGTTCCTTTGGATATTCAACATATAAATCCGGCTATTATGGTTATAATTGGAAATATACTAACATGGTATTTCTTGCTAGCGTATTTTATCATGCCGATGTGTTAAAAAATGAAAAAATTGATACTTATGCAAAATTTAGTCTTGGATATAATGCTGGTAAAGTTAAATATGACGGAATATCAGGGGTAACCGATTATACATCACCAACTTACGGTGGAGTAGTGACAGGTTCTGCGGTTGGTGTACGATATTTCATCTCATCCGCATTAGCAGCAGTTGCAGAAGTTGGTTGGGGTTTTGGTATTTTAAGGCTCGGTCTTGATTTAGCCTTATAAAACAAATATAAATGTTTAATAAAAAAGGCTCCGAATGGAGCCTTTTTTTGTAGAGATGTAAAATCTTACATCTCTACAAAAAAAAATATTACACCAAATCAACTAACGTTGAGTAATTATTCACTATATCTTCTAATATCCCAATTTTTTTCTTATCAGAAAAATCTACTAATGGTACCATCTGACTTATCTTCTTGGCAATTTTGTGTGTATCACTTTGCACAAGTAATAATGGTACTTTCTTTTCCGAAGCTAAAGCAATAATATTCGGTGGTGGTAAAATATTGTTTGTTAATACGACACCTACACACTCAGTATTGATTGCTGCTACTATCATATCAGTTCTATCGCCAGCAGTTATTATTAATTTATTTTTATTCTTAAATTTCTCAACACGTTGTGCTGCATCTCCCGACATAGCACCAACAAATATTTCTCTAGCCATAACATTTAAATTTGATTTACCGGAAATAACTTTTGCATCTAATCCTTCGGCAATAAAGCGAACAGTTGGAAAAGTCAATTCAGGTTCATAAGGTAAAATCCCTAGAATATTGATACCCAAAGAAGTAATGGAATCTTCATAATTCATTTTAAAATCTTCAATATCCTTAACTTTATTGATAACAATTCCTGCAAGATCAATACCTTTTAATCTTACGTTATGCATTAAATAAGTAAGGTTATCAATTATATCATCATTATTGCCACTTGCAGCTAGTATAAGTTTTGCATCAGAAACTTTGGCGATTGTCAATGCATCCAAATGAACGGATACACCTTGAATTAAACTCGACCCGGTTTCGATGAATAATATGTCAGTTTTGGTTGAAATTTTGCTGATCATCCCATTTAATTTTTCCGCCATACTTTTTTCATCATACAGATATTGTAATTTTGAATGATCAAAACCGATGCTCAATTCTTCAGGATTTCGTTTTAGATTAAGCAGGTTCACAATTAATCCAGAATCATAATCCCACAGTCTTTTATCCTTATAAACTAAACGATCGCCAAATGGTTTAATGTATCCAATCTTCCCTTTTATCAATTTTGATAATCCAACAATAATTCCGGTTTTTCCGGCATCTTTATTTAATGATGTAAATATATATTTATTCATCACTTATTTCCTTTTTATCTGATAACATAACTCTTATATCAACTGCTTTCACACCCTCATTGTAAACCATTAACGGATTTACTTCAATATCAGTGATTTGCAGACAATTCTGTAAAATGAATCCAATTCTAAAAATTGTATCAACTATTTTATCTATATCCTTCGGAGACTCGCCGCGCACCCCTAATAATAATGGATAAGATTTTATTTCTTTTACCATTAGTCGCGTCTCTCTCAAACTCAAAGGCAACGCTCGGAAAGAAACATCTTTCATTACTTCAACATAAATCCCACCTAAACCAAACATAATAATTGGTCCAAATGATTTATCGCGCCTTGCGCCGATTATTACTTCTGTACCAGATTTAACTTGCTCAACAATCTCGATACCATCAATGACAGCATTTTCTTTATATGCTTTGCAATTATGTATAATTATTTGGTAAGCATCCAATACTTCATCTTTGTTATTAAGGTTTAACAATACGCCACCTACGTCACTTTTATGCAAGATATCTCTAGATACAACTTTCATTACAACCGGATAACCTATTCCATCAACAATCTCTACAGCTTGTTTGATATTCCTTGCAATACCACTTTTAGGTCCTGATAATCCTGCAATATCTAATAACTGATTTCCTTCATCTGCTAATAGAAATTCTCTGCCGTCAGCTAAAGCCGTTTCAACAATATTTTGAATCTTCGACATATTGATTTGCGGATTTTTTGCCACACTTTTTGATTTTAAATTATTATGATATTGAAAATAAACAGCCCCAAGGCATGCTGCAGCATCATATACATCACGATAAACAGGGACATTGGCTGCAATTAGTTTACTAATTACCATTTCTGAAATATTTCCACCAAATATTGCAAAGATGATGGGTTTTCCTACTTTCTTATATTCTAAATATGAACTAGTAAGTGTTTTTATTAGTTCTTCATCATCCATTCCTGCCGTTTCACAATATATTGATAATACGGATTTTATATTATCATCATTTAGGGCTATTGATAATGACTGTGCATACTCTTTGGCAGTTGCTTCGCCTGTCAGATCAATCGGATTTTTTGTAGAACCAAATCCGTGGGTGATATCTCTATATTGATTATCAAGCTGTTGTGTATCATCATATAACTTGACACCATATTTTTCACAGGCATCCGTGGCCAATACGCCAATTCCCCCACCATTAGTAAGAATAAGTGCATTTTCACCTTTCGGAATTGTAGTTCGAGACAGATAATTACTCCAATCTAAAGCTTCTTGAACACTTTCGGCCCTAAGTACACCGCATTGTTTCATAATTGAATCAAATATTTCGTCCGCACCGGCTAAGGAGCCTGTATGCGATGCGGCTGCGATGGCACCACGTTGTGATCTACCTGATTTGATTACAATAATCGGTTTCTTTTTTGTAGCATCTTTCAGAACGTGTACTAATCTTTCGCCTTTTTGAATTCCTTCGATATACATTAAAATTGCTTTTGTATCTTCTTGTTCAACTAAGTATTCCACTAAATCTGCCTCATCGACATCGGACTTATTTCCAACAGAAATGATCGCGGATAATCCAATATTTTGTATTTTAGCTTTCCCAATCATCGCAACACCTAATGCACCGCTCTGAGTAATGATCGCAACATTTCCTTTGGGAATATGGGTTGGACCAAAAGTCGCATTTAGCGAGGATTTTGCAGAATAATGACCAAATACATTGGGACCCAAAATATGGATACCATGTTTTGCCGCAAATTTTGTTAATTTTCTTTCTTCTTCTAAATTTCCAACCTCTGAAAATCCTGAACTAATAATTGTAACTACTTTTATATTCTTCCGTGCACATGCTTTTAATGCATCAAATACAATTGACGCCGGTAAAACAATTGAAGCCATATCGATATTGTCGGGGATGTCATCTAAAGAAGCATATGCCTTATAATTTAATATTTTATCTGCTTTGGGATTAATTGGATAAACATTCCCTTTGAAACCAACCTTAGAAATATTACTAATTATTTTGTGACCAATTTTTTTTGGATTTGTAGAAGCACCAATTACCGCTATGGATTTTGGCTCAAACAATTTTTTCATTATTGAATAATTATCGATGTTCACATTGTCCTCTAAAGCATTTTACTCCAATAAATCCAATACTCCCATTATATCTTATTGATTTTGATAGTATTTAAATAAAATGTCTATAAAAAATTACGATGGTATAGATACTAAATAATAATGATTTAGTATTCTATATTTTTTCAACAATTGCATAGAAATTATCTAATATCATTTGAGATTTAATATTTTGCTTATTAACACCATTTAACATAGTCATTTCGTCATTGTTATCTCTTTTAGCTAAATGTTTAGCAGCCATAATATCAATTTCCGGGTGAGATTGAATAGACATTATAGATCCATATTGATAATATTGTACACATTTTTCATTGTAGATTATGTGGATGCTACCCGAAGGAGCTTTCATCACTGCATCGTTATGCGATTGATATACTTTCACAGGACTTGGTAGCCCTTTAAATAATTTGATTGGATCTTCTTTACTTGTGGTCGGTACATCTTGAAATCCAGCCTCACCGGCACAATCTCTTACTGTTTTTCCTCCAAATATATGCGCAACTATTTGATGTCCAAAACATACCGCTAAACAAGGTATGTTATTTTGATATATATCTTTTATTAATTGATGCAGCTTAATTATCCAGTCATCTTGATCTAGATGGCATGAGCGTGATCCGCTAATAACATAACCATCATATTGACTTATATTACTAATCTTTTCTCCGTAGCAATGATTAATAATTGTTGTGTTAATTAGATTATCAGTAAATAGTTGCGCACTCGGAGCAGACTTTGGTTCATCTACATAGCAGTTTATAATTGCAAATTTTAATGACATATTATTACTTATTAATTCCAATGTAAAATTACCAAATATACTTATCATTAAAAATTTGAAAGCTGTAATCGTGAGTTATATTTTATTTACTTAAATTTTCATCTAACATGAAACCAATAATCAAGAAAATCAAACCTTCCGAAGTAGAAAGCATTACAATTACGCTAAAATCTAATGCTTTTAATATTTTTGTTGAGCCGAAAAATAATTTATGGACATTCGATCTTGAAGGACGATTAGTTGGAATGTTTGTGGATGGAGAAAATTACCGCCGTACCTTAAATAATAATTTTTATCATAAATCACGTCATATTGAAAACAATGAGACTTTTCGTGAAGTTCATAAAATATCAAAAGAACAAGTTTTATCATTATTAAAAATATTCCAATTATTATTAATTGATAAATTTGAATTACCAAAATCATTCCAACATATCATTTCAAATATTAGAAAAATGGATTATTCGGCTCTCCAAAATAGTGCAAAAGATTTTTCTGATACTTACTTACCAATTTCGATCCTCCCACCAGATCAATATATGTCATTAGTAATTCAATTGACTGAGGGATGTAATTACAATCAGTGTACTTTTTGCAATTTTTACCGCGATCGACCATTTAAAATCAAATCTGCTAAGGAACTTGAAAGTCATTTTAATAAAGTTAAAACATTTTTTGGTGAAGGAATTAAATTACGCAAATCTATTTTTCTAGCAGATGCTAACGCTCTTGCTGTACCACAAAATCGATTAGTAAGAGGTTTAGAATTAATTCACAATCATTTCCCGCAGTTTAATAATTATTATTCTTTCATTGATGTATTTACCGGCATAAAGAAGTCTGTAAATAATTTTAAAGAGTTAAAATCTCAAGGTATAAAAAGAGTTTATTTAGGTGTTGAATCAGGTAATAGAGACTTAATGTTATTCTTGAATAAGAAACAACTAAATCGCGATATAATAAAGTTAACATACAATCTAAAAAAAAGTGGAATTGATGTTGGAATAATATTTCTAATTGGTGCAGGTGGAAATAAATATGCTGAGCAACATATTGTGGATTCGATTGAATTACTTGAACAATTACCACTTGGCAAAGGTGATATTATTTATCTATCTGAGTTATATGAAACAAATTCAAGCTATGAGAGATCAATGATAGAACAAAATATCACAATACCTACACGAAAAGAAATTCGCCGATGGTCGAACGAATTTAAATCTAAATTAAAAAAACGATATCCTAAAAACATACAAATATCAGTTTATGATATAAACCAATTTTTTTATTAGTAATTGTATTAGATCATAAAAATATTAGTCATTGATTAATTGCTAAGTCAATAATTAATATTAAGCAACAGAATAAGAATAGGGAGATTCAATTAAATACTCTAAAATATGAAACTCGATAATTCTGGCTATAGACGTTTGCTGCATTGCTGATCCTCCCTCAAATCTAATAAACAAAAGGAGGATCAATGAAAAAATTGCTAATCTTGATTATCTGCCTTTCAATAGCTCCAATATTTGCACAAAGTTCTAGTATAGATGTATCAGGAACATCATCGGTTTATCTATTTGAGAATAATTCCATTTGTGCAGACGAAATAACCGTACAGCAAGATGCTACATTTACTGCTGAATTCTATGGTGATGTTTTGGAAGGCAATTGCACAACATTACTAACTCCCACAGGGGATGGAACTGTTACCTTACCGGTTGAACTAACCGATATCGAATCTTTGCCCACTGTATTCACACTAAAACCGGCTTATCCGAATCCGTTCAATCCAACGACGACTATTCACTATGGTATCCCAGATGCTGGAGAAGTATCAATTATGATATATGATTTGATGGGGCGAAAAGTAGCAACCTTATTCCATAATCAACAACAGGCAGGATGGTATGAAATCACTTGGAATGGATTACTCACAGATGGCAGTTTGGCTTCGGCAGGTATGTATATATATAAGATCATTGCAGCCGACGAAATAAAAACCAGCAAGATTTCATTAATTAAATAGGAGAATATTATGAAAAATTTGATATGTTTATTATTGATAGGTTTAATTGGCACTATCAGTGCTCAAGGCGTAGTAGTTGGCTTAAGTACCAATGACGCTACTTCAAGTTTTGAGGTTCAAGATATGAATGCTCTACCATTATCTAGGACTCAAGGAAATGGTTGGACAGGATTTTTAAACGCAATACCACCTGCGCATCCATTTCATGTTTCTGATAATCACTATAATGATGCTAGTTCTACATATTATCAACCCTTAGGGGTCTTTGAGAATACAGTTGAGATGCGAGATGGAGTTGGAGTGGCCGGCTTTTGCAGAAATACTGACTGGTGGGGAGTAGGTGTATATGGTGAAGGACTATGGACAGGAGTACGTGGAGTAGTAGTATCCTCTGGGACTGACAATGATTATGACTATAATGGTGTTTATGGCTTTGCACAAAGTGCTGACGGATTAACTCGTGGTGTTAAAGGATATGGATACAGCGGTTATAATGTCTACGGTGGGTATTTTTATGGCGGATATGGGTCTCATCAATCTTGGGGAGCATATGGTGAAGGAGAAGGAGCCCCCACGAATTACGGATTATATGGTTGGGCACAAAATGCGGCACCAACTGGCTGGAATTGTGGTGTTTATGGTGGAGCTAGTACTGAAACAGGTACAAATTATGGCGTATATGGATGGGCAGGTGGTGCAACAACAAATTGGGCTGGGTATTTTGCTGGTGATGTACATGTAACTGGTACTTTATCAAAGGCTGCAGGTAGTTTTAAAATCGATCACCCTCTGGATCCTGAAAATAAATATCTTTCACACTCCTTTGTTGAAAGTCCTGATATGATGAATATTTATAATGGCAATGTTGAACTCAATTATTCGGGCGAAGCAGAAGTTGACCTCCCCGATTGGTTTAATTCATTAAATAGTGAATTTAGATATCAATTAACAGCAATTGGTACCCCTGGTCCAAATCTATATGTGTCAGAGGAAGTTAGTGGAAATACTTTTCGTATTGCAGGTGGTGTACCAGGGATGAAGGTTTCCTGGCAACTTACCGGAATTCGAAAAGATGCCTATGCAAATGCTAATAGAATAAAAGTTGAAGAATATAAAACGACTAATGATATTGGTAAATATTTACATCCTGAAGCTCACGGAATGCCTAGATCTAAACAAATAAATTATGATATGAATCACCAAGAAAAAGAGAGAGTATCTAACGATAAGAAGCAAATTAAAATGGAACGCTAAAACTTAATTTATAACATCATAATAATAAAGAAGAAAGGGACAATAAGTCCCTTTCTTCTTTTTATCTAAACTTGTATAACTATACAAACGTTCCATTTTTCATAACATTAATAATTGGTAAATCTGTAACATTATAAGGTACTTCAATTAATTTACCTAAATCCCATAATATTAAATCTGCTTTTTTGCCAATTTCAATTGAACCAACTTCTTTTTCAATTTGCAGTGTTTTAGCTGAATTATATGTGGCAGCTAACAAGGCATCTTCCACTGACATGCCCAAGTAAATGCATGCTAATGATATAATAAATGACATAGATTGTATATGACAACTCCCCGGATTGTAATCCGTCGCTAAAGCGATTCTTACACCAGCTTCCATTATCTTTTTGGCCGGAGCATAATTTGTTGAGCCAAGGAAGAAGGTTGTGCCAGGAAGTAAGGTTGCTGTAACATTTGCCTCCGCCATTTTAGCAATGCCAGTATTACTTACTGCCATTAAATGATCAGCCGATACTGCTCCCAATTCAGCGGCTAATTCAGCTGCCCCTGAATCTTCAAATTCATCTGCATGTAGTCGCGGTGTTAATCCAAAAGATTTAGCTGTTTCTAATATTCTCCTTGATTGATTTATATCAAAATATCCATTTTCACAAAATACATCACAATATTTTGCGATACCCTGCTCTGCAACAGCCGGAATCATTTCATTGCACAATAAATTTATGTAGCCATCAGGATTTGTTTTGTATTCAGGTGGAATTGAATGTGCGCCTAAAAAGGTTGGAATAATATCTATTAAATGATTCTGGTTAACTAAATCAAGTACTTCTAGGGATTTTAATTCAGATTCTACATTTAATCCATAACCACTTTTAGCTTCGATGGTAGTTGTACCTAATTTTATAAATCTATCCATTCGCTTTTTAACCAATGCCACCAATTCTTCAGTTGAAGCATTCCTAACGCCATTCACACTACTATTTATTCCACCACCTTTTCCGGCAATTTCTTGATACGAAACACCCTGCATCCGTAATCCAAATTCATTTTCTCTACCATTTAGGAAAACCGGATGGGTATGTGGATCAACAAATCCAGAAGTGATTAGTCTATTGTGACAATCATATACTTCACAAGCACAATTTATATCTTTATCAATTCTCTCAATTACACCGTTATTTATTAGGATGTCTCTACCAGTAATATAATCAACAGTTTTTGTATGGCTATTATATGTTGCAACCCCACCAATATTAATTAATTTAATCTTAGACATATATAATTATTTCATAAGCGGAATTTTTACTTTCCAATTTTTTGCATTATTGATTGCTTCTTCATATCCTGCATCGGCGTGGCGCAATATGCCAGTACCCGGATCATTTGTTAGGACACTCTTTAATCTTATTTCCATTTCTGGAGTTCCATCTGCAACAATTACCTGTCCGGCATGTATAGCCAATCCCATACCGACACCTCCACCTTGATGAATTGATACCCAGCTTGCTCCACTAGCCACATTTACCATGGCGTTAAGAAGTGGCCAATCTGCAACTGCATCTGAGCCATCTTTCATATTTTCCGTTTCACGATATGGTGATGCTACAGATCCACAATCTAAATGATCTCTACCAATAACGATAGGCGCACTTAATTCACCTGATGCAACCATCCTATTTAGCGCCACACCAAATTTTGCGCGTTGGGTATATCCAAGCCAACATATCCTAGATGGCAATCCTTGGAATTGCACTTTTTCTTTCGCTAAAGCGATCCACCTTAAAAGGGATTTGTCATCGTGGAATAATTCTTTTATTTTTTCATCTGTCTTATAGATATCCCCTGGATCGCCGGACAATGCCACCCACCGAAAAGGACCCTTACCTTCACAAAATAATGGTCTAATATAAGCAGGGACAAATCCAGGATAATCGAAAGCATTTTCGACACCAGCCTTTTTTGCCTGACCACGTAAATTATTTCCGTAATCAAAACAAATTGATCCCATTTCTTTTAATTTTAGAATACCGTTTACGTGTTCTGCCATAGATCGAAAACTTTCTTTAATATATTTATCAGGATTCGATTTGCGCAAAGTTAGTGCTTCATTGTAGGTCATTTTATTTGGGACATATCCATCTAACTCGTCATGTGCTGAAGTTTGGTCAGTAACCATATCTGGCACTATGCCCATCTTTGCAATTTGGGGAATGATATCCGCGGCATTGCCTAACAATCCAATGGATAATCCATTCTTTTTCACCATTGCATCACGTGCAATTGACAATGCTTCTTCCAAATTTTCTGTTGCTACGTCTAAATATTTTGTCTCCAAACGGCGTTGTATGCTATTTGGATCAATATCAATATTAATAGATACACCATTATTCATTGTTACGGATAAAGGTTGAGCACCACCCATTCCCCCCAAACCGGCTGTAAGTACTAATTTACCTGATAAATCACTATCAAAATGCGATCTTGCCGCTTCAGCGAATGTTTCATAAGTACCTTGCAAGATACCCTGTGTGCCAATATATATCCAGCTACCCGCGGTCATCTGACCGTACATCATTAATCCAAGCTTATCTAGTTCATTAAAATATTTCCAATTAGCCCAGTTTGGCACCAAATTTGAATTAGCAATCAAAACTCTAGGTGATGATGATTGCGTTTTGAGTACACCAACAGGCTTGCCTGATTGAATCAGTAAAGTTTCATCATTATTAAGAATTTTTAATGAAGACAGGATTGCATCGAAACATTCCCAATTTCTAGCAGCTTTTCCTTTTCCTCCATATACAATTAATTCTTGCGGATTTTCAGCAACATCTGGATCCAAATTATTTTGAATCATTCTGAAAGCGGCTTCCTGCTGCCAACCTTTGCAAGACAACTTATTGCCCTTTGGAGAATGGATTTCAGTTTTTTTCATTGAACGTCCTTACACCTAATAATTTATTTAATAAGATTGTCTAAGTTAAAACCATTTTGAATAAGTAGTTGTTCGTTTTCCAGTAGAAAACTTACAATTTCATTAGTGGATATTGTGTAGGTAATACCATAATTAATACTTTCTATATTTTTAACATGAACATCTCCAGTAAATGGAAAATTAGAATCATAATCAAGTTTTCCATTCAAAGGAGCTGGAGCCAGAATAAATCGTTTTTTTGCAGATACAGATTTAGCCATTCCTACTAATTCAAAATTCGGTACTCCATCTTTAATTGCCAAAATAATTCCACCACTGAAACCACGATTAAATAAAGCATCTATCAAAAATGAATCACTTTTGTTGTCACGTGTATTACTAACAATTCCCCTTGTAATCATTTTATGACCCATCGGATAACCGATGATATAGACAAAACTCCCTAATTCTAAATTACTAGACTCTCCAAGAGGATATCTAAATGGTCTAATACTTTGAAAAGGATCACTTGGGACTCTCTTAGATAGTAATGCCAAATCACGTATTTTATCAGTAGCAACTACTTCAAATTCCGTATCTCCAGGGATTTCATTAACAAAATAGTGCTGCCTTACCTTTATTGCAATTTGTTGAATGATCTGTCTTTTTTCTTCAATAGGTGAATCATAATAGGTAATGACAGTGTCCGGGTAATCTCCAATATGTGCACAAGTTAACAATCCAACTTTTACGCCGTCATAAAAAATAATAGTCGCTGTTCCTGAAACGGTTTCATTAAAATAAATTTCGTTTATGGAGCTATTCTTAATCTCTCTATTATTTATATCAGATTGAATAATATTTTGTTCTTCGTTGAATTGATATGCTTTATAGTACGCAATATAATTTAACATTTTAACAGATTTTGAAATTCCCTCCAATTGTTCCGAGGCATTTCTATAAGGAAACTCAGAATCGTATCGACCATCATTAAGAGTGGGATATACAACATCATAAATCTTTTTTGTACAACTTGTTATTACTAACATTTGTGGAATCAAGAAAATGATAAATACTAATTTTATTACGAGTTGTTTTTGCATTGAATTCTCTTTATAAAATAGATATTGAAGTGAATATTTATTATATAAATTAAAAAAGGACAACTTAAACAAGTTGTCCTTTTTTAAAATTATTATAATTCTAATTATTCTGCTTTTTCTTCTTTCTTTTTCTTAACCGTTTTCTTTTTATCCGACTTATCTTCAGCATCATTTTCGCTGACACCAGCAAAATCGACTAATTCTATTAACGAAACTTTTGCTCTATCATTATCACGAAATCCTAATTTAATTATTCTTGTATAACCACCTGGTCTATCTGCAAAAACAGGTGCTATTTCATGAAATAATGTGGTAACTGTGTCTTTCTGATGGATTTTCTTTAATACTTCACGGCGTGCGTGTAAATCACCTCTTTTTGCCATCGTAATAAGAGGCTCAATAAATTTGCGTAATGCTTTTGCTCTGGCGTGTGTAGTTTTAATTCGTTTGTGCTCGATCAATGAAACGGCCAAATTCTTCAGCATAGCTTTTCTCTGAGCTGGTGTACGCCTTCCCAATCGCTTCTTTTTATTTAAATGTCTCATTATTTATTTATTACGCTTCTTCTTGAGTATATTGATTTATATCCATCCCAAAATGCAAACCCATTTCGTCTAATTTTTCTATTAGCTCAGTTAATGATTTACGTCCAAAATTCTTATATTTTAACATAGCATTTTCTTCAATTTGTACTAAATCAACTATATTTTTAATACCTGCAGCCTGTAAACAATTATAACTACGAACCGATAATTCCATCTCATCAATTGTTGATGCAAGTAGTTTCCTAATCGTAACAGTCTCTTCATCTACTTGTTCTGTAATCTCTAGGACTTCAGGTTGGCTAATTGCTTGGACAAATTTTAAATTTTCGATCATAACCAAAGCCGAGTAACTTATAGCATCTTTAGGAGATATCGACCCATCGGTAGTCACATCAATATTTAATACTTCTAAAGATTCTTTTTCACCAGGTAACGGTGTTACGGTGAATGTAACTTTGGTAACAGGATTAAATACACTATCCAATGACAAATAATCCACAGGAGCATTAACTAAAATATTTTCTTCACTAACAGTATATCCTTTTCCAATTCCAATCCTAAGTTCAATATCCATCACACCGGTTTCGTTAATATCAGTTATATAATGTTTAGGATTTAATACTTTAAACTGGTCACTAGCATCCTGAATATCTTTAGCAGTAAATGTATGCTTACCTTTTAATTTAATATTCACCTTATCAGGATTATTATCTTCCAACTTAAATCTAACAGCCTTCAAATTCATCAAAATGTCTGCAACATCTTCACGAACATTGTCAATTGTTGAAAATTCGTGTAAGACACCGTCTATACGAACATTTGTTATTGCAGCACCCGGAATACTAGTTAATAATACTCTTCTTAAAGCATTTCCCAGTGTTATGCCATATCCTCTTTCAAGGGGTTTGATACTAAACTTTCCAAAAGTATCTGTTAATTCATCGGTATTAACGATAAGTTTCAAATCTAATTCTTGTGCCATTAAACAATTATCCTGTTTTATGATTATTTAGAGTATAACTCAACAACTAACCGCTCATCAAATGTTAAATTCATTTGGTCACGGTCGGGAATTTCAATAAAAGTCCCTTGCATTTTTGCTTTATCTAATTGCAACCATGTAAGTTCTAAATCGCCTTTAATTCGTTTCATTGAGTCAAGTATTATGTCCATCTTTTTGCTTTTATCTCTAACTTTAATTTCATCACCGGGTTTAACAGAAAAAGATGGAATATTTACTGTTTTACCATTTACCAAAAAATGTCCATGATTTACCAATTGTCTGGCCGCAGGTCGTGTAGGTGCCAAAGCTAATCTATATACAACATTATCAAGACGTCGTTCTAATAACTGTAACATTATTGTTCCAGTTTCGCCTTTCATTTTATCAGCTTTTTTAAAATTTGTTCTAAACTGCTTTTCAAGGAGGCCATACATATATTTGATCTTTTGTTTTTCACGCAACTGTACTCCATAATTTGATAATCTTCTACGTCGCGTTTGACCATGTTGTCCAGGTCCATAAGCTTTACGATTTAAAAGTTTATCAAATTTAGGGTTTCCAAAAACATTTTCCCCAAATTTCCTCACTAACTTCCCTTTTGAGTCTTTAAATTTTGCCATATTATTATTCCTTAAACTCGTCTCCGCTTGGGTGGACGACAACCATTATGAGGTAACGGAGTTACATCTTTGATAGAAGTAATTTGCAAACCTTCTACTGCTAGTGCACGAATCGCAGATTCGCGACCTGAACCGGGACCTTTAACTTTTACATCTACCGTTGTTAAACCCATTGCAATTGCTTCTTTCGCAGCTTTTTGTGCAGCTAATGTAGCAGCATATGCAGTACTTTTTCGTGATCCTTTAAATCCGGAAGTTCCGGCAGTTGACCATGCAACAACATTTCCATACTGATCACTTAATGTTATGTGAGTATTATTAAATGTCGCTTTTATATGAGCGACACCTAACGGCTCAACAGTACGTTTCTTCTTTTTACGTTTCTTTTCAATTTTTGAAGCCAATTGATAATCCTTATTTTACAAGTGCTTTTCTTCCTAAACCAACTGTACGTTTTCTTCCTTTACGTGTTCGTGCATTTGTTTTTGTGCGCTGACCACGTACTGGCATACTTTTACGATGTCGTAATCCCCTATAACTACCAATATCTTTTAATCTTTTGATGTTCATTGCTACTTCAGAGCGCAATTCACCTTCTACTTTAATTCCCAAGTCCTCAATGGCTTTACGAATACTAACTTCCTGATCTTCATTAAGGTCGTTAACTCTAATCTCTTGATCAATTCCTGCCTTTTCACAAATATTTCGTGCTTGAGATAACCCAATGCCATAAACATATCTTAATGAAAATGGTACCTTTTTGTCTCGTGGAATATCTATTCCTGCAATACGTGCCACTATTGTCTCCTATCCTTGCCTTTGTTTATGTTTTGGATTTTCGCAAATTACCAGAATCACACCTTTTCGTTTGATGATCTTGCATTTTGCACACATTTTTTTTACTGATGGACGAACTTTCATAAATTACCTATTTTTGTCGATAAGTTATACGACCCCTACTTAAATCATATGGCGACATTTCAAGTGTTACAATATCACCGGGTAATATTTTAATAAAATGCATACGCATCTTTCCACTTACATGAGCTAGAACCTCATGTTTATTTTCACCTATTGTAATTTCTACTCTGAACATAGCACCTGGGAGTGTTTCTTTGATTATACCGTCTACTGTTATTGGTTGTTCTTTTGTCATTTCAATTGCTTGCACTTAGTATTTTTGCACCATTTTTTGTAATTGCAATGGTATGCTCAAAATGAGCACTTGTGCTACCATCTTTTGTCTTTACAGTCCAACCATCACTTTCAGTATATATATCCTTTGTACCGGCATTAATCATAGGTTCTATTGCTAAACACATTCCCGCTTGCAACTGATGTCCCTGCTTGGGTTTTCCATAATTTGGTACTTGCGGTTCTTCATGTAATTCTGTTCCAATACCATGACCAACCAAGTCACGAACAACGGAGTAACCGTGTGATTCAACATACGTCTGAACTGCGTGACCTATATCAGAAACATAATTTCCCTCTTTTGCAGCTTCAATACCACGCATTAAAGATTCACGAGTTACGTTCATCAAGTCCTGCTTTTTAGAATCTATTTTGCCAACAGCAAACGTTCTAGCAGAATCACCATAGTAATCATTTTTTTCAGCACCACAATCGATGCTAACAATTTGGCCTTCCTTTAAAATCTTTCCATTAGGGATACCATGCACAACTTCATCATCAATTGATATACATAAAGTTGAGGGGAATCCCATATAACCCTTAAATGCAGGGCGTGCTCCCCTAGAAACAATAAATTCTTCAGCTAATTTATCTAAATCGCTTGTCTTAATACCCGGCTTAATATTTTCACTAAGCATATCAAGAGTTTCAGCAACTATTTTATTACTTTCTGCGATCAGAGATATTTCTCTTTCTGTACGGATTTTAACCATTACATTCTCCTCCGACCACGTATTTTGCCTTTGGCTAAAAATCCATCATAATGTCTCATCATAAGATGCGATTCAACCTGTTGCAGTGTATCAAGCGCCACTCCAACAATAATCAATAAACTTGTACCACCGAAAAACGATGCTAAATCATACCTAATATCCATCGTTTTCATTAATATATATGGGAATATCGCAATAAATGCCAAAAAGAATGAACCAGGCAAAGTAACTCGTGTCAAAATATTATCAATATATTCTGCTGTTCTTTTTCCCGGTCTAACTCCAGGGATAAAGCCACCCTGCTGTTTAATAGTAGTAGAAACCTGTACAGGATCAAATGCCATTGCGGTATAAAAATATGTAAAGAATACAATCATCGCTCCAAACACCAACCAATAAAAAGGATGATCTAATGAGAACCAATTCATGATACCTTGGATAAATTCACTATTTGGAAAAAAGCTACCAATCGTACTTGGAATAAACATAATAGCCTGAGCAAATATAATAGGCATAACACCGGCTGTATTCACCCTTAAGGGTATATGAGTACTTTGACCGCCATAAACTTTCCGCCCTACTACTCTTTTTGCGTATTGTACAGGAATTTTGCGAGTACCTTGTGTCAGTAATACAACAAACGCAACTATAACAAACATTAATCCTAATAATATCACTTCACCAAGCAATCCGCGCATACCTTCTTGAATTAATTTAACCTCAGTTAATATTACACTTGGCAAACGTGAAATGATTCCAACCATAATTATAAGTGAAATACCGTTACCGATTCCTCTTTCTGTAATACGCTCACCTAACCACATCAACAACATAACACCGGTAACTACTGCTACGACGGTGGTAAATTTAAAAAGTACTCCTGGAAAAGGTACAACAGCTACTACATTTCCACCAAGATTAGCGGTCATACTTTCTAAAAATATTGCTACGCTAAACGCCTGTAGAGTTGCAATAAATACAGTGGCATAACGAGTTAACTGTGTTAATTTTTTTCGCCCCTCTTCACCTTCTTTTTGCAGTCTTTGGAAATATGGTACAACAGACCCCATCAATTGTAGTATAATTGATGCAGATATATAAGGCATTATACCCAAAGCAAATAATGATGCTTTTTGAAATGCACCTCCAGCAAATAGATCATATAATCCAAACAAAGTATTTTGATAGTTCTGCATAGCAGCACCGAGTGCATCACCATTCACTCCAGGAATAGGTATGTGAACTCCGGTACGTACTACTATTAAAATTCCCAATGTAAAGAGAATTCTTGTTCTTAATTCAGGTATTAAAAATATATTTTTTATTCGTTCTATCACTGAGTTATTACCTTCCCACCGGCTTTTTCAATTTTTTCTATAGCAGATTTACTAAAAGAATTTGCTGATACTTCAATAGATTTGGATATATCTCCATCACCTAATATTTTTATTGGTTGATATGCGGATTTTACTACACCGTTTTTAACTAATACATTTGCATCTATTTTGCTTATATCTAGCAATTCTAATGTTGACAGATTAACTATTTGGAATTCTTTTCTAAACCTATAATTTGAGAAACCTCGTTTAGGCAATCTCCTGAGGAGTGGCATCTGCCCACCCTCGAACCAAGCACGTTTTTTATTTCCACTTCTTTGACCAGCTCCCTTATTACCCCTACCGGAAGTTCTTCCCCATCCGGTTCCAGGACCTCTACCCAATCTTTTTGTGTTCTTTATAGAACCTTTTGCAGGTTTTAATTCATCTAATTTCATTAGACTTCCTCAACTTTAAGCAAATAATTAATTTTTTTTATCATCCCTCTAATGGCAGGAGTATCAACTTTTTCAACAGTTCTGTTCATCTTTCGTAATCCTAAAGCATCTAAAGTTTTTTTTGCTTTTGGTTTATAGCCTATTCGACTTCGAATTTGAGTAATTCTTAGTATATTCTTTTTACCTGCTTTTACCATGATTAATTAAAAACCTGATTTATTGTGATTCCACGTTTATTAGCAACTTTAACTGCATCCTGCATATCTCTAAGTGCATCAATTGTTGCATTTACAATATTTAATGAATTATTAGACCCCAGTACTTTTGTTAATATATTTGAGACACCTACCTGTTCCAACACTGCTCTCACCGCACCACCGGCGATAATTCCTGTACCGGGAGATGCTGGCTTTAACATAACACTACTTGCGCCATATTTTTTGATAATCTTATGGGGTATTGTACCATTTACAATTGATGCTTTGAAGATATTCTGTTTGGCATTCTCCTTTGCTTTTGTTATTGAGGCAAGCACCTCATTCGCCTTACCGACACCAACACCTACGTGACCTTTACCATCGCCAACTACTACTACAGCGGAAAAACGAAAACGCCTTCCACGCGAAGTAACTTTCGATATTCGCTTGATCCTTACAACTGTTTCTTCTTTAAGGTCTAATTCAGATGGATTAATAATTGCCAAAATAATTCTCCAATATTAAAATGAAAGCCCGCCTTCACGAGCAGCTTCTGCTAGGGCCTTAACTCTTCCATGATAGCTAAAACCATTCCGATCAAATACTACTTTTATAACTTTTTTCTTTACTGCACGTTCTGCTAATATTTTACCAACAAGTTTACTTTGCTCTGTTTTAGTTACAGCATTCTTACTTTTTATTGCTTTATCTACTGTTGAAGCAGAGACAACCGTGATACCTTTTGTATCATCAATAATTTGCGCTTCTATATTTTGATTGCTACGATATACGCACAAACGAAGCCTGTCACCTGTAGTTTTATACAACGATTTACTGCGATTTCTACGTCGCTCAAATCGAGCTACTTTTTTTCTTAACTTACTCATTACTTTTACCCAACACCGCCTACGGTTTTACCTTGTTTACGACGCACATGCTCGTCCTTATATCGAATACCCTTTCCTTTATAAGGCTCAGGTTTTCTAAAAGATCTTATTTTTGCAGATACTGCACCTACTAATTGTTTGTCATATCCAGATACTACTATATGATTTTTCTTTGCAGTAATGTTTATCCCCTCTGGTGGTTCAAATATAATATCATGTGAATAACCTAATTGCAATACCAAACGATTATCTTGCATGTTTGCTTGATATCCTACTCCAATCAATTCTAATTCTTTTGTAAATCCATCAGATAAACCTGTTATCGCAGAGGCAATTAATTGTCTCATAGTGCCGTGCATTGCACGCACTTGACGATCCTCTGATAACCTTTCGACAATTATTCTATTGTCTGCTTGAGACACTTTAATTTCTGGATACAAACTCACTTCCATAACATCCTTGGAATTTTTTATTTGTACTACTTTTTTATCTATTACAAGGGTTATTCCCTCGGGAAGATTTATCGGATTTTTACCAATTCGTGACATAATCAATTACCACACATTACAAATATGTTCACCGCCAACTTTTAAATTATTGGCTGTTTTATTTGAAATAACTCCTTTCGATGTAGACAATATCGCAACGCCCAATCCATCTAAAACACGTGGGATTTGATTAGAATTAACATAAATCCTACATCCGGGCTTGCTAATTCGAACTATACCATCAATAACCGGCTTTCCTTGATAATCATATTTTAGGAAAATTCGTATTGTCTCTTTATTCCCATCTTTTACAAAAATAAAATCCTCAATATAACTCTCTTCTTTAAGGACATAAATTATTCTTTTTTTCATCTGTGAAGATGGTACGTCTACCCAACGTTTTTCTGACGCTAGGGCGTTTCTTACTCTAGTCAATAAATCAGCTATTGGATCGGTCATTGACATTTATCATAATCTCCTTTTACCAGCTGGCTTTTGTAACGCCAGGTATTTCTCCTCTTAATGCCATTTCTCTAAAACAGATACGGCACAAACCAAATTTTCTCATATATCCGTGTGGACGACCACAGTTTGAACAACGACTATAACTGCGTGATGAAAATTTTACTTTATTTCGTGCTTTTACTACTAATGATTTTTTTGCCATTATGCCGCCTCTACCGATTCATTTTTCTTATTCAGTTTATCCCTCAGCGGAAATCCGAATTCTTTTAATAATGCATATGCTTCATCATCGGTTTTTGCAGTTGTTGTAATTGCGATATCTAAACCTCTAATTGCATCTATTTTATCGTAATCAATTTCTGTAAATATTATTTGTTCTTTTATACCAAAATTGTAATTACCACGCTTATCAAATGACTTGAACGACAAACCTCTAAAATCACGCGTTCTTGGCAATGCGACAGAATTTAATCTTTCAAAAAATTCATACATCCTGTTACCACGAATATTCACTGTACAACCAACAGGAAAACCCTTTCTAATTTTAAAATTCGATACATCTTTCTTAGCTAAGGTTACAACTGCTTTTTGAGCTGCTATTAGAGTTAATTCGTTTACAGCACTATCTAATGCTTTGGAATTAAGCTTGCCATCACCAATGCCCATATTTAGAGTAATTTTATTTATTTTAGGAACTTCCATTACACTAGAATAATTAAATTTTTTCATTAGACTTGGAACAATCTTAGAATTATACAATTGACTATAACTTGGTGTATACTTAGCAGTTTTAGATTCTTTTTTTATAATGGGTTTATCAGATTTTTTAGTTTTTGTATCTTTAACTTTTGGATCTGTTTTTACAGTCTTTTTTACTGATTTTACCTTACCTGTGGTTTTAGTAGCAGTTTTTACACTCGGCTTTTTGACTACAGTTTTCTTTACTGTAGCTTTTTCCTTTTTTTCTACAGTAATAGCTTTCTCTTTTACTGTTTTATCATCTACCATAATTAAATCTCTATTTCCTGACCAGTTGTCTTATTAACTCTGACTTTTTTCCCGGTTTCTAATTTTTTAAATCCAATGCGTGATGTTTTGCCACCCTGAACAGCCATAACATTTGAAATATGTATCGAAGCTTCTTTTTCACTAAAACCACCGCTAGGATTCTCCTGTGTAGGGCGAGCTGCTTTTTTAATAAAATTTACACCCTGTACAATAACACGGTTAGTTTTTGGAAACACAGCCAATACTTTTCCAGATTCACCTTTATGGTTGCCGCTAATAACTTGAACTTGCATTCCAATTCTTATTTTAATCATAAGACCTCCGGCGCCATCGAAATTATTTTCATAAATCCACTTTCTCTTAATTCTCGGGCGACAGGTCCAAAAATTCGTGTCCCTGTCGGTTCACCTTGACCTGTTAAAAGAACTGCTGCATTATCATCAAAACGAATATATGATCCATCCTTACGTCGAATCTCTTTTTTAGTTCTGACAACTACCGCACGCGTGACATCACTCTTCTTAACCATACCATTTGGAATGGCACTTTTTACCGTAACAACGATAATATCTCCAATAGAGGCATACCGTCTACCAGTGCCACCCAATACTTTAATACAGAGGACTTCTTTGGCTCCTGTATTATCTGCTACTTTTAATCTAGTCTCTTGCTGAATCACTTCAAATTATCCAATTATTTTTGCTTCGCGAATTATTTCACTAACTTGCCAATGTTTTTTCTTACTTATTGGTCGAACAGATGAAATTTTTACAATATCACCAAGCTTGGGTTCGACACTGCCGACATGTGCAAAATGTTTTTTATAAATTTTTATATATTTTTTATATAACGGATGTTTTATCTTTCTTGTGACTTTCACTACCGCCGTATTTGCCATTTTTGTACTAACAACTTCTCCGGTAAGTGACTGTCTTTTTCTTTGTTCCGTCATTACTTTTTATCCTCTACTAAAACTTTTCTAATTCCAAGTTCATATTCACGTAAAACTGTTTTGATTTGTGCTATTTCTCTACGCAAATATCGAATCTGTTGAGGATCGGATAATTGCTGTAAGGCCTTTTGAAACCTCAAATTTTGCAGAGCATCTAAATTATCCTGAAGCTTTGTCTCTATTTCAGGTTTCTGTATATCGTTTAATTCGCTAATTTTCATTTTTTCTAAATTTCTCTGCGTGTAACTAATTTCGTTTTTATTGGTAACTTATGGCCTGCATTTTTGAAAGCTTTTTCAGCATCTTCAAATGTAACACCGCCAATTTCAAACAGTATTTTCCCAGGTTTAACATTTGCAACCCAATACTCCGGAGCTCCTTTTCCTTTACCCATCCTAGTCTCAGCAGGTTTTTGAGTTATCGGTTTATCCGGAAATACCCTGATCCACATTCTACCAATTTTTCTTGTAATTCTAGCTATTGTGATACGAGAAGATTCAATTTGACGCGCTGAAACCCAACCCGGCTCCAATGCCTTTAATCCATATGTGCCAAATGCAACATAATTGCCACGCATCGCCATACCTCTTCGATGCCCTCTGTGATGTCTTCTAAATTTACTTTTTTTTGGTTCTAACATATTATCTACCGCGAACTTCCCCGTTATAAATCCATACTTTTATTCCAATCACACCATAAGACGTATTGGCTTCAGTAAGAGCATAATCTATATCAGCACGTAATGTATGCAATGGAACTTTTCCTTCTAAAAATTTTTCGCTTCTAGCGATTTCTGCACCACCCAATCTACCAGCAACATTTATTCTGACACCCTCTGCGCCCATACGCATTGTTGATTGAATTGTTTTGTTTACAACACGCCTATAAGACATCTTCTTAATAAGCTGATGTGCTATATTTGAACCAACCAAAGCAGCATTTAACTCCGGTCGTTTGACTTCTTTAATATTAATTTGAACGTCTTTTCGAGATAATTGAGAAATTTCATTTTTCAAACGAGAGACTTCTTCTCCACCCCTGCCAATTACAATCCCTGGGCGAGCAGTATTTATTGCAACAGTTACTACTTTTGATGTACGGGCAATTTCAATTTTTGCGACACCGGCATTTGGCAATCGATGCTTTAAATATTTCCTTATTTGAACATCTTCTGCTAAATTGGAGGCATATTCCCCTTTTCCGGAAAACCAGTTTGAACGCCAAGCCTTGTTAACAATTAATCTAAATCCTACAGGGTGTGTCTTTTGACCCAAAATTCCTCCTAACTCTTCTCGTCTGTGACTATCACAGTTAAATGTGCAGATGGTTTTCTTATTAATGAAGCTCTTCCCATTGACGCAGCTCGGAAACGTTTGGTTACAGGACCACCATCCACATACGCTTCCTTTATTGATAATTCTTCGGGATTAATAGTTGATTTTTCTTCATTAGACATCAGATTAGCCACAGCTGAATGAATTGTTTTTTCAATTACAACTGCTGCTTTCTCAGGCGAGAAATGAAGCATATTTAATGCTACACCAACTTTTTTATCCCTAATACTATTTAGTGTTTTGCGTATTTTACGCGGCGACTGCTTAATATACCTAGATATTGCTTTAGCTTCCATTTTTTATTTCTTCCGGTCTCCCGAATGCATCCTAAATATTCTTGTTGGAGAAAATTCTCCAAGCTTATGTCCTACCATATTTTCATAAATAAAAATAGGTATAAATTTATTTCCATTGTGAACAGCCATTGTATGTCCGACAAACTCCGGTGTTATAACTGATCGACGAGACCATGTTTTTATCACCTTTTTCTTTCCTGATTCATTCATTGCATCTATTTTTTTCAGCAATTTCGGTGAAACATAAGGACCCTTTTTCAGCGAACGAGCCATACTATTTTCTCCTCTTCACAATTAATTCACTGGATTTTTTATTCTTTTTACGTGTTTTAAATCCCTTTGCCTTAACACCTGTTGGCGAAACAGGGTGACGCCCACCAGATGATTTTCCTTCACCACCACCCATTGGGTGGTCTACCGGATTCATCGCAACACCACGAACTTTCGGTCTTCGCCCAAGCCATCTAGTTCTTCCTGCTTTACCGGATACTACTTGGTTATGTGTACGATTTCCAACCTGACCTAAAGTTGCCATGCATTGTTCAGGAATTAATCGAATTTCATCTGAAGGCAATTTTAAAGTTACAAATCCATCATCACGAGCCATAATACGAGCAACAGTTCCTGCACTTCGTACAATTTGTCCACCCTTACCTGGTATCATTTCTACATTATGAACCATCATACCAGCCGGAATATTTTTTAAACTTAAACTATTCCCAGCCTTTAATTCAACATTCTCCCCTGATATTAATTCATCTCCGACCTTTAACCCCACAGGAGCAAGTATATATCTTTTTTCACCATCAGCATAATGCAATAAAGCAATATAAGCAGATCTATTTGGATCATATTCTATAGTTGCTACTTTTGATGGAATATCAAATTTATTTCTTTTAAAATCAATAATACGATATCTGCGTCTATGACCACCACCACGATGACGCATCGTAATGCGACCTTTATTATTACGTCCACCTGTTTTACGAAGTGCAGTGGTTAAACTTTTTTCAGGCGTACTTGTTGTTAAATCAGCAAAGTCTGGTCTGGTTGCAAATCTACTTCCAGGTGTCACTGGTTTTAATGATCTAATACCCATAATTATACCTGTGCTTCTCCTTTGAGCAGATCAATAGTAAATCCTTCTTTTAGTGTGACAACGGCCCGCTTCCAGCTTGATTGGAAACCTGTAGTACGAATCGCCCTTCCTCCACTCCTAACTGACATTTGTTTGGCTTTTCCTTTACGATTCATAGTTGCAACTTTTTCAACCTGAACATCAAATTTATCTTCAACTGCTTTTTTTATTTGAATTTTATTTGCTGAATCCTCTACTTGAAAAGCATATTTCCGTTGCGTTTCTTCAAGAAAACTCATTTTCTCAGTATATAAAGGACGAATTAATATTTTTCGATAATCCACGATTCTATTTCTTTTGTGCTAATTGTTTATTTAATAATGTCAGCCCAGCCTTATCAAATAATAATATTTCTGAGTCTAACAAATCATATGTGCTAGCGTCTGTTGCCTTGACAACAAAAATATTTGGAATATTTTGTGTAGCCAAACTCAAATTATCATCAATCACTGATGGCAATACTGTTACTTTTGTTTCTGCTAGTTCCAAATTTTTTATTAAATCAATAAAAAGTTTTGTTCTTGGTTTTGTGATATTGAATTCGTCAATTACAAATACTTTTCCATTTGCTACTTTATCTGACAATACACTACGGCGTGCCAACTGTCTCATCTTCTTAGGCATTAATTTTGTATGCTTATGGGGGGAAGGTGGAAATACCACTCCACCACCACGCCATAAAGGCGATTTCTTTGATCCGGCACGAGCCATCCCGCGACCCTTCTGTTTAAATGGCTTTCTTTGGCTTCCTGCTACCATACCGCGACTTTTAGCAGCACGGGTACCTTGTCTTAAATTAGACAATTCAGCAACAACAGCTTGATGCACAACTGTTTCATTTGGTTCAATCCCAAACACAGTTTTATCAATTTTTATTTTTGCGCCCTTAGTACCACTATTTGTTAATATTTGTAATTCCATAATTATTTTACGATATAAATAATGCCATTTCTTGCTCCAGGGACTGATCCCTTGAGCAATATTTGGTTATTCTCTTTATCCACTTGTATAATTTCAACATTCGGTAATGTGATTTTCGCATTCCCGTAATGACCAGCCATTTTCATTCCCTTAAAAACTCTTGATGGATCAGAAGCCTGCCCGATGGAACCAGGACGGCGATAAGTATTCTTTGTACCATGAGTTTTTGGTTGAGTACTAAAATTGTGTCTTTTTATAACACCTGCAAAACCGCGACCTTTTGATTTTCCACTCACATCTACATATTCGCCCGGTTTAAAAAGCGAAACATTGAATTCTTGACCCAATTTATATTCAAAACCAGGAATCACATCAAATTCAGCTAGTATACGTTTAGGGTCAACTTTTGCGCGAGCAAAATGCCCTTCCAGAGGTTTCGTAAGATGTTTTTTCTTCCTATCTCCATACCCTACTTGAATTGCTTCATACCCATCTTTAGCTTCAGTTTTAACTTGGGTGACTACGCAAGGACCAGCACTAACTACCGTTACAGGTGTCATTGTTCCCTGTTCATCATAAACTTGTGTCATTCCTACTTTCTTGCCAATTATTCCACGCATCACTAAACCTTAATCTCAATATCGACACCAGCCGGTAAATCTAATTTCATTAATGACTCGACTGTTTTAGGAGTTGAATTGAGAATATCAATTAATCTTTTATGTACTTTTGTTTGAAACTGCTCACGCGATTTTTTATCAACAAAAGGTGAGCGCAACACAGTATAAATAGTCCTTCTTGTTGGCAATGGTATTGGACCAGAAATAACTGCACCGGTTGATTTTGCAGTGCGAACAATTTTCTCTGTTGATTTATCCAACAAAGTATGATCGTATGCTTTTAAACTTATTCTTATGGTTTGTTTTGGCACAAATTCACCTATATCTACTCAATAATCTCAGTAACAACACCGGCACCTACCGTATGCCCACCTTCT
>CAZWKR010000016.1:0-48769 GCA_964634215.1 uncultured bacterium
GAAGATTATTTTTTTGTTGTCCATTGAATTCTAATTGTTTTTGTACAAAGGTATCAGTTTCCTGTTTGTTTAATAGACTATTCGTACTAATATTTTTTTTCGATTCGACTTGAACCTTCGTATTCAACACTAGTGTATTTTTTTTGCTCTTTTTAATATATTTATTGTCGAGTTTTTTAGTAATTGTTGTTTTATCAACATCGATGTCCTTTATTTTCTTTTTGTTAAATCTAATAGACTTTTCAGACAACATTGCCACTGCAACTGTTTTATTGATTGGACCTGCATCGATTAAAGAGCTTCCGTTTTTAATAGAAATGATCTTTTTTGCGCTCGTCAGATTAGACTTAATAGAACTATCTAACGCCCTATGACTAATTCTTTGTTTGTACTCTTGGATATTTGAATTATTTGTCAATTTAGATTTCGAGGTGTTTTGTTTCTTGGAATTAATTGTTTTAACGTTTGATTTGTTCTGAATGTTTTTATTCAAAGAAGGTGCAACCGTCTTCTTATTCTTTACTGGCTTAATATTGAGTTTTTCTATTTTTTTTATTTTCTCTTTTTTGCTCCCAATATGTTTTTCAGACAACATTGCCGCTGCAACTGTTTTATTGACAGGACCTGCATCGATTAAAGAGCTTCCGTTTTTATTAGAAATTATCTTTTTTGCACTCGTCAGATTAGATTTAATTGAACTTTCTAACGCCTTATGATTAATTCTTTGTTTAGACTCTTGAGTATTAGTGTTATACATCAGCTTAGATTTCGAGGTATTTTGTTTCTTGGAATTAATTGTTTTAACGTTTGATTTGTTCTGAATGTTTTTATTAAAAGAAGGTGCAACCGTCTTCTTATTCTTTACTGACTTAATGTTGAGTTTTTCTATTATTTTTATTTTCTCTCTGTTTCTGCCAATAGACTTTTCAGACAACATTGCCGCTGCAACTGTTTTATTTACAGGACCTGTATCGATTAAAAAGCTTCCTTTATTTTGAGAAATAGTCTTTATATCACTTTTTAGATTATTCTTTTCATCGTGTTGCAGTAAATCCAACTTTTCACTGGAACACGAATTTTCCTTATAAACCACTGAGTGCTTATATAGATCATTTTGTTTGGATATCTCACTATGCAAATTTTCCACTGAGTCATTAACCAGTCCTGTTTGGCTAACCTTATCTAAATTTATTTCCCCCTCGAATCGTATAGCTACACTATTTAAAATATGATTGTCATTTATATCGTCGTTCTTTGCAACGTCATTACCTTTGATCTGTACAACAGAATTTATTGGAAGAACAAATTTAGACGATTCAAATATTTTTGGTAACTTTTTTGGTAATTCCAATTTAGAAACAGCAGTTAGTTCTAGTAATTTTGTGTTCATTATCTCTTATATGTACCAGCTAATATTTCTGTGATTCTCGCTGCTCGTTTTTGATCTAAGGCTTGAAAAAGTGTTTTACGACTGCTAGCATTCATATTTTTATAGATTGATAAAACCGTCGCATCATCTACGCTTGAAAGAATCGGTTTCATTTCCGACGATTTCATTGACGCATAAGTTTTCGCCAATTCTTTCATACTGATAGATTGTTTTTCATTATCCATAACAATTTTATTTAATTTTTTAATTTCTTTATCATATCCAAGGATCAAACCATCCTTAAATGATAACTGCTCCATCAGACTGTCATTAGAACTTTTACCGAGTAAAATCTGACTTTTCAATTCTGTGACCTGTATTAACAAAGTATCTACTTCAGTTTGTTTTATTTTTAATGCTTTCGATTCCACATCCGTTGAGGTTGCGCTATGTTCAGCTATTAATATTTCTTCATCAGGACTGTTTATTAATAGGACAACGAATGTAATACCAACAAGCATGGCAAATAATCCAACAAAAGCACCAATCCATATTAAAATCTTTTTCACTGGTCGCCCTTTTTTTTATGATGGATTATTCTGGACGCCTTCTCATTATTAAATTTTAATTCTTGTTTTTTCATTTTTCGGTCAAAATTTGTTTTTTGTTTATCACGTAATATTTCTACCGCTTTTTTATCCCTTGCGGCTTCTAATAGTTTTTGATGGTCACTCTCAACAGTTTCTTCCTTTATCTTTATAATTTTACCTTGTTTTATCATATTGTCATTAAGCTGAACAATGTAGTCAGATGATACTTTTAAGTGATGAATAGAAACTGATTCATTTTCAGAGTCATTCTGGATAACCTTACCCTTTTCCTCCTCTATGTGATCAAGCTTATGTTTCTCGTCCAGCAACTTATTTTTTGATTGACTTAATTTTGAAGCATCCGAATTCTTCTTCGCTTCTCGAAATTCGAGGACTTTTTGCAACGGGAATTGAAATCTTTCACCCATTTCTATGATCCGGTAATTCCATGAATGCCAGTTAAAGTGCTATTAAAATTGGACGATTCATTCATCTCCTGTTTAAGATAAGCATTGATCCGGTCACGGTGTTTAATAGCCACGTCTACTTTTGGATTGGTTCCTTCCGAATATGCTCCAATAGAAATCATGTCTTCATATTCTCGGAAATCAGCAAGCATTTCCAAAATAGTTTCGGCCTGTTTCAGATGAGATTCCGACGCCACTTCAGTAAATAATCTACTAACACTTTCAAGCACGTCAATTGCGGGGTAGTGACCTGATGAAGCTAATTTACGAGATAATATTATGTGACCATCTAAGATAGATCGAGCCGTATCACTTACGGGATCATCCATATCATCTCCTTCGACCAAAACGGTATATATCCCTGTTATGCTACCTTCTTTCCCCATTCCGGTTCGTTCCAACATACGAGGCAATAAGGAAAATACGGATGGTGTATATCCTTTTGTTGTTGGAGGTTCCCCTACCGCTAATCCGATTTCTCTCTGACTCATTGCGACACGAGTTAGTGAATCCATCATAAACATTACATCCATTTTCTGATCTCGGAAATATTCCGCAATCGCAGTTGCAATTAATGCGCCTTTTACCCGTACCATTGCTGCCTGATCAGATGTTGCAACAATAACCACCGATCGTTTTAGACCTTCATCTCCTAAATCACGTTCAATAAATTCACGCACTTCTCTACCCCGCTCACCAATCAATGCAATTACATTTACTTCTGCATTCGTGTAACGCGCGATCATACCAAGCATAATACTTTTCCCAACACCGCTTCCTGCAAAAATCCCAACGCGCTGACCACGTCCTAATGTTAATAAACCATCAATTGACCGAATTCCTGTTTCTATTACCTCTTTTATACGTTGTCGTTTCAACGGATGGGGCGGTGTATTATATACCGGCTGACGAAGTTGACTATTAATTGGTCCTTTACCATCAATCGGATTTCCCATCCCATCTAGTATTCTGCCTAGAAGTTGTGGCCCAACTGATACGGTCATGGGACTTGGACTTACAGTGACACGACTACCAGGTGAAATACCCACAGTTTCTTCGAAAGGCATGAGCAATACTTTGTTGCCTTTGAATCCAATAATCTCAGCGGGAACTTTTTCTCCAGTCATTGTGGATATAAAACACATTTCCCCTAAACTTCCATCTAAACCCGAGGCTTCTATAACCAAGCCAACAATTTGAGATACTTTACCCTCTGTGCGTACAGTAGTATAAGAATCTATTGTTTTAAGAATAGAATCAAATTTTTGTTCTAATATATACATTTATTTTATTCTTCAAGCATTTGTTGTTGTAATATTTCTAATTGGTATTGAAATGTATTGTCTACAATAAATTCACTGGTCTCTACAATACATTCACCTGGTTGCAGGCGATCATCCTCGATGAAATTGATATCACTTGAAACTGGAATATTTAAATCAGCGATAATATTTTTATCATTCACCCATTTCATTCCAATTGGATTTACATGGATCGTAATATTACTCTGGTTTTTGATGTCTTTTAGTATTTCTTTTACTTTGCTGGAAAGGTATTCCGACATTTTTTCTTTCTTTGTTAATTCGATGCCGAGTATTTTTTCTGCAATACGGATTGACAGCTGCACCAAGGGTGTTTCAATACACTCTAATGCTCTATCATATTCATTTCGGAAAGCAGAAACCATAGCTTTGAATTCCTCAGACATATCTTCGAATTGTTGATTCATTTCGAGCGTACCTGCTTTTTTTCCTTCTATATACCCAGATTGAAACGATTCATCCCGAGTATTTTGTAATACTTTTTCCTCCATAGTCTGATTACTTGCACCCACATGTTTACCTGCGATAACATTTGCTATACATTGATCAGTCGAATGTGAAGAAACATCAGAATGTGAGATAATTTTATACTCAATACCAATGACCGGTTGGTTTACTTTAATAAGTTGTGGTTGCATATTTAGTTTCCAATTACTCTATAATCTCTTCTTCCTCACCACGTGAAATAACTATATCTCCGGATTCTTCTAAACTATGTACAATATCCAGAATCTGCTTTTGTGCCTGTTCAACATCTTTTACCCGAACATTCTTAAGATACTGTAATTCGTCCTGAAGCATTTCAGCCCCGCGTTCAGACATATTATTTAATATTTTTTCTTTTAACTCATCACTAATAGACTTAAGTGCAAGTGCTAGAATTTTTGAATCAATTTCTTTAACAATTTTTTGAACTGCATCATTCGTTAGTGTAAGAATATCTTCAAAAATAAACATAAGACTTGTGATCTCATCTGCTAACTCAGGATCACGTTTACGTATTACATCTAAAATATTTTTTTCAGCGGTTTGGCTTGTAGAATTCAATATCTCTGCTACCGATCCTGCGCCACCCGTATTACTCAAATCACCGCCAAATACAGTACCCATCTGATCACGCAAGACTGTTTCAATATCCTCGATCAGTTCAGGTGAGGTTTTTTCCATTGTAGCTAAACGATATGCTATTTCAGTTTGATTTTCCTGTGGTAGTTCAGACAAAACATTTGCCGCCTGTACTGATTTCAGATTAGCTAATATAAGTGCAGCAGTCTGGGGATGCTCATTCTGTAAAAAGTTGAGTAACTGTTTATCATCTACAGTTTGTAATAAATAGAAAGCGCTGACTTCTGTGGCTGCTTCAACACGTTTTAAAACATCATCTGCTTTTTTATGGCCCCATGCACTTTCTAGCATTTGTTTTGCAAATTCCATTCCACCCTCAGCAATGTAATCATTCGCCATCATCATTTCGTAGTATTCTTCAATAACACTACCAATTGTAGAAGCTGGGACATCACGAAGACGTGCAATTTCAACTGTAACTTTTTCTACTTCATTTTCACTTAAATTTTTCATGACTTGCGCGGCATTCTGTACACCCATGGCCAGCAAAATCATCGCTGCTTTTTGGATCGGATTAACACGATTTATAGAATATTTATTTTGTTCGACCATTGTTTATTCTTAACCCGGTTGGGTGACCCATGATCGAACTAGTTTGGCTGCCTGATCAGGCGATTTTTCTGCATGAGTTACTACAGATGTTGTCATCTTATCTTTGGCTTTTATTTTTGCTCTTGCCTCCGGTGATAATTTTCTCACATAAATATCCTCATCAATTTCTTGCTCTAGAGGTGCCATAATTTTTCCTGGTGCATACTGTTGACTCGCTGATTGATAAGTACTCGAAGGTATCGTTCCTGGGGACATATTTAGCAACGGTGTTTTCATATTCTCTCCCTCATCAACACCAGCCTTTTTTAGCATTGATTTCACAAAGAAGAATGCCACTAGAATGGAGATAAATAAGATCCCTTTATTAATAATTTCTGCCCAAATTGCTTTTGATTCAACCTCTTCAAAATAAGCTAAATCATCTTCAACCGCAGATTTATCAAATTGAATATTTTCCACTTGTACTAAATCCCCCCGCTCTTCATTAAATCCTACAGCACTTTTTACTAAAGTAGCTATTTGGGACAATTCCTTACTACTTCTCGGAATATATTCTTTAGTTTCATTTCCATCGCTATCTACCGCTTTTGTATACCTACCATTCACCAGAACAGCAACAGTTAATCGTTGGAGATCACCGGATGGCGCGACATAATGCTCCGTTGTTTTATTTAATTCATAATTTGTGATAACATTTTCTTTTGCATATTCAGCCGAATCTGCTCCCAAGGATGTTTCATTATTACGTTCTTCACTTAATATGGCAACATTTTCCGTATCATACGCTTCAGTCGTCCGTTCTAGCTGTTCAAAATTGAGATCGGCTGCAACTTTTACAACTGAGTTTTGGTAACCCAATACACCATCTAAAATATCCTGAACTTTTTTCTGAATTGTGGATTCAACCGCGACCTTTAGATCCCACTGGCTACCAGTTGTTCCCATTATTGCCTGCTCTCCCTGATTGTCAGAAAGTAAATTTCCATCGGAATCAATAACAACAACTGCATCCGGTTCAATTTCTTCAACGCTATTTGCAACCAGTGCGTTAATCCCTTTTATTTGTGCCCGATCTAAATATGCTCCTGGTGTTAAATATAATACAACTGATGCTTTTCCGGTTTTTTCATCCTGAAATAGTTTTCCTTCAGGAATAGCCAAATGAACACGACTGTTCAATACACTTGGGAATTGATTAATAGTACGAGTTAGTTCACCTTCCAAGGCGCGACGCATATTTATTTTTTGTTTGAAGGATGTCATACCAATATCATTGTTATCAAAAATTTCATAACCATTTACTATATCACCAACATATCCTAATTCAGTAAATCTCAAACGCCATTCGGAAATATTTTCTTTTGGAACTAATAATGTTCGACCTCTATTCTCAAGTTTATACTCAACTTTTGATCCTTGTAAATCACCTACCATTTTACTGGCAACCGTTGGATCCATATCAGTAAAGAGGACCTCATATTCCGGTCTATTTGCCCACATAACTAACGAGACCATCGATGAAATCATCCCGATTACTAATGTCGCTATGATTATCCGTTGTCCTAAGGTATAACGCTGTATTATTTGTGATAATTGAAAGAAAATATTGTTCATTTTAATATATCCGTTAATAAATGTTTAAATTAGACTGGCATCCGCTGAATTTCTTTAAAAGATTCCAGCAGTTTATTCCGTATCTCAATCATTAATTCAAAGCTTAATTTTGATTCCTCTAATTTCATCATGGCTTCGTGAAGATTTTCTGATTTCCCGGTAATAATTTCTGCGACACCCTCTTTTGCTTCAATTTTATCTTCGTTTACTGCATTTAAGAATGTGGAAATAATATTTCCAAATTCAGGTGTGTTTTCAGATTTTTTTATAGTTGCTGTTTTTTCTCCGTTAACATCTACAATTGGTAGTTGATTTGTTATTTTATTAATCATTGTAATGTATATTCCTAACCTTTTATATCCAAGAGTTGCCCCTTATGAATGTGTTGTAATTGCGCATTCCCATAAAATGTAATTTCACTAGGTTTTTCAGCACCAAAAAGTGCATGAAGTGTTGCTTTTTCCTTTTCGTTCAATAATAGTCTATTTTGGTGCTCCAATTGAAGATTATCCTGCGCCATAATTTCATCCTCAAAGGATGGTGCATTCTGTTCCATTGATTTTGGAACTGTCGTTTTTTGAGAAGATGGTTCTGTTTGCTGTTTGTAAGCATTAACTGCTGAAAATGGATCGATATGTGGGGATGTTATATTCATGGATACTATATTAAATTTCCATCGCTTTCTTTGCCATATTCTTAGTGGCTGTCATCACACTGACATTTGCTTCATAATGCCGACTGGCTGCAACCATATCCACCATTTCTTCAACCATATTGACATTTGGACTTTTCACAAATCCATCTTCATCGGCCAATGGATGTCCTGGGTCAAATACAGTTTTAATATTATTAATTTCCACAACTTCAATCTCATTGGTGTTTGGTTTACCTGAAATTGATTGTATTTTGGAATTGTTACCAAAATGGGCACCATTTGAACGACGTAACACCAAACTCATCTGATCACCAAAGCTATCGGATGAATTTGTAATTGCCTGATTTTGAACTACTACTTTCCGTTTATAAACATTACCATTTTTATCAGGAGCTATATCAGCGTTGGCAATATTTTCTGAAATGACATTCATCCGCTTCATTTGAGCGGACATTCCTGTAAGCGTTGTTCTTAAAGTTGAAAAAATCCCTTTAATTTCCATTGTAATGTCCTTTTATTGAGTTCTACCCGTAATACTTTTGCTAATACCACGATATAGACCATTTAACATCCGGGTAACAAATTCATATTTAATTTGATTTTCAGCAAGATGCGCCATTTCTTCTGTAAGATCCACATTATTAACATTCTCATTATTTACTGGAACAGATAATTTCTGCGGGGCACCTAATGAGATATGCCTTGATTTGCTAGATTTCATACGGGAGGCTTTAGCAACTTCCAGTTCATGGGAGAAATCAGTGTTAACTCTCCTATATCCCTGACTATTCGCATTGGCAACATTTTTTGAAATAGATTCGTGTTGCTTTTGATATACATCAATTGCCCGTTTGAGGAGACGGTATTGATTTGATTTAAAAATTATATCTATCATGACATATCTTCTTTATCAAATAGTGTGCCATAACAACATCGCAATGGTATCATTACAATGATCTGCGGTGTATCTTCTTATATTACTTGATATATAGGATTGTCAAATGAATTTGTACTTTAGGAATCATAATATTTGTTTGAAATTTTATTGTAGCGGTAGGAAATAAATTCCAGTTAAATAAGGAGAAACTTCCTCAGGTTGTACACAATTTCAACCTAAGGAAGTTTTAATTAATTCACTTGATTAATAGTGAAGGCTGTATCACCTTCTTCTTCATATTGATGTAGCTTATTTCGCAGAGTTCGGACACTTACTCCCAAGATATTAGCTGCTTGTGTACGATTATCCTTCGTCTGAGTTAATGTTGCATAAATCAATTGTTTTTCTGTTTCTGCAATTGTCATGGGTACTAAATTTAAATTTCCAGAGGAATCCAAAACATCACCGTACGAATCTAAATTAAAATGATCCATTGTCAAGATTGGTTCCTGACCAGAGTATAAAACAGCTCTTTCCATAATGTTTTCCAACTGTCTCACATTTCCCGGCCAATCATGCTGCAATAGAGTTTTCAGCACATCAGGGGCAAACTCTTTCTTATCCCATTGATATTTGTTTTTAAGTTTTTTAAGGAAATGTTCGAGTAAAACCGGAATATCATTAGCGCGATTCCGTAACGGAGATATTTTCATTGGGAAAACATTAATACGGTAATACAGATCTTCCCTAAAGTTTCCTTCTTCAATTTCTCTACTAATATTTCGATTTGAGGTTGCAATCACGCGGACATCAACTTTTATCTCTTTTGAATTTCCTACACGATTAAATGTTCCTTCCTGTAAAACCCGCAATAGTTTAGCCTGCATCGATACAGGCATTTCGCTGATTTCATCCAAGAGTAGAGTGCCACCATTTGCTTCTTCAAATAATCCTTTATATTGCTTAATCGCGTTTGTAAATGCTCCTTTTTCGTGACCAAAAAGTGTGCTTTCTATTAATTCACGTGGAATAGCAGAACAATTAATTTTTAAATAAGGTTGTTGATAGCGATCACTGTTTTTATGAATGGCTTCTGCAACTAGCTCTTTCCCTGTACCACTCTCCCCCTGTATAAAAACAGGTGCGTCACTTTTTGCTACTATAGTTATTTGATGACGTATTTGATTCATATCATCGCTGATTCCGATTAGTTTTCTATATTTATTATCATCAGAGATCTGTTTTTTTAGCGATTTATTTTCTTCTTTTAATCCTTGAAATTCAAAATATTTAGATATATGAGATTCCAACTGTGAAATAGAAAAAGGTTTAGTTACAAAATCAAAAGCTCCTTTTTTAAGGGCTTCTACCGCAGTTTCAACAGTTCCATAAGCAGTCATAATTATAAATCCTAATGCAGGACGAGTAACTAATGCTTTCTCCATCAATTCTACACCGGATATACCGGGCATCATTAAATCAGATATGACTAAATCAAAGTCATTTTTATTAATTTTTTCTAATGCTTTCATGCCATCATTAGCAACATCCACTAGAAATTTCTTATTATGTAATGCTTCTTTCAAGATATGACAAATACTACGGTCATCATCAACTACTAATATATTCTTCATCTTTCTTTAATCTGTTTTTGTGTTAATATATAACTCTTTTTCAATTATTTACTTTAATCACTTTTCTCTTATTTAATCTAGGGATACTTTTATGTTTTGAGTATGATTGAGTAACTCTTTCCTTATCGACATTTATCAATCTGATTGTATTTTGTGATTGAATTCTCTGGCGAGCGTCATATTTTTCAACATCATGAATAAATTGTTTTAATCCTTCATTCTCATCTCTTAGGTCACGGATCTTTTTCTTGTTGTAATGCTTTTCACCAACGAGCCTCAAATCCTTCATTGCTCTTTCAATTATTGCTAAGACTTTTTCAATCCGAAAAGGTTTTACCAAATAGTCGTAAGCACTTAGTTTTAATCCTTTTACGGCAGATTTAATTTCCGGATAACAACCTGTCATCAGAACATTTATTGTTCCAGGACTAACTCTTTTAATATCAGCACATAAATCTATTCCGTTTCTATCTGGTAAACTTATATCTAATAAGGAAAAATGAATTTTCTCCTTTTCTGCAATAAGTAATCCATCCTTTGCATTTAATGCTTTAAAACAATTATGACCCTTATTGTTTAGTCCAGTCGATAGAATATCCACGATTGCTTGTTCATTATCCACAATCAGAATATTTAATGAGAATGTTAGATTTTGCAGACTATTACTTGTCATAATATTATTTTTAGTCCAATACTTTGGTGTGAATATATTTCTTTTCCCATATGGTATTCCTAATAATTTTTCATAGTATTATTTTTCGGAATTTAAATTACTTATTATTGCTCACTTTATTTGATTCCTGGTATATTCGTTCAGAAAGGAAATAATATATTTCTTCAGCAGTCTGTCCATCTAGTGGGAAGGATGTAATGACATGCCGGATGCTAATTTTACCAGTTTCACCATTTATATTTTCATCTTCCATTCTTTGACGAATACTAGCACAAGATATTTCGAGAGACACCAAATCTATATTCGGGACAGCGACTATCCATATGTTAATCCCTTTCCATATAATAGGATTTAAATCCGCAGTTTCATCTTTGATAAAATTATCTAACTTTTCTGTAAGACCTTTAAAATCTCCCTCACTTTCCCCAAATATTTTCAACAGAGCAAATGAAACTGAACCACCGATGGTTTTTGCTTCATCAATTTTAAATTTTATCATTTGCAAACTACCCATTTCTTGTGCTGAATACGGACAATATTCACTATTAAAATTTCTAAAAACAGGTGCAATTTGTGTTGCCAAAATGGCTAATAATTTTATTTCATTATCATTTAATATATGATTTTCAGGTTGTAATACTCCAATAAATGCAAGTGTTTCATTAAAATAACGAACTGGACTTATAATGCACTGAGAAATATTATTTGCCAATTCAATTGTATTTCCGGATACATGTAACTTACTATCACACTCTGTTAAGACAGTTTGTTTTTCAAATGATATGGTTACATCGTTTACGACCGTATCTTTTTGAATATTTAATATATTTGGTAGAGACTCATCTAATATTCCTCTGGCGACATGTGGAACAAACTTACCAGATTGATTATTGTCCATAAACAGTGCCACATTTTCTATGTTCATACCTTCAGTCAACGTATCCAATACCATTTCAATGACTATTTGAAAATCAGGAATCTGATACATAATTGTACTGATATTATACAACATTGTCATATCAGTTAGCATTCTTTGAATCTTTTTATTAAGTATATTATTTTCTCGTTCGAAGTCTAGTTGATGCTTAGCACGATTTAAAACAACAACAATATCATCCATTCTATATGGTTTTCGGATATAGTCATATATACCTAAACGAAAACTATCAATGGCCGAATCAATAGAACCATACCCAGTAACAATAATAACTTTAGTATCACTGCTTGATTTTTTTATTTTCTTCAAAATATCTATTCCATTGATTTTCGGCATAATCAAATCGGTTAATACTATATCAAAATGGATCCGATCAATTTCTTCAATAGCTTTAGTAGAATCCGTAAAGCTCGTCACAGAAAATCCGCAATCTGAAATAAATGGTTCTAACAATTCAACAGCCGTTACTTCATCATCTACTAGTAAAAGGGTTGGCTTTATTTCATTTGATTTAATGATTTTTCCTCCATTATGTTTACAATGGGTTCAATTAATATTTCTTTATTATTTTCATACAACCTTACAGATTCCAGTTGGCTGGAGGCAACAAATTGACTTAATCCAATCGTTATTGATACTGCTCTATGTAACTGTTTATTTACAACTATTTCCTCTCTGTTCTTTACAGGAATACTGTTGGTCGTAAATTTAGATTGATTATCCGAAAGCACTTGAATGGATTTATGGATTTTTTCAATATCCTTTTGAATGGTGATAAGTTCCTGCTGTTTACTATCTGATAAATTGGACAGTCGGTCTTTTAAAAGAATCAGAAATTCTTTCCTTTTTGTCAAAATAGTTAATTTTTTATTTAGTTCTATTCGTCGTTTGGATAATTTCATCTTTGCTGGCTCGAGACTACTTCCCCGTCGACCTCTAATCTTTATTTCAGTTGGAATTCCGTACTCTGACCCTATTTCATTTGCAACGATTCTTTCCCTGGCTGACAAACCGCCACCACGGATTAATCCTTCATTCTCGCTCGCAAATATATTCTGTTCCGCAGTCACCGATGAATTCATGATGTAGCGCTCAACATAAACGCTTCTTTTGACACCCACTGTGGCATCCTGAATGTATCCGCAACGTAAGTTACCCCCTGCTATGATTCGCGCTTTTTTTCCACCCACAATACCTAATTGGACTAAAATGTCCCCTCCTTTACTTAAGACATCAGCCGCTTCTATATTCCCTTGGATAAAGATATCATCGGTTGCTTCAACTCGGAACCCTGATTTAACATCTCCGCCGATAAAAACTGAACCGTTAAATTTTATATTTCCAGTATGATAATCTACATTGCCTCGAATTTTGTACATATCATCAACATGAATTACATTATCTTTCCAGAAGATATTTCCGTCTATTTCTGCCCTCAATGAAAGTCCATCGCTAGAAACAGCGATATTCTTTCCAGCTGACACATCTGATGTTATTCTCATGTATTGAATATCTTCACCAGTTACAGATTTCCCAGGTTTAATGATTGTAGGTGGAATTTTAGATACTAGCTCCTGTCCCTTCTTAACTTCTTCAAATTGTTGTAATTTTTTGAAATCCGCTCTACCGGATTCATTTATTTGGGGTAGCAACGGATTTCGTGTATTAATATACCAAACTAATTCGGCATCATCCTTGTGTGTTGGCAATTGACCAACTGCTATAACACAAATATCACCTTCTAAATCCGTAAATGAACAATTTTTAATTAGATCCCCTTTAAATCCGTATTTAATTCCGGATTTTTTGGCTGCAGCACGAATATCTTCAGGTATAATGTTAGCATTAAGGATATCTTTTGTAAGAAGATAGGCTTTCATTCCATCATCTGAAATATAGATATGAACTTTTTCGCTCACGATTCTAAAGATTCACTAGGTATTTTTTGTTCAAGTTCAAATCGGATTTCTGTACTTTCGCCACAACAACATCGATGGCTCACTCCCACAACTAATCCATTGTCCATTATTGGTTCAACAGTTGAATTATAGTGTGGAAATTCGTACTCTTGGACAGTATTTTCCTTTATTACCACTTTCCTGAGTGCACTTTGCCGAACTGCATTACTCTTTATCATGCTTTTTCGAGAATAAGTTTCAGTTGATTGTAATTCTGTTACATTAGTTTCTTTTTTTAACATGAGTACCCTACAAATTCATTGTTCGAAAAAACAATGTCCGAATAGACCAAATATTTTGGTTGCTTTCTCTATTATGAATATTAAAAATCATTACACTACCTGTAATATATCTTCAATAAGCATTAATATTTATCCAAATAATGCGTCAATATCATCTTGGGATATTTCTGTATCATATCGCATTTTATCTTCTGTTTTTTCTTTAAATGCATCCTCTTCCTTTTGCTTTTGTTCTTCGTCTACACTACTCTCAATAACCTGTACTATATTTGATCCCAATCCTGCATTCATTTTCATTTTATCAATTGAATAGAATAAATTATAAAATTTATCATGAATTGCAACCAATATCCTGTCTGCATGATCCAATTGTTGTGCAATAATATCTTAAAACTGTAAAGCAAGAATGATATCATTAACATCTTTTTGTACTTCTAGTACTTTGTCTTGATCTCCCTTTTGGATTCCAGGTAATACTTTTGAAATATTATCTAACATATCCATTATTTCATGGGTTGCCATCTCAGTAGTGCTTGTCACAGATGAAATTTTTTCAGATGCGGTGGGTAATTTTCGGTTACCGTCACGTAAAGATGTATTTATTTCAGTCATTAGTGGCATGATATCTCTTAAAAAAATAAACAAACCTTCCATAAATGGCAGGATATCATCATTTGCGTTACAAAACTCGCGCATCATATCATTAACTTTACAGAACTCCTGCATTTCGTTAATTTTATTCAATATATCATCAATACTTTCCATGTGCTTCATGTCAATATTCCTATAATTGTTTAATCCAAAATCGTTTCTAACTTTCTTTTTAATACTTCTGGTGTAAATGGTTTAACCATATATCCATTTACACCCAACTTGACGGCTGACACCACATCTTCTTTCATTCCACGGGTCGTAATCATAAGAATAGGTGTAGACTTATATTTTGAATTTGCACGCAAATTTTTAACCAATTCCTCACCATTCATCTCCGGCATATTCCAATCGGTCAACACCAAATCAACATCAGTATCTTTGAGTTTTTCTAATGCATCCATTCCATGTTCTGCTTCAATGATATCCGTAAATCCAATATTCTGTAATGCGTTCATAATAATGCGCCTCATCGTGGGTGAATCTTCAACAAAAAGTACTTTTTTATCCGTCATTTTAAACTCCTTTATTAATATTTCGTTCAAATAGTTTTTAAAGCATTTGCGATACCATTAATTGATAGTATTGCCGTTGCAATTCCATTATCGACAATTGCTTTTGGCATTCCATAAACAACACAAGATTCTTCGTTCTGTGCTAAAATTATTCCTCCTTTTTCATGCAATTTTTTCATACCTAACAGTCCATCCTTCCCCATTCCTGTTAACTGAATGCCCAATGTTCTAGAACCATATACATCTACAGCAGATGATACTAGTACATCGACTGAAGGAAAATATAATAGACCTGATGGTGAATTTGTTAATCGTGTGTACACATTTATGCCTTGCCGTTCGGCAATTAAATGTTCACCACCACGGCCAACATAAGCCATTCCACGTTCCAATCTATCGCCAGTCTTTGCTTCGATTACGGTAATTTTAGAAAGAGAATCCAACCGTTTTGCAAATGACTTGGTAAATTCTTTTGGCATGTGTTGTGCGATCATAATCGGAACTGGAAATTTTTCTGGCAATGCACTTAAAATACTTTGTACTACTGGGGGTCCACCTGTGGAAACTCCTATGGTAATGCACTTAACTCCACTGTTGACGGAAAATGCTATCTTTGCGCTTTTAGGTTTTTCCTCAGTAACTCTTGTAACTCGCCGTTTAAGTGCTACTTCTCTACGCAATCTACTTTTTAATGATCTTTTCCGAGCAACAGTTTTTATTTTTTTTAGCAAGTCTTCTTTAATTTTCGTTATATCAATAGCAACAAATGATTGTGTTTTTGCAATAAAATCTACTGCTCCGCGTTCTAATGCATCGAGTGTCACTTCTGCACCCTCAGTTGTAATTGAGCTAACAACTAATACTGGTGTTGGGACTTCCTTCATAATCATATCTAAACATGTCAACCCATTTGTTCTAGGCATTTCAATATCCAATGTAACTACATCAGGATTAAGTTCTTTTACTTTTTCAAATCCCTCTTCTCCGTCCCTAGCTGTACCGACTATTTTAATTTCCGGATCCGATTTCAGCATTATCTCCAAAGCTTTTCGCATGAATGCAGAATCATCAATTATTAACACATTTATCATATACTTTTTCCTATAGGTCTTACTAATTGTGTTTTGATTAATTCCGGTATATCTAGTATGAGTGAAACTCGCCCGTCTCCACGAATAGTTCCGCCTGTAACAAATTTCACCTTCCCCAGGGCTTTGCCCAACGGCTTTACGACTGTTTCTTCTTGCCCAAGTAGACCCGTAACAACAAGTCCCAGTTTTTTCTCCGCCACTTGCACAACGATAATATATAAATCAGCATCGTCATTCATAACAACATTAAATATTTCATGCAGACGTATGAGAGGAATAACCGATTCGCTCAATTTAAGCACATCCTTCCCCTTAATTGTGGATACCATTTTCTCATCATAGCGCATTGTACTTGATATGACTGTTATCGGAATAATATAGTGCTCATCAAAAGATTGAACTACCATTCCATTCATGATCGCGAGTGTCAGGGGAAGTTTAATTGTAAAAACGCTCCCTTTTCCAATTTTTGAATCAATTTGAACGATTCCGTTAAGTTTTGCAATATTTGTATGAACCACATCCATTCCGACACCACGACCAGAAACATCTGTAACTTTTTCTGCTGTACTAAATCCTGGTTTAAAAATAAGATTTATTTTATCATTTTCTGACAAACAGTTCAATTCCGATTCAATTACAACTCCCTTTTCAAGTGCAATACGACCAATTTTATCAGGATCAATTCCGGCACCATCATCTGTAATAGTAATGACAATATGATTTCCCTCCTGGTATGCATTTAACCCAACCGTCCCTTGGCGTGGTTTACCTAATTTTTCGCGAATTTTTGGTGTTTCAATTCCATGATCTGCTGCATTTCGCAATAAATGAACCATCGGATCTCCAATGGCTTCAATGACTGATCTATCTAACTCAGTCTTTTCCCCTGTTATGTCCAGAGCGATTTCTTTGCCTTTATCGCGTGCAAGGTCTCGAACCAATCTCGGGAATTTTCGAAACACAGTAGCTATTGGTAACATACGCATTTGCATCACACCTTCCTGTATTTCTGTGGTAATATAACCCATAGAATTATTTACACTATTTAGTTGTCCAATTTCTTCGACCCCATTGTATTGTGTATTGAGTTCGCGACTGATCTGTAATAATCTGTTTTTTTCCAACACGAGTTCACCAGCTAAATTTATTAATTTATCAAGCCGTTCTACATCAACTCGGATGGTCTGTTCTATTCGTTTATTGCAATTCTCATCACTATTATCAGATTTTTCTTTTTTTGGTAGTGATTTTTCCGATTTAGAATTCGATTTGCCATTTATTGAAGGTACAGATTTAACTTTTTCTGTATCTTCGCACAAAGCGATTGCTAATCCATCTAATATGTCATCAATATCATGTGTAGAGATAGCTCCCTGCTCAACTTCATCGACTAAATTTTTCATCCAATCAACCGAAGCTAATAATGCATCAATGGTCTGGGTTTCAGGAACTATTTTTCCGTCTCTTACTAAACCTAAGATGTCCTCTGATTTATGGGCTACAGTTGGAAATTGTTTTAGTCCAAGTAATCCACTATTTCCCTTTAAAGTATGGAAAGCCCTAAATAAATTGTTTACTAATTCCTGATTGTCCGGTTCAATTTCCAGGCTTAACAAGTCAGCTGAGAGGAATTCAAGTTTATCTCTAGATTCATTGATAAATTCCAAAATCAGTTCATCTGGAAGATTTATATCTATAGTTTCCTTCGATGAACTTGCAGGATTAACCTTATTTTTTTCTTCCTCATTTTTGGACTCTACCGCATGCTCACTAGGATGTTCAGTATAATTTTTTAAATCTGCAACTAATGATTTGATAGTTGCGTCATGCTCTTCTCGGTCACGGACGTGATCAATGAAACTGCGAAACCAATCTACTGTATGAAGTAAAGTATCGACGATATTTGCATTTGGTTCAAGTTCATTATTTCTAATCTTATCTAAAACATTTTCCGCCATATGAGCTAAATCTTGACACTGTTCAAAATATAGAAATCCTGCTGTTCCCTTTATTGTATGGAAGGCACGGAATACCCCATTTACAATTTCATCCGTCGCACCATTTTCTAAAATAAGCAAATCTTCATCCAATTTTTCGATGATCTCATTCATCTCAATGACAAAGTCATCCAGGATATCATCCATTCCGACTAACTGGTCATACATGCTCATCCCAAGCACCTTCTGAAAATTGATAAATATTTATATTTTAGTGATATGTAATTCATATAATTATTCATTTAAAAATTTGGAAACTTGATATTGAATCATTTTTACATCAAGTGGTTTTTCAAGATATGCGTTTGCCCCTAATTCTTTTCCACGTTTTTTCGATATTTCGCCCCGTTCTGACGACAATATAATAACAGGTAAATCTTTGTAATCGTCTGAACCTCGAATATTTTCAAGTAATTCAAACCCATCCATGTTGGGCATATTTAGATCGACAATCGCTAAATCCACGCGGATTTGAGACATTTTTTCTAACGCGTCCATTCCGTCTTCAGCCATAATTACTGTTAAGTTATTCATTTTCAGGCAGAAGGATAGAAACTTCCGAACTGTCGATGAATCATCAACTACCATTATAACTTGTTCCATTTTATTACTCCTATTCACTCATTTCTATTCTTTCTTATAAACAAATGCTCCCGGGAAATGCTCTACTTTAAACGCAGAACTCACATGATGAAGAGATTCTGCTTCACCTAAAAACAGATAACCACCGTGATTTAAAGTATCGTACAGAGCACGTACCACCTGTTTTTTCATTTCATCATCAAAATAAATGAGTACATTTCTACAAAAAATGAAATCTACTCCACGTTTAAACCTAATTTTGTAATGATCATTTAAATTCAAATAGCTGAATGTTGCCATTTTTTTTATTGAATCCTTGATGATAAAATCATTATTGTCTAGTGTAAAATATTTTGATTTATAATAGCTTGGTATGTCGCTACGAAATGAATTTTTTGTATAGCGACCGTTTTGCGCTTTTTCTATTATTTTTTCACTGATGTCTGTTCCCTCTAATTTGTAAGACCAATTTCCTAAAGAGCTATTAGCCTCTTCTTGTATTAGCATTCCTATAGTATATAATTCTTCTCCAGAAGAACTTGCCGCACTCCAAATGCGAATTGTATTAATGCTTTTTCCTTGACGTTCCTTTTTAATTTTAGGTAGAAGTTTTTTTGAAAAGGCATCTAACTGTTTATAATATCGAAAAAAGTAGGTTTCGTTAATTGTTATTTCATTGTATAAAAGATTTAATTCTTTTCTATTTCCACCTGCTTTTCTAATATAGGAGTAATAATTCTCGTACGTATCAAGACTCAGATCAGACAGACGTCTGCCAATACGGGTCTCTAGCAGATATAATTTATTTTCTTGAAAAAATATACCACTTTTTTCGTAGATAAAATCTCGCAGTTTGATAAAGGTATCCGAAGACAATTTGGTTGTATTAATCATTATGGTTTTATCAATTTTACCTGGCGATAAATATCTTCAACTTCATCTTGAATGCTCATAACAAAATGTTCAAAATCCATCTCTTCTAAGTATTTATTATTCAACTGCAATATCAACCAGCCTGACTCTTCTCGGGGAATAGAGTTAACATAACCGGAACGAAAATTCATTAAATTAAAATTACAGACCAGGTCAGCAACTTGTATCAACGATGTAGATTTTTGTAATGATTCATCGCAATCAGAGGGATGATGATGAAATCCAATCACTTGAATTATTTCTATTGGTAATTTCCATTTTTCTGCAATCCATTTACCTGTATCCTCATGGGTGATACCAAACATTTCCTGTTCACTTTCCATACTTGTTAAACTTTTTTCTTTCGCATAATTCGCTGCTTTTGTGTATAATACTGGGTCAATACGATGAAGAACAAGTTTTCCGATATCATGCAATAGTCCAAGGGAGTATGGGCTTCCGGGGATTGCCAGTCCTAATTTTTTATTGAGCAATTCGGCTATATGTGCGCAGGCTACAGAATGCATCCAGAAATCGCTCCAGTATAGTCCCTCTTCATCTTTCATATTTGCAAACACAGAAAGGACTGAGAAACTCAAAGCGAGTTGATGCAACGCTTTCATACCAATACCTACCACTGCTTGCTTCAAGGATTTAATTTCATCAAGAGAACCATAATATGCTGAGTTGGCTAATTTTAATATTTTCATTGCAAAAGGTGGATCTTTTTCAATAATAGGCAAGAGTTGATTTACAGACTTATTATCATTCCTTGTAACTTGCACTATTTTATTTGCAATAGTAGAAAGTGTCGGTAGATTCAACAATGAATCAACTTTTTCTTTATAAAACTCTGGTGTTTTATGGATCATTGCTTTCCGTTAGTATGGTTATTTATTAGGTTAGACTGTTCAATGCCAAAACCGCTGTTTCTTTAATATCATCATTCGCACTATCTTTTAGAGTTTCAATAACTGGGATAGCTTTATTTAAACCCAGAGAAACTGCAACTCGAATAGCAGCCACAACTGGCATACCATCCAATTCTTTCAATAAATTAATCACTAGATCACCGACATGTTCTGCGTCGTATTTTTCCAAAGCTTCTACGGCAGAATACGCTGCCCATTCATCTTCATGGTGTGCCAATTCGGCCACTTTATTACTTAGTGATGGAAATTCACAGGCTACTTTTACGAGGGAGACCAATAACGAAGAGGGGAATTGATTTGCTCGGTTAAATAAATATCTTAAAACATTTTCATCTTGTCCTAGTGACAATTGAAATGCTAACAAATCAGCAACAACTATATTACCATTATTGATGATGTCCGCAACCGTTTTGATCAAATTATCCTGATTTCCATCAAACAATTTCACCCGTTTGCGTTCTCCAATTTTCAACATGGATAAAACAATAGGCTCTACGAGAACATCGAGCGCATCCGAGCAATAATAATCTTTCAATTTAATAATGGAAGATTCTGATCCAATATTTCCTAGTGCATCAATTACTGCAAATAGGGTTAACGGATTTCCCTGATTCAATTGAGATTCCAGAAATTCTGCAGATTTATCGTCCCCTATGAATCCAATGGCTTCAATTGCTTCATTCTTTATAGTTTCATTTGTGCCAAGTACTATTTTGTAAAGCATCTCCAGTGCTTTTGGTGAACCTATCTTCCCTAGTGCTTCAATTACTGAAACAACTACATTGTCTACATCATCGTTTAAGGCAGCTTTGCATAACTCAGGTACCGCTAAATCACTGCCGTTCAATCCGAGTATATCTGCGGCGAATTTTCTAACATCTTCATTCCCATGTGTTAAAGCAGAAATCAATTCGTCAACGACTTCATCACCAAATCGCGTTAGAATTGTGGCTACAATATTTCTCACTTCAATTCGTTCACTACCTAATAAAGGAACCAAATCAGATGTAACCAATTTAGGCGGTATCATTTCCAATATTTCTGATGCTGCTTCTCGCACCGCTCGATGCTCGTCTTGAATTTTTTTAATTAATTCTGGTGCAATTAATTCTGGTTCATATTGATCCAAATCAAATACAGCCCACATACGGTCATCTGAATCTGATGCTGACAGCTGTGCCATAATTGTTTCTGGTAAATGATTCTGCTGAATACTTTTCTGCATAATATTTACTTCCTTATTCAATTCTTCTTAAAAAAACGGCTTTTGTAACCGAATCGTTTTAGCCCAATTGATGACATATAACGTCGTCCAATAGACTCCAGATAAATATACCCACCAGATTTCAATTTCTTCGATAATTCTGAAACAATGATCTTCCTAAATTCAGGTTCGTAGTACAAAAGAACGTTTGCACATACAATGATGTCCTGCAGTTCATTTACTTTTGATTGTAAAATATCTTCACATTGGAAACGAATTATTTTCTTCAAAATAGCATCCACTACGATTTCATTATTTATAATACTAAAATATTTGTCCCATCCTACAAGACGGCGGTTGTCTTTTTCTTGGTATTGATAATGCCCTGATTTTGCAATTGTGATCATATCATTGTTGATATCTGATGCACTATAATTAAATACCCTGTGATATTTAGTCTGTTCCATCCAGCGGTGTACAATAGCCGCTATTGAATAAGGTTCCCGACCTTCCGAACACCCTGCCGACCATATTTTCAGTTTTTGGGTTCTTTTTGCACTGGTAGAAAATAAATCAGGTAATACTATCTCTTCTAAATCTCTCTGCATATCTTTGTCACGAAAAAATTCTGTTCGAACAACAACCATACTTTCCTTAAAAAAGCCATTTAGGTTACTTTCCGCTGTTAGTGCTGCTTCGAAAACATGTGGTTTTGTCATCATGCGCGTACTCCAATCATTGGTTTTATTGATAAATGATTGAGTGATAATTGATTAATCTTAGTTGCTATTACATTCAATGCTCCTTTCTTAATTATGGGTAATGATTTTATCGCATTTTCGGGCATATCTTTAAATAGAGCAGTTTCCGGTTTTTGAACCCATACTTCACCACTCTTCAAGTGAACAGCTTTTACACCTTCTGATCCATCATTGAGCATTCCACTCATAATAGCTACAAAAAGGTTCTGCCTAAATCGACTTGCTGCATCGGTTATCACTTTATCAATAACCGGACGGAAACGTTGTTTCTCCATAATTTTTCTCATCGAGAATGAAGCAGTACCGCTACTATAACATATGTTTTGATCCCCCGGTAAAAAATATATATGAGAACCTCGAATTGGTTGTCCATCTTTGGCAGAGGTAACACTTGTCATGATACTATTTTCCATTTCAAACTTCGTAGTAAACTGAAACCCCGGATTGTGGTGAATAGCTATTAATATTGGAATATGTGGAACACTTGTATTTTTGAACAATGTTCGTAATGCAACGTTTCCACCAGCGGAGCATCCCAACAAGACAATTTTTTCCCACGCCAATCGATAACCTGAGCGATTCAGATAAGTGTGAATATTGTCCATAATTGGATTTCCACTTATGGAAAAAGCATCTCTTAATCCTTGCAATTTCCCTTTTGAAATAATTCTCCCCATATCCATGAGTAATTTTGTCTTGGTATCCCCTGAACGCAATTCGATCTTTAACCGTGAGAATCCCTGTAATATCGGATCTTGCAAAACCCCTGCTGCATTTGATTCCATAATTGTTCATCATTTTTTCAATTTATTAATTCTTCTTTGAGTCATACCGTAATTACCAAATAAGACTCTTTTAACACAGTAGATAAACCAAATAAGGCAAAAACCATTGGTATGCTATTTACATATGTGAACTTTATTTTCATTATTCTGATAGTGCTGTACAATTAATAAGCAAAAACAATGCCACTTGTTATGAAAAATGTTTTTTTTCAAGATACTCGATAGAAACAATAGAATTCTTGATGTGAACAAGATATTTTAACTAATTATAAATTCAATAAGCAGGAAATTATTTCCCACCCATAAATATATAGGACTGTTCACTATAAGACTTTTTCCATACATGCCATCCTAATAATGTAATTAAAGAGCTATTATAAAAAACATTAAAGCCTTCCAAATTTGGAAGGCTTTAATGTTTTTTATACCTATTTTATATAAGGTAATATAGTTAGCGCTGCAGTTCCTGTAATTTGTCCTGTAGTATCTCGTCAAACATCTTATCCAAGTGAAATTGTTTTACTTTCCACTGTCCACCAATCTTAAGGGCTGGAATCTTCTTCTGCTGAACTAGCCGGTATACGGTTTGTTCTTTCATATTCAAGTAACTTGCTACGCCTTTAATATCTAGAATTCCATTTGCCATTATTTTTGTCCTTATAATCAATTTGAGATTAACTAAATAGAGATAGGACTACTTGCGGTGCTGCATTCGCTTGTGCGAAAGAAGAAACAGCAGTTTGCTGTAGAATTTGGAGTTTCATAACCTCCATTTGTTCTTTTGCAAAATCAGCATCTTCATAAGCACTGCGAACCGCATCAGTATTAGTTATACTGACTCCCAACGTATCTTCTTTTGAAGAAAGACGTACCATCTTATCACCAACGTCCTGAATGTGTCCCGCTAACGTTTCAATTGCTGTATCAACTGCAGTGATATCAGCAGCTACCGCAGCAGCCGAATTACCCGCGAGGGTTACACCACTTGAATCAAAACTTGAAAATGTTACTGAAAGTGTATCTGTTGCTGCAGCACCAATATGGAATGTCTTGGATGAACCCATTAGCGCTGATCCGTTCCATGTGGTCTGATCTTTAATATCATCCAATTCCGTTTTAAGCTCAGTGATCTGATCGTAGATCGATGACCGTTGGTCCTGATCTAATGAACCATCTGCTACCTGGACTATTTTGTCCTTAATACTCTGAAGAATGTTCATCTGACCTTGATAACCACCTTCAACGATTGCGGCAATATTCCTGGCATTACTCACATTACCCAAAGCAGCTTCCAAACCGGATTTACGTGACTTAAGGGATTGAGCAATGGCATAGCCGGCCGTATCATCTTGTGCAGTATTGATTCGTTTACCAGATGCTAAGCGTGCCTGGCGTACTCCCATATCTTGATTTACATCATACAGCGATCTTAATGCATTCGCTGCTTGGTCGTTTGTACTTATTCTAAATAAACTCATAATAAACCTCCGTGTTTATTCTTTGTTATTTGATGGGCTTCCTTGCCCATTGGTGGATTTCCTTAAACTCTCATGGATTCTGAGCCACCTTTTCCCTGATTCCATTTCAATGAGCCTTTCGATTATAATATCGGACACTATTTAACAATCTTTAACACTTTTTATGATTTTTTAAGAAAATTGTATAATATTCATGAAATATACTATATAGATATAAAATCGTTACAATCCTTACTCTTGTTTTAATACTTTCGGAAACCTGCTAATACACATATCAATTGAAGGTATATTTATAAATGTAATATTTATTAAAAACGGCAACAAAAAGAAAGTGGCGGGAAAATACATTCCCGCCACTTCGATGAATAGTTATCGTCAATATGGAGTGAGATTAACTAAACAGTGATAGAACGACTTGCGGTGCCACATTCGCTTGTGCGAAAGAAGAAACAGCAGTTTGCTGTAGAATTTGGAGTTTCATAACCTCCATTTGTTCTTTTGCAAAATCAGCATCTTCATAAGCACTGCGAACCGCATCAGTATTAGTTATACTGACTCCCAACGTATCTTCTTTTGAAGAAAGACGTACCATCTTATCACCAACATCCTGAATGTGTCCGGCTAACGTTTCAATTGCTGTATCAACTGCAGTGATATCAGCAGCTACTGCAGCAGCCGAATTACCCGAGAGGGATACACCACTTGAATCAAAGCTTGCAAATGTTACTGAAAGCGTGTCAGTTGCACCATCACCTACATGAAATGTCTTGGATGAACCCATTAGGGCTGATCCGTTCCATGTGGTCTGATCTTTAATATCATCTAATTCCGTTTTAAGTTCAGTGATCTGATCATAGATCGCAGCCCTTTGGTCCTGATCTAATGAACCATCTGCTACCTGGACTATTTTGTCCTTAATACTCTGAAGAATGTTCATCTGACCTTGATAACCACCTTCAACGATTGCGGCAATATTCCTGGCATTACTCACATTACCCAAAGCAGCTTCCAAACCGGATTTACGTGACTTAAGGGATTGAGCAATGGCATAGCCGGCCGTATCATCTTGTGCAGTATTGATTCGTTTACCAGATGCTAAGCGTGACTGGCGCACGCCTATACCTTCGTTCACATCATACAGCGCTCTTAATGCATTCGCTGCTTGATCGTTTGTTGCTATTCTAAATAGACTCATAATAAACCTCCATGTTTATTCTTTATCGTTTGACGGGGCATCCGTTCCCCTCGGTGGATTTCTTTTAACTCTCATGGATTCTGAGCCACCTTTTCCCTGATTCCATTTCAATGAGCTACACTTACATTATCGGTTATCACATTGATAAATTTATTTTTGACATCATTTTTGCCATCATCAGATTTTTTTGATTTAATATTCAATAGTTTTTAATAAGAATAAAGAAAATTTGTTAAAATTCACTAAAGAACTAAAAAGGATTATCACCTCGCCTTTGTGAAAAGGAATATGAAAAAAAACCTTCCCGATAGGGAAGGTTTTTTTTTGTTTAAAACGTATTCCGAAGATTTCTTACTGTTGGATCTTTGGAATGTATTTCTTCAAATAGTTGACAAACCCCATTAATCCATCTACTTTTAAATACATTTCATAAAAACATATATCAAAAACTTTGAAACCTTCGGAATATTTAATGTTTGTTTATGCCTGATTAACCGAATCAATTCTAGACATCTCTTCTACTGTAAAGATTTTATTTGTATCCAGCAGTATCAATAAACGGTCATCCAACATTGCAACACCTTCGATGTATTGAGCATCAATATTGGAAGTAATATCAGGGGTTTCTTCAATTTTTTCTTGAGAAAGCCGTAAAACTTCTGTTACTGCATCCACTACTAATCCAACTGTGACTGACTGTGTTTCTACAACAACAATTCGAGTTTCCTTTGATTCATCTTCTAGTCTTGGAAAACCAAATCGCGTCCTAAGATCAATCACAGGAATTATTTGTCCACGAAGGTTGATTACACCATCAACAAAAATCGGAGCTTGAGGAATCTTAGTGATATCTACCATGCGATTGATTTCCTGTACATTTGCAATATCAACCCCGAAGTTCTCTTCACCAAGACGAAAGCAAACTAATTGACGCAGATCTGCATCAGATTGTTTACCCGAATCACCATAACGGCTGGTGTTATGATCCTGATTCATTTCTGCTGTGACTTGTGCTGTTTGAGTCATAATATTTTTCCTTTCTTAATTTTTCTAATAGTAGTTGTATTAATCTCAAAAACACCTTCCGAACTTCATTGCCATATATTTTCGGAAGGTGCTTCATTTCATTAACCAATTACTCTACTTTATCAAACCTTAAACTGGTTGATAAGTTTATTGAGACTTTCTACTTCTCCATTCAGCTGTTGGGCTGATGCCGATAATTCCTGAGAACTGGAAGCCGCCTGTTTACTCACTGTAGAAACAGATTCTACATTCTTACTTATCTCTTCAGCACCGCTGCTTTGTTCATCGGCACCGGCAGCAATTTGTGCAACTGCTTCATCAACTCGTGCAATCATTTCAACAATGGAATTCAACGCTTCACCTGATTGACCGGCTAATTCCTGACCGTTAGCAGTTTCCGTCGTGATCTTACTCATCGCTTCCACGGCTTCACCAACATCACTCTGAATCTGTTGAATCTGTTCACCGATATCTCCCGTAGCTGTAACAGTTCGTTCTGCAAGCTTCCGAACTTCGTCTGCTACCACTGCAAATCCACGACCGGCTTCACCGGCACGAGCAGCCTCAATATTAGCATTCAACGCTAATAGATTGGTCTGATCAGCAATGTCATCAATGACTTGAATAACTTCACCAATTTCACTTGAACGCTTTTCTAAACCACCAATTTGGTTGGATGCGTCGCCTACAATTCCCGCGACACCTTCCATACCGCTAATTGTATCAGAAACATTTTTCTGACCCTTATTAGCTGCATCTGTTGTCTGCATTGCATTTTGTTTAGTTTCTCCGGCGTTTTTACTTGCCTCCAAGATCATAGCGCTCATCTGTTCGATTGAAGTAGCCACTTCACCTAATTGGGCCTGTTGCTCTTCTGCACCGGTAGCTAATTCTTCTGAAGCTGATGTTATTTCACCGGATGCGTTACCGATCTGTTCTGAACTACTTTTAACCTTTTGTATCATGTCTTGTAATTTCTCAACAAAAGTATTGAACCACTTGGCCAGATCACCCAACTCATCCTTTGTATCCATTTCCAAACGTACCGTCAAATCACCTTCACCCTGTGCCATATCCTTGACCATATCAACAACTTTATTGATCGGATTTGAAATACTCTTAGCAGTGAAAAAACCCACAATTCCAACTGCCAGTGCTATTATAATCGCTATTAATAAAATCGCGTTTCTTAATCCATATATCGCAGCAAATGCTTCTGCTTCATCGATCTCACCTATTAAAACCCAGTTCAACTCGGGAATGTATAAACACATACCAATAACCGGAACTCCACCTAATTTAGCTGAAAAATCTCTTCCCGCTTCCTTTGCTTCTGATTCTGTTGTATAATCGCCGTAAACACCGTCATACTCATCTTTAACACGAAAAGCTTCTTGTGGTCCTGTGGTGTTTACTGATACTTTAAGTAGTGTTTCATCGTTCGTTAATCTGGAATTGCTCCGGAACAGGTAATCCGAACCGACCAAGTAAGTTTCACCAGTTTCACCCATTCCTTCTGCCTTTTTCATAATTTCATCGATTCTATCCTGTGGGATCTGCAATACTACAACGCCAATTGTCTCTCCATTTTTATGAATAGGATTAGCTGCAAACATAGCTGGTGCACCATTTGATGGAGCATAAGCAGTGATATCAGTTAAATAATATCCATCTTTATTTATTGATTCTCTCCATGCTTCAGCAAGACCTGAATCTCTATACTGTCCTGCTCCAAGATTTGTCCCCAAATCAGCTTCTTTTGCCCATGTATACATCACATGACCATGTTTTTTGCAGATAATGAAAATATCATAATATCCATACTCTTCGGGATATATCTTAAAAACTTCATTAACCTCATCCCAGACTTCATTATATGTCTTTGTTACGGCCTCTTTTGAACTACTCATATCGAAACTTTCAGTTGCCCCCATTTCCATCTCATCATGATATTTTACTAACTGTTGTACTGCAACTTTAGCATCATTCGTTTTTGCAATCGCATTCAAGTTATGTTCAATGTCTTTGAAGAATGCACCAATCTCTGCATATTTTAATCCAACAACTGCATCCAGATTATTTTCTATTTGTTCAGATAGAGCTTTCTGAGCATTATTATATGACCAGAAACCAACTATTGCTAATGGTATTATTCCCACCAGTAAAAAGAAAATAATTAGCTTTTTACCTATTGTCATATTCTTTAACATATTCCTTACTCCTTTTATTATATTGTATTAGTTGTTTTATCTAACAATTTATGTTGTATCATCAACTAAAAATGCATCCCCACTACCAAGAAAGATGTCTCTTGATCAGGATTAAGTATATAAGAAACACTGATATTATCTTTTTTGGCTGTGATTCCGATATTTACAGGCATAAACTCGCCATCAGTCGAATAAAAACCATTTCCGAACCCTACAGTCAATGCCTTGTATCCCAATTCGATATAAGTAGAATTTTCATCGTCGCCATGTACATTCGTAGCTACCATTGCAGCCATAGGTCCAATGTCCATTCCGGCACTGATTTCAAAAATATGATTTGCATCATCTAAGATATCATCTTCTCCTATATATTCTGGAAAGAAATAATCTGTAACGGTTAATCCAACCGGCCCGATTTGTGTTGACACAAATAGATCATTTTCATTTCCACCCTGAGCTCCATTAACAGCCCACGCACCCCATGCACCAATAGTGAATCCGCCCATAGAATATTCTAACGTTGGTTGGACTGAAGCTGCATTTCCATAATCCGTTCCACGCCATACATATCGGTTGTATATATCTACACCTATAGTAGCCTGTGCCGACAGCATAGTTATTATTGATAAAATAAATATCAATATAATAATGATTTTATTCATTTTTTTCCTTTCATTTTTCTATTTAATAGAACATTATGTCTAATTAGTTACTATTGTACTCATTTTTGTCTTACCTCAGCAGAAAGACAACAACATGAATCATGAAATACCCTACAGCAGCCGAAGCTACAACATAAAATATCCGGTCAATAGTAAGTCCATCTTTCACAACAGATTGGTCTATTACTGGTAATCTATATTCTCGAATTCGACCAGTTCTATAAAGTTTTCCAGTTTCCATGTGGATATAAAGTTCAAATACCATGCCACAGTAGTATTTTTAAACGTTAACCACGATAGATAGATTAATATTTGTTAAGACTGGTTGGTTTTAAAAAGGGAAGGGTTTTCTTAAAACAAGAAATATTTTCCTCTATTTTTTACTTTATCTTATTTAACCAATAAGGATTTTTTAGTAAAGTATAGCAAATAGTATTTCATGTATTTTCCGAAGGTTTTAGCTCTTGTTCTTGATAAATATATGTTGTGAAATAATAGTCAAAAACCCACTTACTCAAAACCTTCGGAATATTTAATGATTATTATGCTTGGACCGAATCAATTCTTGACATCTCTTCAACTGTAAATATTTTATTTGTATCCAATAAGATCAATAAACGCTCATCCATCATGGCTACTCCTTCAATATATTGGGCATCAATATTGGAAGTAATATCAGGTGCTTCTTCGATCTTTTCTTGAGAAAGCCGTAAAACTTCTGTTACTGCATCCACTACTAATCCAACAGTAACTGACTGTGTTTCTACAACAACAATACGAGTTTCCTTCGATTCATCTTCCAATCTTGGAAAACCAAATCGTGTCCTAAGATCAATTACGGGAATGATCTGTCCGCGAAGATTGATTACACCATCTACAAAAACCGGAGCCTGAGGAATCTTAGTGATATCTACCATACGGTTGATTTCCTGTACATTTTCAATATCTACACCAAAGTTTTCTTCACCTAGACGAAAGCAAACTAATTGACGCAGATCTGCATCAGATTGCTTACCCGAATCACCATAACGACTGGTGTCATGATCCGAATTAACTTCTGCTGTGACTTGTGTTGTTTGTGTCATAATATTTTCCTTTTTTATTTAGCTAAGAGTTATTGTCTTTGCTCAGAAGCACCTTCCGAATTTCTTTGCTCTTTAGTTTCGGAAGGTGCTTCATCTTAATAACTCAATACTCTACTTTATCAAACCTTGAACTGATTGATAAGTTCGTTAAGACCTTCCACTTCGCTGTTCAGCTGTTGAGCTGATGCTGATAATTCCTGCGAACTGGAAGCTGCCTGTTTACTTACTGTGGAAACAGATTCTACATTCTTGCTGATCTCTTCAGCTCCACTACTTTGCTCATCGGCACCGGCAGCGATTTGTGCAACCGCTTCATCCACTTGAGCGATCATATCAACAATTGAACTTAATGCTTCACCGGATTCACCTGCTAAGGTCTGACCATTTGAAGTTTCCGTCGTGATCTTGGTCATCGCTTCTACGGCTTCACCAACATCAGTCTGAATCTGTTGGATCTGTTCGCCAATATCTCCGGTAGCTGTAACAGTTCGTTCGGCAAGTTTCCGGACTTCGTCGGCTACCACAGCAAATCCACGTCCGGCTTCACCGGCCCGAGCTGCTTCAATATTCGCATTCAACGCTAATAGATTGGTCTGATCAGCAATGTCATCAATAACTTGAATCACTTCCCCTATCTCATTGGAACGCTGCTCTAAACCACTAATTTGACTCGATGCATTATCAACAATTCCCGCAACTCCTTCCATGCCATTAATCGTGTTCGCAACATTTTTCTGTCCATTATTGGCTGCTTCTGTTGTCTGTATTGCATTTTGCTTAGTTTCTCCGGCATTTTTGCTTGCTTGCAGGATCATGGCACTCATCTGTTCGATTGAGGTAGCCACTTCACCTAATTGGGCCTGTTGCTCCTCTGCACCGGTAGCTAATTCTTCTGAAGCTGATGTAATCTCGCCGGAAGCATTACCAATCTGCTCTGAACTACCTTTAACCTTTTGTATCATGTCTTGTAATTTCTCAACGAAAGTGTTGAACCATTTAGCCAGATCACCTAATTCATCTTTTGAATCTACATCCAAACGTACTGTCAGATCACCCTCTCCTTGTGCCATATCCTTGACCATATCAACAACTTTATTGATCGGATTTGTAATACCACGGTTGATAAATAAACCAATTAAAATTCCCGCTAGAACTGATATTATTGTCACTGATATAAGTGTAATGTTGGCCATCGCTTTAGATGCATCGGCTGATAATACAGCATCATCCATCTCTCCACTGGATTCTTCTTCTACTTGGTCTAAAAGATTAGCAACTTCATCACCATATTGATCTAATCTCACCATAGCTTCATTCGCAACTGTGTTTAAGCGAACCATTTCTAACTGACCTTTGATTAGTACATCTGCTGCTTCTTGAAAATCGGCATGATCTAGATCAAGTTCTTTTACCATTGTAAGTATTTCTTCATCTGTGGAAGCATATACCCTTCCTTCGTCTGTTTCTGCCCCTTCAAGTATAGCAGTAACCCATAGATCAAATTCTTCAATCGTTTGGGCAAACTCATTTTGTAAGCCAGTAATACTACTCTCATCTGTTTGCTGATTGATTTCCTCAAGTCTTATCCGACTCATTGCTAACGTTGTTTTTATTTCCATTGCCATATCGGTTAATGGGATATCGCGCTCAATCAGTCGCCTAGCATTAGTACTGAGATTATTCTTTTTGGCTGTGATCATTTCCTTTACAATTTTCTCAACATTACCAGCATCCATAGCAATTTCATCGTAAATAGATTCCATCAATTCCATGCTTTCATTAACAATTTCTTTCTGTTTTAACAGATCCTTCCCAGCCGTAAATAGATCAGATGTTGCTAATTGGAATTTCTCATTATGAAGCTGGTCTGCCTCTTCAACTAATACACGCAACTCATCATTATCGGTTGCTCGAATTTCACCACCTTCTGTTTCACCACCCAGGAGTATTGCATCGACAAAAACATCGAAATTTATTACCGTTTGATTGAATTTCTCTTCTAATCCTTTAATAATAGATTCATCATCTGATGCCATAGTAGAAGTGGCTCCCTTGTATTCTTCCATAGCGTTCATGGCCGTTGCTATATTTATTTTCATTTCCATGGCTGCGTCTACTAACGGCGCTTCCTCATAGGATATTCTTTCCACCGCGTCGCCTATCGAGCCGACACTGACAATTCCCGTTACCCCGGCCACCATCGTCAAAGACACTACAATTATGAATCCTCCAAGGATTCTGGTACCTATTTTTAGATTATTAAACCAACTCATTTTTTTCTCCTTTCATTTAATATAAATTTTTCTTCATTGTCACGATTATATCAATAATTAGTGTTTTAAAAGCTTACTACAGTTTGTATGGTAAGTAGATCCGTCCTATTCTCATCTTCTATCTGATTTGAAAGATACTCAAGTCTAAACTCCGCATTTTCTGCTACTCGATATCCTATACCAAAGGTATATCTATTTTGATAATCGTCATTCCCATTTTCATCTTTATCAAACTCAGCATTCCAGGCTCCATATCTAAATACAGCAAAAACAGGTAATTTTATCCATTTTACAAAATCAGTAAAATACTGAACATAGAATCCCTCATGTTTGTTACTGGAAGTATTATCATCTTGTTCTCCAAGGTAAACACCCTCAGAAATTTGATACTCAAATTTCAATTCATTATGATTACCAAGCTGAGACAATAAATCAAATCCCATAACATTATTATATACCGAATTCATATTCTCAACATCTGCCATAATTGAAAATCCCACTTCCGTCCACGGCAATCCTAAATAGCCAGTTCTGCCACCTAAGGCGACACCACCGTTAAAACCGTTTACTGAGTACAGGACAAAATTGAAAACATCATTCGCTCCATATACGCTAAGTCCAAAATCGTTCCAACAATTAATTGTCATTTCATTTAGGAGAGGAGTATTTACAATTTTTCTGTCCGGTGAAGGTATAGAGAGATAGTCAAGGCCAAAAGGAACATCGAATTGACCAATCATTAAACCTGAATGATTCAGAAAACCTCCTCTTGCAGGATGTTCCTCATCATCACCAAACAAATGAAAATCAACAAAACCAGCTCCTAGCTCCATCTTTTCTTCATCAGGATTATAAGCTATAGCACCTTCTATTTGAACATAATCCGAAAGAACAGATGAAATATCTAGTTCAAATTGACCATAATTAAATCCAAGATTTTCCTTACTTGATATATCACATTGATAATTAATATCAAAAAAACCGGAAAACTCGATCTGTGCCGACACTATGGATAGTGTTGACAAAATTACTATAAATATAATAATAGTTTTTTTCATTTTTTTTCCTTTCATTTTCCTATTTAATAAAACATTATGTTTATTCATTACTGTTTGTCTTACCTCAGCAGAAAGACGACGACATGAATCATGAAATACCCTACAGCAGCCAAAGCAACAAAATAAAACATCCGGTCAATAATAAATCCATCCTTCACTACAGATTGATCTAATATAGAATATCTGTATTCTCGAGTTCGAAAAATTCTATAAAGTAATTTAGTTGGCATGTGCTTATATACTCAAACACCGTGCCATAATAGTAATTTATAAGAAATAACGACGAATGATTGTGTGATAAATATCAAAACGGTATTTTATTTTTTTAAGGAAGGGTTTTCTGCACATGAGAATTTTTTTCCTCTATTTATTATAATACTTTTATTGTACTAGGGAAACTTTAGGAAGGATTTTTAGACTAACTCTAAAGCACCTTCCGAATCTCTTTATCATGTACTTTCGGAAGATGCTTCATTATATCAACTCATTACGTACATTATCAAACCTTAAATTGGTTGATAAGTCCATTAAGACTTTCTACTTCATTATTCAGATGTTGTGCTGATTCCGATAATTTCTGAGCACTGGTGGCAGCCTCCTTACTTACGGTAGAAACAGATTCTACATTCTTACTGATCTCCTCAGCACCGCTGCTCTGCTCTTCAGCACCCGTAGCGACTTGAGCAATCGCATCATCCACTCTGGTGATCATTTCAACAATCGAATTCAATGCTTCTCCAGATTGACCGACTAATTCCTGACCTTTAGCAGTTTCCTTTTTAATCTTACTCATTGCTTCAACAGCATCACGAACATCATTCTGTATTTGTTGAATCTGTTCACCGATATCTCCAGTTGCAGTAACAGTTCGTTCTGCTAGCTTCCGAACTTCATCTGCTACCACCGCAAATCCACGTCCGGCTTCACCGGCACGAGCAGCCTCAATATTAGCATTCAACGCCAATAGATTGGTCTGGTCGGCGATGTCATCAATGACTTGAATAACTTCACCAATTTCACCTGAACTCCGTTCTAAACCACTAATTTGGTCAGATGCGTTTTCTACAATGTCAGCAACACCTTCCATACCACTAATCGTGTTCGCAACAGTTGTTTGGCCATTATTAGCCGCTTTTGTTGTCTCAATAGCATTTTGTTTAGTTTCTCCGGCATTTTTACTTGCCTCCAGAATTATGGCACTCATCTGTTCAATTGATGTGGCCACTTCACCTAATTGTGCTTGTTGTTCCTCTGCACCGGTAGCTAATTCTTCTGAAGCGGATGAAATTTCACTAGATGCGCTACCTATCTGTTTTGAATTCTCTCCTATTTTGTTGATAATCCCATGTACTTTTTTAACAAATGCATTAAACCATTTTGCTAGATCACCAAATTCATCCTTAGAACTATCATCCAAACGTCTAGTCAAATCACCTTCACCTTCTGCAATATCTTTGATTGAAACCACAATTGATTGTATAGGAGTTACCACTAACTTTCGAATTATATAATAGAGTAGTAAACTGACTAAAAATGTTAAACCCCAGACAACCCAACTTAAAATGGACTGATTTCTTGAATGCCGTTGAAGGATATCCTTTGTAGTTACTGTTGTCATTAATACACCACTAAGATCTCCTACTTCACCATCATGGCAATCCAGACAATCATCGGTTAATAAAATTGGTTGATAATAGGTCAATGATCCTTGTTTATAGTTTGAATCATCAAAAACCGGTACAAGAGTTTCTTCAGTTTTATGGCTAGCTTCATTACTTATCTCTTCTCCAATAAAATCAGAGTTACTGGAAATCTCGACATGAAAGTTATTCTTCAGAAGATTTATACTTTCAACAGATGCCTCCTGTGCAGTATTTGAGATAATACTTTGAACAACATCCATCTCGCCTTGGCTCATAGAATAGGTAATACTTTCCTCAATTAACCGAGAGACTTGTTTTAGATTTTCCTTTTTTACATTAAAATCTATCTGTCTTTGACGTTGAATAATTAATAAGAATGAAATCCCTAAGACAAACATTAATGTTAAAAAGATAGACAAGGGGATTTTTTTACTTAAAGAAAGATTTGTGAGTTTAATAAAAGTAGTTTTACTTAGCTTCTGTTGTACCATTCAGTTTTCTCCCTATTATTTTTTTTATAGCCATGGAATACCCCGTAATAATTTATACAATCGGTCAACATTATTTCAAAATTTTAAGTTTTCCATTTCCTTGTAGAAGTATTGTTCAAATATTGTGCCAGATAGTTATATAAGTATATAATGAAAATTGATTGAGTAATCAGAGTAAATGTAATTTGTTAATATTTGGGAAGGGTTTTCTTCACACAAGAATATTTTTCCTACCTTGAATATGATGCATTTACCACGATGTGTTTGCTGAATAATTGATCAAAACCTTTACTACAGCACCTTCCGAATATATTTACTCTATACTTTCGAGAGGTGCTTCATTTAATTAACTCAATACTTTACTTTATCAAACCTGAAACTGGTTGATAAGTTTATTGAGACTTTCTACTTCGTCATTCAGTTGATGAGTTGATTCCGATAATTTTTGAGCACTGGAAGCAGCCTCCTTACTTACGGTGGAGACAGATTCTACATTCTTACTTATCTCTTCAGCACCGCTGCTTTGTTCATCGGCACCGGCAGCAATTTGTGCAACTGCTTCATCAACTCGTGCAATCATTTCAACAATGGAATTCAACGCTTCACCTGATTGACCGGCTAATTCCTGACCGTTAGCAGTTTCCGTCGTGATCTTACTCATCGCTTCCACGGCTTCACCAACATCACTCTGAATCTGTTGAATCTGTTCACCGATATCTCCCGTAGCTGTAACAGTTCGTTCTGCAAGCTTCCGAACTTCGTCTGCTACCACCGCAAATCCACGTCCGGCTTCACCGGCACGAGCAGCCTCAATATTAGCATTCAACGCCAATAGATTGGTCTGGTCCGCGATGTCATCAATGACTTGAATAACTTCCCCTATTTCGCTAGAACGCTTTTCTAAACCGCCAATTTGGTTGGATGCGTCGCCTACAATTCCTGCGACTCCTTCCATACCGCTAATTGTATCAGAAACATTTTTCTGACCATTATTAGCCGCTTCAGTTGTCTCCTGCGCAGTTTGTTTTGTTTCTCCGGCGTTTTTACTAGCCTCCAAGATCATGGCACTCATCTGTTCGATTGATGTAGCCACTTCACTTAATTGTGCCTGTTGTTCTTCGGCACCGGTTGCTAATTCCTCTGAAGCTGATGTTATTTCACCGGATGCGTTACCGATCTGTTCTGAACTAGCTTTTACCTTCTTTATTATTCCTTGTATTTTTTCTACAAAAGTATTGAACCACTTGGCTAGATTACCAACTTCATCCTTACGTCCAACATCCAAACGTACCGTCAAATCACCTTCTCCTTCAGCTATATCCTTGATCATAGCAACAATTTTATTTATTGGTTTGGTAATCAAATTAACATTTAGATATATGAATCCAGACGTAAGTATAAGTCCAACTATGGTTACCAAAATAAAAATACGAAGAATATTACTTTTCATTTCAGAGAATTTCATTGATATATCTTCAATCATCGATTCAGCCATAACCTGGTTCTTTTGTATCATATCCTCATTCAATTGTTTTATTGGGGTACTTTTCTCGTTAATAAAATTATTGTCGATTGCAACTATGATAGATCCGTATTTTGTGCCTTCAAGATCAACTGACTGTTCAATGAGTGTAACTTCCTCACTGTTCCTTGCCCCGTTCAACAAACGATCTACTTTTGTTTTCCCAGTTGCTTTCAGAAATTTTTGTATTATTGGATCTTCTTTACTAAGATACCTTGTCAAGGGTCGACCATCTTTATTAAAGATTACAGCAAATACGATACTGGCATCCTTTGTTACAGCACTCACATAATTTGTTAATGCTATATAATCATTTTTAATTATTGATTCCGGTACAACCAATCCTAATAGATTTGTCATCGAACTGGCACTTTCATACAAAGCATCGTTCATATTTTTAACTGACAGGTCGAGCGAGGTAGCCAAATTCTCCTTAGCGTTATTATTTGATGATTCTAATGATTGGTTTACAAAATTATTAATTTTTTGAAATCCTCCTTCAAGGATGTAATTATTCGTAGCCATGAATCCAGACAATAATATCGTGAGTATGAATATCACCAGGATTGTAATCTTGTAACGGATTGGCAAGTTTTGAAATTTTTCTAAGGGGTTCATTATAGCTGCTCTCCTTCAGATTAAATATTGAGTCAATATAGGTTGCTTTTCAGATATTACACAGGTCAGTAATTGTTTGCACATTACTGACCTGTGTAATATTGTGATATCTTATATTATTCGTATGCTCCAACGCTCAACTTCTTCTGTAAATCTTCTACACCTGAATAGTCCAGTGGATCAGACCAACCAATAATCTTAGCACTTTTAGCTGCAGGACTATTATTGTCAATTTTTTTCAATGCGTTAGTTATATCACTCGCCAAGCTTGAAGATACATGTGCCAGCTTTGCGAGAGGCCACTCAGGATATAGGGCAGTGCTGCACAAAAAGGGAAAGCCGTCATGTTTCATTTCATTAATGATCTTTATTTCTTCCGTATCAATCATACCCTCAGCAGCCATCCGCTCAATAGTATCTGTTCGGATAGTTCCTGCTTCATAGGTTCCACTAATCACTGCTAATACAACATTATCATGCTTTGCACCAAAGTCCATTTTAGTGAAATCCGTAAATGGATCGACACCTCCATCCAACAATTCTTTGTAAGCCATCTGCCACCCACCGAATGATGATGATTTGACTGCCATAAAACTATGACCTTTCAGATCCTGTATTGTATTTAAATTATCATTATAAACCGATGTGATTATGACACCGCCAAAAGTGTTTAACGCCTGACCTTGTTTAGAATTTATCAATGTACATATAGCTTCCGAATTGTACTTTACATGAGCTGTCATGTACATAGAAGAATTCACAAGGAAAAAATCAACCTCCTTATTCTCTATCGCAGGAAAAACCTCCTCAAAGCTTAACGGAACGATTTCGAAGGATTTTCCTTCAATTGTCTCCGTTAGATACTCTGCTGTTGCCTTCCATTTCTGCATAGCTTTTACTGCACCACGTTTTGCAAGAACGCCAATTTTTACATCCGCCGCTGATAACATTGTTATACAGGATAACAGTATTATAATGGATATTGTTTTTTTAAATTTCATTATATTCCTCTTACTATTTTATTGATTAAAATGCACCCTGGCACAAGATCTGCAATCCGGAGCTACCATCCATATCTGAAATCACATAATTAATCTGGATTTTTGCTTGTCGATGACTCTTTGGGTTTAGAAAGTAATTTAGACCGATGGTGGTGTCTGTTCGATTATTTTCTACATTTGTTACATCCAGCACTTCATACTTAACAACCGGCTGGAGTTTTGGGGTTATCTGATAACCTCCCTGAATATAAAAATCTGTGCCATCTACGGTAGCGTTATTACCGTCGGTACGTGAAAGAAATTCACCTTTTAACTGTAGTGCTTCAACTAATGTCGCTTTTGCACCAATGCTAAAAATGCTAACACTTTCCTGTTCTTCTATGTTGGTTGTGGCCATGCCAAAAGATGCCTCAGCATATAGGAATTTGGATGGTGCTGCACTTAGCCGGCCTGTGATTGTGTAATCCTGGGCACTGGCTGGATCACCTATATCATTTGCTGCATTGGGACCATTATTAAAGAGACCCAGATTATACCCGAGACCTAATCCACCAATCTTTTTTGCATGCAACATTAGCCCTACACTACGCTCAAAAATAAGTTTCTGGATCATCCCTCTTTTTGCAAAATCCAGATCCATGCCGGATGTATTAAATTCCATGCCGACAGGAGTTTTATATTTACCAATCGAGACACGCAACTTTTCCGTTGGTTTAAAGATGAGTAGTGCATCTTTGATTATGCCAGGAGTGTCCCCATCCTTATCCACATCAGTTGCTGTTTTCATAAAATCAACCATGATTTTATAGTCTGCTCTAGCATTTAGTTCACCCTTCGCAATGAAACGAACCCTGTCAAAACCAAAGGTCAGTGCTTTATCATCTTCTCCCTTTTGTATAGTGGACTGAATAAATCCACCCATCTTCCGAATTGGTTTATCCTGTGCAAAAGATAAAGATGATGTCAACAGTATTGCTAACACCACAACTAATAATTCAAGTTTTATCTTATTAAACATTTAATTCTCCATTAATTGTAATTGGTTATTGTATTGCATTTTCTAGATAATCACGCAATTATTATGCCATTAGTCCACATAGAGAATATTTAAATTGTTATGGACGGTATAGTAGAAAGGTCAACATCTTTCTGCTGAAATGATGCACATTAATGGGGGAGTAATTTCTTATTTAGGTAATTATTTCCCTGCAGTATCAGACAATATATCGGATATCAAATTGCATTCTTGGATATCACAATAACTGAGTTTTAACTCCATGCAGTAAAAACAGTATAAACCAATTTTACACAGTACCAGGGTTTTCCCTACTTTAATAAGCAGGTATTTCCTGATTGTCACAAGACAACATAATATTTATTTTATAGCGAGGAATTGGAGGTAAACAAGTATGGGATACAACTTACAAATTTATAATCTCTGTCAAGTCTGTTACAGTTTACCGGTGTTTCTAATATAAGTCAATCGGGTAAAAAAATAATAAAGTATGTGCATCTACAATAAATATTTTAGGTTATAATTATGAAAAATAATTTAATTAATAAAAATGAAATACAACCGTTATATGACAAATTTGAAGTATTGACAATGACCAATGATCAGCAACAAATGGACATTGGCAAGGGATACACTCTAGACTCTTTTCATCGTGAAGGTAACAACGAGAACAATACAATATTAATTATTGATGATGAAGAAATCATTCGTATTAGTATTATGGATGCATTTAAAAAAGATGGCTATAATTTTATTGAAACCTCCAATGTTAAAGATGGGCTGAAGGCACTTGAGAAATATTCACCTGTTCTTATAATTCTTGACCTTCGAATGCCAATTATGTCCGGTCTAGACTTTCTAAAAAAAATAAAACCAAAAGCATCAGACCCCTTTTCTATTATCGTTCTGACGGGAAATAGCTCAGAAATTGATATGAAAGCATGCTTTGATCTTGGCGTAATTGCATTCCTAAATAAACCAATCGATGTATTACACCTCCGTGGTTTAGTTAAACAGAATATATTACTCAAAACCTACCAAGCTGAAATCAAATATCGCAGAAATCATCTACAAGAAATTGTAAATCTTCAGATCAGAGATATTGAAGAAAAGAATTTTCTTTTGAATGAAACTGTTGAAAAATTACAAATTAGTGAAAAATCCTATCGGGATTTAATAGACCGTGCACCTGTTCCAATAACAATACATGATAAAACCGGATATATCTATGCAAACAAGGAAGCAATATCTATGGCAGAGATGGATTCTTTAAATGATATGATTGGTAGAGATCCTTTGGAATTTCTTCGCGGTGACTACAAAAGAATAATTGGTGCTCTTATGGACAAAAGTATAAAAAGTGAGAAACCAGTGCCAATTACTCATGAAATATTTATTTCAGATAAAGGGAATGAACATCACATAAATTTTGTTGCCATGCCCGTCGTTTATCAAGAGCGTTTATCAGTCTTATCCATTGGGCTAGATATAACCACAACCTATCAGTTGGAAGAACAGCTTCGTCAAGCCCAGAAGATGGAAGCAGTTGGTCAGCTCGCAGGTGGGATTGCTCATGATTTTAATAATATTTTAACCAGTATTATGGGATATGCAGACCTAGGAAAAATGTTTAATGACGATCCAAAAGCGATGGAAAATTATTTTACATATATTACCGCTAAATCTAGTGAAGCGGCCCAATTGGTAAAACAGCTTATGTCATTCAGTAGAATACAGGAACTTACGCTGGAGACAGTTGACCTACATGTTCTTATTCATGACTTTACAGATTTTATACGTAAATCTATTCGGGATGACATTGAAATTGAAGAAAATGAGAACTATAATATTAAGCTAGGTTTTGTGGATGTAGATATAATTTGTATTAAACAAATCTTAAGCAACTTAATGCTCAATGCTCAACAAGCAATGCCTGATGGTGGTAAAATTACAATATCGGGAGAATTTATTACTATAGCTAAAGAAGACTGTAAAGGATATAAACACGTCACTCCCGGCGAGTTTATAAGGGTTAGTATTTCTGATACAGGTAGCGGTATCTCGGATGAAATAATTCACAGAATATTCGACCCTTTTTTTACTACGAAAATAATCGGTGAAGGAACTGGACTGGGATTATCTATTGTTTATAACCTATTGGAAAAACACCATGGATTTGTGACTGTAGAGAGCAATTTAAAACAAGGAACAACATTTCATATTTATTTACCAAAAAGTAAATCAAGAATTCAAACAACGGTCATCGACAAAAACGCAATAATTCCGACTAATAAAGACACCGTTTTAATTGTAGAAGACGATCAGGATATTTTAAATATCCTAAAAGCCTTGTTGGATAATCTAGGATATAATACAGATATTGCTAAAAATGGTATTGAAGCATTGGAAAAATTACTTGTCCCAGACAATTCCATCAAACTGACTATCTCTGATATTGTCATGCCAAAAATGAAAGGACATGAATTGATTCAAAAAGCCAAGGATGCAAACGTTGAGTCTAAATTTATTCTTATGAGCGGTTATTCAAATACGAGTCAAGCTGAAAAAAGCACAATTAGCGATATTCCATATTTACAAAAACCTTTCACATTGCAAACAGCAACAAAAATAATTAGAGAAGTTTTAACGAGCTAATATTAAAATTCTTCACACATCTTGAAAGTACATTTGCAAGTATTAAATATAAAAAGATAGGTATCCCATAACAATGGGATACCTAGTTCGGTAGGATAGTTACGTAGGTCTCTGAGGAATTTTAAATAATTTTCACTAATTCACTGACAACAGTTTCTAAAACATCATTGGAATTATAGCTACCGTTTTTAATATTTTTTCGGATGTGTGCTAGATGCTCTTCGGTAATTCCATTCTCTGGGATTGTTTTTTCTGTAGAGACAGATTTGAATTCACCAGTATATATGAGTGATTCCACAACCTTGTCTAGTACTTCCTGACCTGAATAAAAATTAGATTCAATTTTACCGCGAATATTTTCAATTGTTTCCTGGCTAGCTATCTTTGAATTACGCAATTCATAGGCATACTTATTAACTTCCATTTTAGAGGCCGCCAAAGCCTGACCTTGCGATGAAATTACAACCTTATCCTTGCCTGGATAAATAGATGCAGTATTCTTTTCAACATTTCCCTTTTTAGATTTAGCATCGTGTATACGTTGGGATTTTTCTTTCTGCTCTATCCCTTTGTAACCCCGCATAAGTCCTGATATATCTTTAATGGATACCATTGAATTATTCTTGTTTTATATCAATAAATCTTGATGTTTGCTCTCGTTGATTATTCATCATATTTTTATTATCGGTCGTTTGGAACAGTTCTTTAATTATATTTTCTTTATTCATGGCAAGAATATTCAGAAATTCGGCATCAACTTGAACTAGATTCAAAGCAATATCTTTTATATCTTCCCTAATTCTGGTAATTACTGGTTCATACTCGGTAGATTTCAACTCTAATTTTTTACGTTCATTTTCAAGACGGTAAATGAGATTAATACGAATTTCTCGTTCATCTAATAAATCCCACAATGCATCAGTCGTTCGCTCATTTAGGTTTAGCTGGAATGCCCAAGTTTGATCCAGGATTTCCTTAAAACAGGATAATTCTTCTTCAAGTAATTTTTTTAAGCGATCGTTTTTATGTGTCAAATACATTTCTATTCTTTATAATTATGTTCTTTTCAATAAACCTTATCCGAATGATCCAAAGAAGGATTGCTGACTCGCCAATTTATTCATGGCTTCCTGTATTTTGGCAAATTGGCTCCTCAACTGTTCTTCACGACGTAATAGTATTTCATCCATTTGGTTAATGCGATCATTCATTCGTAAAACTGTATTATCAATATTCTCTTTACTAGAATCGATTGTACCACCTATTTTTACAAACGATTCCAAATATGTATTAATCTTTGAAGCAATACCATCTTCAGCGTTGAATATTTCAGATACATTCTGCGAATTAGTTTCAAGTGCGGTAGTAAATTTTTCAATGTCTGCGATGGATAATTTGCCGGTACTATCAGCTTTTATACCGATAGAATATAAACTTGTATAGGTTGAGTTGGCGGTTGTCACTATAGAATTGGATCGATTGCGAATTTCACCAGAAAGTGTTCGATATATTGAATCATCTGCTAACGTTCCTCGCTCTTTTGACACTGGATCAACCTGACTTTCTTTTTGTAGGAAAGTTAATGCTTCGTTATAAGCACTTAAATATCCATTTATGTCTTCCATTACTTTCTCTGTATCCATGGAAATTGTCAATGTTTCCGATGTAGAGAATGTATTTAAAAAATTGAAAGTGACTCCTTTTAAAGCATCGGAGACCTGGTTAGAATCACGGTAAAATATTAGACCATCCATGGTGAATTTAGAGTTCAATTGACTGTCGGTAGCACTCGTACCAATATCTTTGAGATACCCTCCGGCTGTACCAGACGACTGGATATTAGCATTTATTTCAAGAAACTGAAGTAATGAATCTGAACTATCTGTAAATTCCATCCGATTGGTATAGCCTGTCTTATTACTGGTCAATATTAACCTGGACTTGCCTGACTCTTCAGTAACAACCGACGCATGGATTACTTCACTACTTTCGATGATATCATTAGTTACAGCATTGCCCATTGCTGTGTTAATCGCAGTAGCGATATCTTCTAATACATTATCATCAGTTTGAGAGAATTTGTCTGACGTGACTGATATATCAATGGAAACACGATTGAAGTCATCCTCGTCGATTGGATGACTAATTGATAGCGAAAATGTTTGATCTACAGTAAAAGATGAAAAACTGGAATTTGTGTCAGTATATTGCTCGGATACACGTGTATCGGCGGCAGCTAATCGTTCAACCGTAAATGAATGATTACCGAGAGTAGCATACTGATTAGCAGTTGCTGTTAAATAATCATTATTACTGGATTCCGTTTTTTTCGTTGCAAAATAATCAGTAATAGGATCAGTCAGGCGTTCCGATTTTGAATTCAAGGCTGAAAGTTTTGAATCTAAATCAGATAGAACAGTTTTGCGAAAATTTAAATCATCACGTTTCTTAGCATATGTAACTCGCGATCGGGACTCCATCTGCATATACATTTGAACAAGTCCCTCAATTGAATTAGATGAATTAAATATAGATCCTATGTCTATCATTATTAATGCTCCTATTTACTATTTATTCGCATGACATTCATTGCCTAATACACTTTCATTGCCTTAGCCCAGGTTCGACGAATTTCTGTTAGGACTGACTTTACTTCGTCGAAATTATCCATAATTATTTGCTCTTGTAGACTTCGATACATTTGATAAAATATTCCTGTTACTGATTTACCCTTATCGAAATCCAGAGAATTAATCAACTCTTGAATTGCGCGTAATACTTTTTCTTTATCCCGTTTAACACAAGCAACAATAGCCGCATCATAAATATAGGCAACCAATTGAGAAGGACTTGCGCCGAGTATTTTTTGTGTCAGATATGAATCTGTACCGCCTTTTTGATTCATTGTTTTCATTGTGAATGTATTATTCATATTTATTCCTTACAATTTCTATGCCAATCAAACGATTAATTCGTTCTTTTATTATTTAATTATCGGCAAAACGTATGGAATTCTTTAATAATTTTATAGAAATACTTAATAAACCGTTTCTAAAGCACAAACAAGTAGAGATTTTTTTATTTCGAGAGGAGTGATAGTGATAAATACTATCTATTTAGAAACGGGTAAAATATTATTTTGATGAGCGAAGTTGATTCATCAACAATACCCAGGCCTGGGCATTTTCTAGATCATCCAATTTTGCATATAATCCAATTATCCGTTTAATCACATGTATTTCATTTGGAATCATTTCATTTAATTCCAAAAACACATTTAATGCATCTTCATTGCGGTTGAGTTGGATTAATGCCAGTCCCAATAAATCTAATGACTCAACATTTCGATTTTCATTTTCAATATAAATAGATAATTTGTCAGCAACAATTGTCCATTCACCTAGTTCTTTGGCACAACCAATTATTTTTGTAAGCAAGTCAATCTCGCCCGATTCTTCCCAAGCTTTTTGAAAATAGTTCAATGCATTTATTTTGTCATTTAGTTTTAAATACACACTTGCAAATGTTCCATATATATGGGATATTGGTAATAGTGTGTCCGAAGAAATAGTTTTTGGATGTTGCGTCAAATATTGAGTGTGTTTTAATAATATTTCTAACCACTTAATTGCGCCTTTATAGTCACTATTTCGTTCGGCCAACCGGCATAGGAGATAGTACGCACCGGATTGAATTGGTATAAGCTTAATTGATTTTTCAGCATAATACTTAACCTTTTTCCAATGCTCTAAATGGTAATGCGCTTCTGACAAGGTGTTATATATGGATGCCTGCATAGGGTTAGCACTCGCTTTTATCTTTAATGCTATTTCCATATGTTCAATAGCCATCTCCCAATCATTTGTTTGTCCATAGTTTTGTGCTAACGTAAAATGGGCATAGGGAGACTTTGACGATTCATTCACCATTTGAATAAGTAATTTGCGGTTTCTTATAACTTTTATATCTAATTTAACGAACTGTTCATCATAGCCAATATGATGTAATAAAATATTTGAAGTTTTTTCTTTAGCACCTATTGCATGAGCCGAGTAAGATATTTGTTCATGTATCCGATTTTGAAATCGAATTCCGTAATGATTTGAAAATAACCGATGAGCATCAGAATCGTGTATAAGTTTACCGTTATTCATGGTACTTCGTATCATGACTTTATAATATAGAGGTATTTCTTTCGATTGAATACAACGTTTTATTACAGAAATAGAATTCGGATCCAATCGTTCATCAGCATCAATCCACAGTATCCAATCACCCGTTGCATATTTTATAGATTCATTACGGGCGGCAGAAAAATCGTCACACCATTTAAAATTGTAAACTTCTGCCCCAAATGATTTTGCAATTTTAATAGTATTATCTGTCGATCCTGTATCAACTATCACTATTTGACTGACTATCTCTTTCACACTTGCAAGACAATCGTTAAGTGCGGCTTCCTCATTCTTGACAATCATGCATAAGGACATTGTTCCAAATAATTGATCAGGATGGTTCTTGCTTTTCATTGGCTAATTAATGTATTTTAACTATTATTGAGAAAGAATAGAGTGAATATTAATAAAGAAATATACAAAAACCAGAAACTAATCATTAATAATTTACAAGGGAAAATACAGTATTTTTCTGAATCTCTTAATCATCTAAACGATCCTCTAACATCTATCTCTGGTGCAATTGAATTAGTAAAAAGGGCTGTGAATGATGATAAATACCCAAAAACCGAGCATTTGAAAATAATAGAAAGATCTGTTGAATCCCTGCACGAAATTCTCAATCGCACACACCTTCTTATTGAGGAATCATATATAGAGAACAAAGATGTTCCTGGTAACTGGGTAGATTTAAATTCTGAAGATAGTCCAAAGGTAAAAACAATTCTTGTTGTTGATGATAATGATGATGTGCTAAATATTATGACTGGCATGTTAAATAAAATGGGACACGCCGTAATGCTAGCAACAAATGGAGAGCAAGGCATCACTATAGCAAAGATGCATTATTTTGACTTAATTATTTCAGATATTAATATGCCGAAAAAAAATGGAGTATCCTTTGTACATAAAGTAAAAACGATCAATCCATGGGTTCCAATATTAATCATTACCGGTTTTCAAACCTCTAAAACAACAGAATTAATCAATACATATAAATCTATAGGATTATTGAACAAACCTTTCAAGTTTGATGAATTAAAAAGTACTATAGAGGAAATCTTTTCCTCTTAAGAGGAAGATAATAACTGCAATTTTGTAGTAAATATATAATTATTTTTCTAAGGAAGTTAATCCTGCACGAATAGCATATTTTGTTAGTTCAGGGATATTATGGATATCTAACTTTTCCATTATATTTGCGCGATGAGATT
>CAZWKR010000017.1:0-47683 GCA_964634215.1 uncultured bacterium
CTACGATCAATTCGATTAATGTGAAACCTTGTTCGTTTCTTAGTGTTTGTTTCATAGTATTTCCTTTTTTTTGGCGTCTTCTAATAACCATTATTAATTATTAGTTAGCAGTCCCCCCGCTCTCATTCTTGCGCCATTAATAAATTAAAATCATTTTAACTTATCAGTAATTAAATTGAATTTAATTTCAATAAAAATTAGGCGTTATGGTAGATCATCACAATCAGGGGGGCAAGTAATTAAATATCGGGCGAATACGGATTGGTTCTATAAATATGACTCAAATAGCTATAGGATAAATACCTAAAACAAACTAAGTGAGTTGACAAATTATTTAGTTAATTCGGACTATACACACGATATTCATAATAATTTGTTAAATTGTATTTACTTGTCTTTTGGGGATTAACTTGTATTTATTGGAGGTGGTTGTTTATTTTCAGAACCAAGATAATATTGATAACCTTTATTTTTAAATTGCTCATTATAATATGATTTCTAAAAAACAAAGATTCGTTCTGGTATATCAGGATGAACAAACATATTATTCTTATTTACTAAATTGGATAATATAATTAGTGCTTTTTAATTCTATTCAATTTATAATATTCTTTCCGATTGTAGTATTCCTATACTTCCTATTACCGCATCGTTTTAGGTGGATGTTGTTATTAGGTGCTAGTTACTATTTCTATATGTCATGGAAAGCTGAGTATTTAATATTAATAATAATTTCGACATTAATTGATTATTTTGCTGCAATTCAGATGTCAAAACAAACTGTTCTTTCAAAACGAAAATTGTATTTGGTACTAAGTTTATTTGTCAATTTAGGTTTGTTATTTGGATTTAAATATTTCAATTTTTTCAGCGATTCTTTTCGCACAATATTTGATCAATTTAATATATTTTATAATGTGCCGACATTTAAAGTATTGCTTCCTGTAGGAATTTCATTCTATACATTTCAAACTTTAAGCTATACAATTGATGTATACCGTGGCAAGCGAGAACCTGAAAAACGGCTCGGAATATTTGCTCTTTATGTGGCATTTTTTCCACAATTAGTTGCAGGGCCTATAGAGAGATCAACCCGACTATTGCCACAATTAGTAAAAAAATACAATTTTGATTATGACCGCGTAACCGATGGTTTGAAATTAATGTTATGGGGTTTTTTTAAAAAAGTTGTAATTGCAGATCGAGTAGCAGTTATTGTAAATCAAGTATACAATAATCCAAATGATGCTGCCGGTTTACCACTTTTAATTGGAACGTACCTTTTTGCTTTTCAGATCTACTGTGACTTTTCCGGATATTCCGATATTGCAATAGGTGCAGCGAAGGTTTTTGGAATTGATTTGATGCAGAATTTCCGTCGGCCGTATTTTTCAAAATCAATCAGGGAATTTTGGCAAAGATGGCACATTTCGTTATCAACATGGTTTAGAGATTATTTATATCGACCAATTGGGGGTAACCACACATCGCATTGGCGATGGTATTATAATATAATGATAGTATTCTTAATAAGTGGTTTATGGCATGGAGCAAATTGGACGTTTGTAATTTGGGGTGGATTGCATGGATCATATTATTTGTTTTCATACTGGACACGCAATATTCGTCCAAAATTAACACAATTATTTAAGTTAGATAAAGTACCACTTTTGCAAAAGACTTTGAGAGTTATGTTTATATTTCATATTGTTTTATTTGGTTGGATTTTCTTTAGAGCAAATACATTTTCTGATGCAATATTTATTATAACTCATTTATTTACGGGGGTAGGTAGTATCGTAAGTAGAGTTGGGGAAATGGGTATAACGCCGGGCATTTTTAATTATGGCTTCGACTTGCCTATGTCAGAGATGTTTATTGGTATGTGTGCAATATTAATATTAGGAGTTCATCATCTTTTACAACGCAAGCAATCTGTGCGAGTATTGCTCAAAACGAAGCCAATTTGGATGAGATGGTTAGTTTATTACTCATTATTAATAAGTATTCTAGTCTTTGGTTATCTTGAACCAAGCGAATTTATATATTTTCAGTTTTAAAACAATATAATGCAAAAATTTATTATAAAAGGGTTTCTATTTTGTTTTCCGATATTTGTATTTATGTCAATACCGGACTTAACAAAATATATAATGGATGCCGATCTTGAAGCTAAGATAAACACCTTTCTTCCTGGAGAGAATGAAGTTGAATTGATTATCGCCGGAGATTCACGTGCGGAACGACAGTTAATACCATCGCTGTTTGAAGCTGAATTAGGAATAGAAACAGTGAATATTGCTAAAGATGTTGGTGATGTTTTGTCATTAGTATATGCTGACAAAAAATATACTTTTGCAGACAGTAGTAAAGTGTTTGTTATGTGCCTTAGTAGTTTACTAACTAACGATGGTGCCTATAAAAATTGGTTTATGTCTCAAGCCTCAATAACTGAAATTGGTTTAGCAAAACAGCTTTGGTTGTTTAAATTAGACTATATAGAAAATTGGTATCACAGGATGGGTTTAATTTGGAATGATCTAATCAATGATAAAACAGGAATAAAATTACCGCGAGAAGATATACGAGTGCAGAATGGAGGTTTTTTATCAGTTGATAAACAATTAGATATTGTGGGATTTTTTAATAATGACCTAAATCCCAAAACAACTGAACATCTTTGGTATAGAAAACCCAATAATAGCGGAATAAGAAGAGCTGTGTTCGAAGAGTCGGTGAAACAGTTTTCAAAGACCGGTGCAAAAATTGTGTTAGTGCAATCTCCAGTTGCACCCTTATGGCGCAATTTTGTCGACGATAACTATATGCATAAATTAGAATTGGATCATAGTAAGCTACTAATTGAGTTGGCATCACAATATGATAATGTTTGGACAATTGACTTTTATACCAAACAGCCCAAAATATTTACCAATGATCTGTTTTATAATGCTACACATCTTAACAGTACAGGCGCGGGTATATTTACCGAAGCAGTAATTGACTCATTGCATTTAAAGGCCATTATTGATTAATGTTGTTCCTTTTTGATATTGATGGTACACTTATATCTCCGGGGCCTTCAGCCCGCAAGGCAATTAATAAAGCAATTGAAAAATTTACAGGAATTCCTCCCAATTTGCAGATCAAGGATGTTGCGGGAATGACAGATAGATTAATTGTAAAAAATGCGTTGGTAAAACACGGAATGAATGGTAATCCAACTGAAGTGATAAATAATATTATTAATGATTATTTGACCTTATTTGAAAATACTTATTTAGATTCAAAAGAAGCCTTTGTATTTGAAGATGCGTTGAAACTCGTTCATAAAGTTAAAGAAAAAAGGTTTCCGCTTGGTTTATTAACTGGAAATGTAAAGCGCGGTGCACAGATTAAGCTAGGACGTTTTGATTTAATGAAGCATTTCTCTTTCGGGGCATTTGGCGACGAAGGTGAAACACGTAATGATTTACCTATTGTGGCGCGAAGCCGTGCGCATGAAGTCTTGGACAAGAATTATGAATTCGATGAAATTGTATTAGTTGGAGATACTCCCGAAGATGCGATTGCCGCAAAAGTTAACGGATGTAAATCAATAGTCGTATGTCGGCGACATGAATGGTATGATGATATTGTAAAAGCCGGTGCGGATCTGATTGTAGAAAACTTAGATGATCCGGCAATAATAATCTAAATATTATAGAATTTTATTAAGGGCTGCATGCCAATTCATTAATTTTTCTTGACGAGTTGTATCATCCATTTTTGGCTTAAATATTTTATCGCATTCAACAGATTCGTCCGCAATAAAGTTACTCTCCGACAATTGTAGCAACTTATATACACCTAATGCTGTCCTGTCTTTTAGAGCGGTATGTCCAATTTTTATTTGAAGTAGATCTGCGATAAATTGAAGAAGTGGCGCCCTCGCGCCTCCTCCACTAGCTGTTATTATACTTGGTCTCAGTTTGGTCTTATTAGCAATTGATTTGTAAATATCGTGTACTAAAAAACCAATTGTTTCCATTCCCGCCCTGATGGTCTCATCAGTTGAAGCGCCATCCAAGTTATGATAAACTGTTTCGAATCCATCAATCCAATATGGTGCAGCGATTCCTGTAAATCCGGGAATTACAACACCTTTTGTGGTCGTTTTTTCACAGCGGTTATCCCATTGCATTTTACTATGCGGAATATTTAATTCAGTCTCTAGCCAGTAAAAAAGTGAACTGCTTGCGCTGATCGTTCCTTCTAATAAATAATTGCACATTGAAGGTGTAGAGTATAAAACATTACTCAACAATCCTGAAACACGATTTGTTTCTGAGCCTGAATTATATTGAACCGATCCGGATGTACCAAAATTCATTGCAAGTGTTCCGGGAGTGCTTCCCCCCTGCCCAATTAAAGCTGCCTGTTGATCACCTATTATACAATTAAGTGGAATTTGAATATCGTCAATCTCTACTAAACCATAAAAGTGAACAGTTGGCTTAAGCGGCAGCAGGCAGTTTATCGGTATACCGAAAAGTGAACACAATTCGCGATCCCAAGCGGTCTCATTAAGATTCATAAGTAATGTGCGTCCTGCAATCGATTCATCTAAAGCAGGAATTCCAGTAAATGAATGTGCCAGATAAGCACTCAATGGACCAAACCACAATTTGTCACTTTCCGCTTTTTGTTTTAATGTGCTGTCCTGCTTGGTAAGGTGGATATATTTTGGAGCTCCAAAATGTGAATTAAGCGGAATACCGGTAATTTCTTGAATTCTAGTGGCATGATTCTTAAATGTATCTGATTCTTTTTGGGCGCGACTGTCCTGCCAGCTAATTGCCTTTGTATAGTGTTTTAAGTTTTGTTTATCCCAAAATAAAAAGGTTGAACGCTGTACTGCAATTCCCATACTAATAATTTTACCGTTTTTACTTTTAGCGTAACTAATCGCCGATGAAATCAGTTTAGTACAAGCATTGAGAATGTCTATTGGATTACTTTCAACATGGTGTTCTTGAGGACGATGTAGATTATGTCTTTCTCTATCAGAAAAAACGATATTCTGTTCATCATCAAATAAAAATATTTTAGATGAAGAAGTCCCCTGGTCCAATACTAAATAAAATGGATTTTTTAAATTAGTCACGTTAGAATTTATTAACATTAGTATAATTATTATGTTTTTAAAATAATATTAAATTAACGGAGTGTTAATTCAATATAACTCTAAGTGAGAGGTAGTTATATGACAGAACAAAAATTCAAAATTGGCAATAAACTGACAGTTCTGTGTACTACTGTTTACCTTTTTTTCAGTTGTACTTTAGATAACTCTAATAATTCCGATACGGTACCTGTACACGATAAAAGATACGGTATTTATTCTCTGGAAATCTTAACCGGCAATGTTGAGTTAATTTATAGTTCTGATAATTCTATTCATAGAGTTCATGAGAATTCAATAGGCACCAAGCTTATTTTTCAAGAAGACTTCGGAGATGATACTTTTCATGATAGCGAGATCTGCCTTATAAATCCTGACGGATCAGGATATCAGCGTATCACGGACAACACATGGTTGGATGCATATCCATCTTGGTCTCCCGATGGCAACAAGATACTTTACCTTTCATGGCAGGATTATCCGGACAATTCTTTAGATATATTTGTGATGGACTCAGATGGTTCAAATTTGTTAGAACTATATGATTCTGGAGACCACGATGCCGACCCTCACTGGGTAGGTTCACAGATTGTATTTACGAAGAATAGTCAGATTTGGATCATGGATGACAATGGTACAAATGCAAGGCAAGTGACGGATTTCGAATTTGCCGGACAGCAGGGAAATGCCAATCTTCCATTAGGAGATTATGACCCACGCCTGAATCCCTCTGGTACAATGATCTGTTTCGATAGAATGGTTGACGATCAGTCCACTAGTGGGAACTATAACTTTTACACAATAAACGTTAATGGAACCGGAGAAAAAGCTATAACCGACACAGGTTGGCAGCAGTTCATGGCAGAGTGGTCACATGCCGGAGACCAACTTCTCTTTATGGTGGCGGCTAAGGGCGGTGGAGGCATCTACGATATGTACACAATGAATCCCGACGGCTCAGATCTGAAAAATATTACACCTACGGATTGGCCCGCTGAATTTCTCTGCTCACATGGAATATATTCATACGATGATGCTAAGATATACTTCATAGGCGAATGGTGGGAATAAGCTCTGTGGTCAGCGTTGGTTTTTTTACCCGTTAGGGTAAAATTTTATCGTAATGTACGTAATCGCTTATTCAAAAACCCAATTACACCACACAGTGCAGCACCAATTCCTATGAACAAGAATATAATTTTAATATCAATATAATTAGCGGCAATGCCGACTACTGCTGCGGATAAAGCTGTCACTCCAATTACCGAAAGATGAACCAACGAGAACAATCTGCCATGATACTCATTTGGTGAATGTTTTTGTATGATTGCTGTGCGTGAAATTGTTATCATCGGAATCCCAAGAGCGTGTATCACAATAAATAGAAAAACAAAGTTTACCGATCCGGCAAAATACATGATCGAATAGGTTACGCCGTCAAGGATCATTCCGATCAGTAATAATTTGCCGATATTTATACGATTACTAATACGGTAAACGAAAATTGAACCGATCAACATACCGAAAGCTAACCCGGCTTCAACAAAAGCATATTGGCTGGCGGTTCCACCAAGCGCATCTTTTACGAGAATTAACATTCCAACGAACGCCGGACCCATAATGAAAAAATTATTAATAATTGTTAAGATAAATAGCAGTCCAAGTGGTTTGTTCTCCTTTGCGTATTTTATTCCGCTGAATATCTCTTTTACAGAGCTAAACTGTTTCTCGGCTACTTTAGGTTTCGCGGGCAGTATTATAAAAATTAGAATTAAAATTGCGAATAGGAATGAAATACTATCAATTACAAATAAATATTGGATTGAAACAATACTTAAAATCAACCCCGCCCCAAGCGGACCGATTAAATATGCAAGCTGAGCGGAAGTTGCTAAGACAGAGTTGACTTTAACTAAGCGTTCCTTAGATGTGATCATTGGAACTAACGCATTGAGAGCAGGTGGAAAGAATGTACTAAAACTTGCTCTTATGAAAGCAAAGATTCCAATAAGTAAAATATTTTTATAACCGAAATATAGCATAATAGGTATGATAATAACGGTCAGAGATTGACTGAGATTAGCGAAGATCATTATCAGCTTGCGGTTAAATTTATCTGCGATAACGCCGGCATATAATCCGAATAACATTGCCGGCAGGAAAGCTGCCATTGCAACTAAACCCGTTATGGTTGAGGAACCTGTTATATCTAAAACTAACCACAATAGTGCGATTTGATAAATCGCATCGCCGGCGGTGGAAACAATTTGAGCCAACCAAAGTAAACTAATATTGCGTTTTTCGTATTGCATAATCGGTTTAAAAACCCGCAAAATTTACGCTAAAAGATTTGTCATATTTTAAATATAAAACGTAATTTAAGACATAACTACTAAGTGTATTTTGTAGTTTATTATTATTAATAAGATTTATTACAGGAGATTAGAATGGCATATATTATTGCTGAACCATGCGTAGGCACTTGTGATACAGCTTGCGTAGAAGTTTGTCCCGTTGATTGCATTCACGGTCCCGATGATCCGACCGGTGCTGGTGCCGAAGCCAAAGAAGATGGTTTTGACCCTACCGGAAAACAGCTTTACATTGATCCTGAAGAATGTATTGATTGTGGTGCCTGCGAACCGGAATGTCCGGTAGAAGCAATTTTTGAAGAAAGTGAAGTACCAGCGGAGTGGGAAAAGTTTATCAAAATCAATTATGATTACTTTGGCCGCGATTACGACGGATAGATTATAACTACATAAATAATGGAAAAACGGTTGTTTTTAAACAACCGTTTTTCTACATATAAAATATCTTATTATGAATAAATCAGAAGTATTAGAATTACTAAAAACTATAAAATATCCGGGATTTAGCCGTGATATTATTTCATTTGGAATTATAGACAATATTGAAATTGTCGATAAAAACATATCTATTGGACTAAAAATTCCAACGCAAAATGAAGATGTTAAAAAAGAAATTATTGACAGTATTCGACATAATTTAGAGTCTGTATCGCAATTTGATGAGATAAAAATTGATTCAAAATCCGGAGGCACTGCACCGGACGCAAAACAACAGACAGTACAACAACCAACACAAGCACCGGTTCAGCAACGTGTAAAGCTGAATGGTGATATAAAACATATCATCGCGGTAGCTAGTGGAAAAGGCGGTGTTGGGAAATCTACCGTAGCTGCGAATTTGGCTGCTGCCTTAAAGCAAAAAGGGCATAAAGTTGGGTTGCTTGATCTTGATATTTATGGTCCATCATTGCCAATTATATTGGGCATCCATGATATGCCTCACGTTACTTCTGATCGAAAATTAATTCCGTTGGAGCAATATGGGATGAAGCTCATGAGTTTCGGATTTATCAGTGGTAATGATTCACCAGTAATTTGGCGCGGTCCGATGGTCGCTAAAATGACAGAACAGTTCTTTAGTGATGTAGAATGGGGCGACTTAGATTATTTAATTTGTGATCTTCCGCCCGGTACTGGCGATGTACAATTGACTTTAACACAACAGTTAGATATTAGCGGTGCATTGATCGTGACCACTCCACAAGATATCGCCTTAGCAGATGTTCGCAAGGGTGCTGATATGTTCAAAAAGGTTGAAGCAACTGTTTTGGGAGTAGTGGAAAACATGTCGGGATTGATAATAGAAGGCAAGGCTGTTGCAAGCGATGGTAAACCGGCGCAAGTTAAAATCGACATTACCGGGAAAGAATCCGTTGAGACAGATAAAGACGGAAAATTTTCTATACGATATGATATATTCAAACGTGGCGGTGGAGAAGCCGAGAGTAAACGATTGGATGTACCATTATTAGGCGTGATTCCAATTTCGGGAGAAATTGTTGATTCAACAGATTCCGGCGAACCGCTAGTATTGGTTGATCCAAAATCCCCTATAAGTAAAATATATAATTCGATAGCAGATAAAGTGGTAGAAAATCTGAGTTAGGGGATTGTTGATTAATATTGATTAATTAATAATGGGTACTTTTACCACATCGTTGGTTTTGATATTAATCGGATTTGCGATGTTTTATCCTTTCTTTTTTACAACAATAGATCGATCTGCACAAAATGATAAGGAAGTCAGACGTTTCCTTCAGAGAAACTATTTATTACATTTAGCTGCAGGTTGTATCAGTGTACTTCTGTTTTGGATTTATGGTGTTGATTATCCACTACAATTATCAGGAATTGTTTATTTAATAGTAATAATTGTCGTAGTTCTATATTATTGGAAATCACCAATACCACAATGGAATCTGTTTAGCGCTTCAATCGCGTTTGGTGTAATCGTTTTTATACGGTCGATTCGAGAGATTATACAAATAACACCACTGTGGTCTGGAGTTTTGATTGGATTACTGTCAACCGGTATAATTACTATTTCGACGTTTTTATTTGTAGCGACTTTATGGGAGAAAAGAAAAAGGAATACAAGTATTTCCATGGTTCCGCCATTTTTAAATACCATGATCATATTAATAGAAATACGAATAGTGTGGAATATGATTGTTCTGTTTAATGTAAAGGTTGGTGACCAAAATGGAATTCTAATGAGTGTCTATCAATTTTTTATACAAAATGATATTTTATATTTTTTTCTTACATTATTTTTTGGATTAATAATTCCGCTTGTTGTGATATTTATATGGAAGAAACAAGCAAAAGAGTCTAGTAGCAAAAAATTTGTTTGGTTATCATTTAGCCTATTAATTTTTATTTGGATTGGAGAATTTATATTTAAATATTTTTTACTCCAATATGGAATTGTTCTGTAGAAATTGAGGAATTATAAATTAATTAATAAACAGGAACAGTTGATGCTTTTTGTCGTTGAAACCAAACAGAGATTGTCTTGATTTTATACAGGAGTAACTGTTGACAGCCAGTCAATGAAAGGGTAATTTTGCCCGCTTGATTTACGTCGGTATTTAATCTAAGCCATGAATAAAGAAGAATTAAGAGAATTAATAAAAAAAAATGCAAACTTACCGGTTCATATCGCAATTATTATGGATGGTAATGGTCGCTGGGCAAAACAGCGATCTCTTCCAAGAGTTGCCGGACATCGAGAGGGGATAAATTCTGTTAGAGAATTAACACGTATATGTGGAGAAATCGGGATTAAACATTTAACGCTATATACGTTTTCAACAGAAAATTGGGGCCGTCCCAAAACAGAAGTATCTGCGTTAATGAACTTGTTGTTGACATCAATCAGAAAAGAAATTAAAAATCTAGATAAAAACCAAGTAAAGCTCACAACAATTGGCGCTTTTGAAGACTTGCCGAAGTCGGCTAGAAAAGGAATCGAAGAAGGAGTAGAACTCACTAAGAACAATAAAGGACTAAATTTGAACTTGGCTCTTAGTTATGGAAGCAGGCAGGAAATAATGCAAGCCATACAATATATTGCAAATATGGTAGATTTAGGCCAACTGAAAGTTAATGACATTAACCAAGAACACTTTGAGAGCTTGCTTTATACAAATAAAATACCTGACCCTGATTTCTTAATTCGCACCGGTGGTGAATTTAGAGTTAGCAATTTTTTATTATGGCAGATTGCCTATTCAGAAATTTATGTAACGGATACGTATTGGCCTGCTTTCCGTGAAAAAGAATTACTTGAAGCAATCATTGAATTTCAGTCCCGAGAACGCAGATATGGAAAATTAGCAAAATAATATTTTATGAAGAAATCCTTATTAACATCACTATTAGCATTATTATTAATTAATACAATTTTTGCTCAGTCCCAACAAGAAATTAAGTTAAAGAGTATTGAGATTGAGGGAAACACTTTGACCAATTCAGACGTAATAATTTTTACTTCGGGATTAAAAGAAGGCAATATTTTAAAAGCCGGTGATTTTTCACGCGGTGTCCAACAGTTATGGAAATCCGGACTTTTTAATGATATTCAAATTTATGTTAATGATGAATCAGAAGAAGGACTTTCTATCATAATTGCAGTTGTTGAAGCCCCGGTATTGGGTGAAATAATTATAATTGGTGATAAAAAGGTGAGTAAAACCAAGATTGAGGAAGCAATTGGTTTGCGAACCGGGCAAAGAATTCCAGAATTTCAAATAGAAGCAGGAAAATCAAAAGTATTAGATTTATATTTGGAAGATGGATTATTATTAGCCACGGTTGATGTGGCAATAGAAGAGATAAAAGAAGATCCTTCTGCTGCGAATCAAATAAGGATAGCTAATACGCGCAATTTGAAGTTCAAAATAAAAGAAGGACACAAAGTAAAGATCGATGTTATTAATTTTGTTGGAAATGAAAGTATCTCTGACAGGAGGTTACGTAGAGCACTGAAAGATACAAAACAGCAGCGGTGGTATTTTTTCTGGCGATCTTCATTTGATGAAAATAAATTTCAAGACGATCAAGAAAAGTTAAAAGCATTTTATCAAAAACGGGGCTATCGAGATGCAATGATAGTTACCGATTCTACTTCTTATAGCGCTGACAAAAAGAAAATGAATATATGGCTAACGTTAAATGAAGGTCCAAAATATTATTATCGTAATTTTAATTGGGATGGCAATGAGTTATATACCGACAAACAATTAAATGGTGCATTGGGAATTTCTAGCGGAGAGGCTTACAATGAAGAAGATTTACAGAAGGGGCTTTATGAACGCGCCCAATCTCTGTATATGGACAAAGGCTATATTTACAGTAATATAATACCTGAAATTTCTCCGGTTGGAAAGGATTCAATTGATGTACATTTATCTGTAATTGAGAACCAAAAAGTTTATGTAAGAAATGTCAATATTTCTGGCAATACAAGAACACGTGAGAATGTAATTCGTCGCGAGTTAAAATTGTATCCCGGAGATGTGTTTAGCAGACAAAAATTAATTCGAAGTCAGCGTGAGGTTTGGATACTAAATTATTTCGGGAATGTAGTTCCCGACGTAATACCTGTTGATAATGAAAATGTTGATTTAGAAATAACAGTGGAAGAGAAATCTTCTGAACGTGCAAATTTAAATGTGGGATATACAAAAGAATATGGAATGACCGGTGGCGGCGGAATTGAATTTATGAATTTTCGCGGCAAAGGACAGAGATTTGTACTAAGTGCATCAACAGGACTTTCCGGTGGATCAAGCTATGATTATCAAACTGCCGACCAAAGGTCTAAATATAATTCATTTAGTTTAAGTTTTACCGATCCAATGATCTACGACACTCCCAATCTTATTGGTGGCTCATTATTCTATTCATTCCGTGGTGCATCTACACAATACTATTATCCATTAGATTTAACGGTAATGGGTGGTTCAATAATGTGGGGTCGCAGATTCCGGTGGCCCGATGATTTCTTTAGGGGGCAATGGGGATTTCAGGTTACAAAAAAAGTTTATAATGGTACTGAGGAGGATCTAGATCTCTATACCGGCGGACTAGAAGAATCTGTTGGGGTAAATATCTCTCAAACAATTACTAGAGACAGCCGTGATAGGCCGGAATTCACAACATCGGGCTCTAGGGTGGTTTGGGGCATTACAGTTTCTGGAGGGATTCTTGGTGGACATGAGGATTTTCATAAGCATGTATTAAATTTAGATTTGTATTCACCGTTGGTTAGCAAATTCGTTCTAGTAAATTCCTTTAAAATGGGTGTTATTAGTAAATTAGATGCCCAAGAAGATGAAACATCTATTATTCCTTATGATGAAAGATTTATAATGGGAGGTAATGGTATCCCTTATGGTAATATGCTTCGCGGCTATGATGATAATGCCATCGGTCCCATATCAACCACAGGCAGCCCAATTGGTGGAAACTCGATTTTGAAATTTTCTACAGAATTACGCTTCCCGTTATCGGAAAACCCTGTAATTTATGCACTTGCATTTGCTGAAATGGGTAATGTATGGGCAAATAAGGATATGATAGAACCATTTTACTTGGATCGCACCGGACCTTTAAATTTAAAGCGAGCTGCTGGAGTGGGTATAAGATTTTTCATGCCAATGATTGGTATGCTAGGATTTGATATAGGTTATGGATTTGATGATATCACTGGGAATGGAGAGCCACAGGGATGGAAAACAACAATTACATTTGGACAACAATTCTAATTACGAAATAGGAGGAATTAATGAAGCTAAAACAAGTTAATATTACATTTTTAACAGCATTCTTACTGTTACCAATGTTTTTAATTGGACAAAATAAAATCGGGTATATTGCATCAGAACGAGTACGGGCAGAATTTGAAGAATTTCAAGAAGCTGAAGCCCAACTACAGTTAGACTATAGAAAAGTGCAAGAAGAGTATCAGGTAATGCTAGTTGAGCTGGACAGTCTAAAACAGGCTTACGAAACTCAAAGGCTAATGAGCTCACCTGAATGGCGTAAAGAGAAAGAAACAGAAATTGGTACAAAGGAACAACGTCTGCAACAGTTTCAAGCTCAAAAAGTAGGACCGGAAGGGGAATTATACCGGAAGCAATCACAAATGGAATATGAATTGTTATCAAAGGTTAAAGCAGCTGTTGATAATGTTGCAATTTCAAAAGGATATGATTTTATATTTGACGGATCTGTATCTTTATTATATGGTAAACCAACTCACGATCTGACTGATGATGTTTTATTTGAGTTAAGAAAAGCTAAAGGTAATTAGAAGAAAAATTTGATTACCCTACGCAAATTAGCGTCTATCGTAGGGGGTAAAGTAATTGGCGCGCCCGATCAGGTTATTCACGGAGTATCTGATATTAAAAATGGCGCGCCCGATACAATTACATTTCTATTTAATTCAAAACATAAAGAATTAATACGCGAAACTTCTGCGTCCGCAATAATTGTATCTGATGCCGCAATATTACAAGAAAAAAGCGGCATCTTAGTAGATAATCCACGCTTGGCAATGGCTAAAGTGCTTAAGATATTTGAACCAGAAAATGCTACAGAAACTGGAATGCACCCCACTGCCATAATTCATAACTCAGCAAAGATAGGTAAAAATGTTGATATTGGTGCTTTTTCAATTATCGGAAAAAACACACAAATTGCTGATGGTACAACTATATATAATAATGTTTCAATTGGTGATAATGTAATCATTGGAGCTAATACAGCAATATTTCCACAGGTTGCCATTTTCTCACGCGTAAATATTGGAGATAACGTTATAATTGATATGGGTACAGTAATTGGTTCAAGTGGCTATGGATATGAAACTGAAGATGATATCCATCACAAAATCCCGCAGATAGGCTCAGTGATAATTGAAAACGATGTTGATATTGGTGCCAATTGTACTATCGATAGAGGCACAATCGGTAATACAGTGCTAGGTAAAGGAACTAAATTAGATAACCTTGTGCAAATCGCACACAATGTGAAAATTGGCAAAGGATGTTTATTGATGGGATTAGTTGGAGTTGCCGGAGGCACTACTGTTGGTGATTATTGTATTTTTGCCGGGCAGTGTGGGGTGAAAAATGGTATCACTATTGGTGAGAGATCGATATTTGTTGCAAAGACAGGTGTGTCTAAATCCGTACCCGGAAACAAGATATATGCCGGAATGCCAGCAAGAGAAGTTCGTGAAAAAAACAAACGTGATGCTGTGTATTTACAAGTTATATCATTGAAGAAACGATTAAAAAGATTAGAAGAAAAACTTGCCGGATAGATTTCAAAAGACAGTCTACGGCAAGGTATCACTTGATGGGATTGGTTTACACACCGGTATAAAAAGCACATTAAATATCAAGCCGGCAAAAGAAAATCGTGGGATAGTTTTTAAGCGTATCGACTTGAAAGATAATCCGGTTATCCCTGCAGCTGTCGACAATGTAATTGACACAAACCGTGGTACTATGTTGGAAAAGAATAATGTCCAAATCCATACTGTGGAACATGTGTTAGCTGCATTGAGTGGGCTTGGTATTAATAATGCCACTATTGAATTAACGGGTCCGGAACCTCCGATTATGGATGGCAGTTCTTTACCATTTGTTAAGGCAATTAAAAAGACTGGCATCGTTGAACAGGGTGAAATTCAAGATGTTTTTAAAGTTACAGAACCTATTCAATTCGATGTTTCTGAAAATGATATTGAAATAAGTTTGTTGCCTGCCGAGCAATTTAAGATCACTTTTTTTATGGATTATGGTTTGCCAAATTTTGGGTTGCAATATGTGTCTATTGAGAATGTAGAAATAGAGTTTAGAAATGAAATTGCACCCGCCAGAACTTTTGGATTATTGAGCGAAATAGGCCAACTCAAACAAAAGGGACTGATTAAAGGCGGAGGATTAGATAATGCCGTTATCATAGTAGATAAAAAAGTTAATAAGCATGAACAAGAAAATTTAGGTAAATTATTTGGTTTAAATACTGAACTCATATTTAAAAATGGCGATATATTGAATCGGGACGGATTACATTTTGAGAATGAACCTGTACGCCATAAAGTGTTAGATTTGATAGGAGATATGTCTTTATTTGGCAAGCCGATTATAGGTCATCTAATCGCGAAGCGAAGCGGACATAAAACTAATATAGAATTTGTTAAGAAATTAAGACGGATAGTTAAATCATGATTTATGATAGGAATAAAAAAGAATATAATATTCAAGAAATTTTAGCGATACTGCCCCAGCGTTACCCATTTGTAATGATTGACAGAATCATTGATTTTATTCCGGGCGAAAAATGTACAGCCATTAAGAATGTTTCAGTAAATGAACCGTATTTTCAAGGGCATTTCCCCGGAAGACCAATTATGCCGGGTGTTTTAATATTAGAATCAATGGCACAAGCAGGAGCTTTCTTGGTATTACATGATTTGGAAAACCCGCTTGAGAAAGGTATGTTGTTTTCAGGTATTGAAAAATCAAAATTTAGGACACCAATTGTACCGGGGGATCAAATTGTATTTGAAATGAAATTATTAAAATTCAGACTTGGCACAGTTAAAATTGGAGGCGAAGCATACGTAAACAATAAGTTGGTTGCCGAAGCCACACTTTTGGCAAGTCTTGTAGATCGTTAAGGAGTATATCATTTCTAACAATATCCATCCAACGGCCATTATAGGTAAAAATGTAACAATTGGTAAGAATGTAACAATTGGTCCATATACCATTATTGATGATGATGTAATAATTGGCGATGGAACAAGCATCGGTAATTCCAATACAATTAAAAAATATACCGAGATTGGTAACAGCTGTAAAATATTTCACAATTGCGTAATTGGTGAATTACCCCAAGATTTAAAATTTGGTGGCGAGAAAACCACAGTTAAAATTGGTGATGAAACAACCATTCGTGAATTTGTTACAATTCATCGCGGTACAAACGCACGAGGTGAAACGACAATCGGCGAAAATGTATTTTTAATGGCTTATGCACATGTTGCACATGACTGTGTCTTAGGTAACAACGTAACTATGATAAATCTTGCAACCATAGGAGGACATGTGGAAATTGGTGATTGGGCGATGCTCTCCGGATGTGTTATGGTTCACCAATTTGTAAAAATTGGGGCACACTCACTTATTAGTGGTTTATTTCGAGTTTCGCAAGACGTACCGCCATTTGTTACTGCGGTTGGCGAGCCGTTAAGGTATGGCGGGATCAATGGTATTGGTTTACGGCGAAGAGGATTTTCATCCAAAGACAGAATCAATATTAAGCGTGCCTACCGATATTATTTTAGATCGAGTCTGAAGCAATCTGAAGCAATAGAAAAAATTAAATCCGAATTTCCTGAAGATAAAAATGTTCTTAGCATAATAGATTTTATCGAGAATAGTAAGCGCGGAATTATTTAATTCCAATTATTTATATATTATGAAAATCATTCCAATTATTTTAATTGTAATATTATTCATTTTTGTACCTGTAAGCGCACAATGGACATCCTTCGAACTGGACAAGATTGATTCAGAGGAATTTGAGCGACAAATAGATCCATTTTTAAAAACAATATCATTATCAGCCAATAGACATTTTTTTAGTCAAAGCAATATAAATAAACGAATCAGCATTGGTGTATCTTATTCGCGGGGAATAAATATAACAGGACAAAAACATTCGACAGATTTATTGGGGGGGTATCCAAATTTAGCAGGTATGCTAATAGTTACTCAAAATTTATCACTTAAAGGTAATATGAGTATATATAAATCGGGAGATGATCTTATACAATCTTTTGCTTATGGTTTTGGGCTGAATATAACAAATGAAGAAAAAAATAATTGGCGGCTTTCAGCATTGTTTTCAAAATTACAAGGACCTGATGATTTAAAAAATCGCGCCATAGATGCCGCGATTATCAAAGAATTTGAACTTGGTTCTGTACCAATATTCGTCGGCTTAGGACTTGATACTTATAATACAAAAATATTAATTGAAGATTTAGATTCAATCCCCACAACAATCAAAGGGAATGCAAACCATTTATTGTTGGGGATACAATTGATAAAAGGAAGATTTACTATTATACCAGTCTTGCAGGTAAATTCCGATGTAATAATTGTTAGCATAGAAATGTCGGGAGTTTTTAAGTAATGGTACGCAAATTATCCATACTGGGTTCTACAGGTTCCATAGGACAAAATGCACTTACTGTTGTAGATAATATAAGAGATGATTTTCAAGTTGTATTTCTTACAGCCAATACAAATCATGAGTTATTAACAAAACAAGCATTAAAATATAAACCCCAAGCAGTAAATATAATTGATTCAGTCTATGGTAAAATTGTTGAAAACAATTTAAAAAATGAAGATATTGAAGTTTTAGTTGGACGAGAAGGATTATTAGAGCTTGCTAAACGAAATAATATTGATTTAGTTTTAAATGCACTTGTGGGAACGGCAGGGATGGAGCCAACACTATTGGCATTGGGGTCTGGTGTAGATGTTGCTTTAAGCAATAAAGAAAGCTTGGTTATGGCGGGTAGTCTTGTTAAACAAATTCAAGAAAAAAACGGTACCAAAATTTACCCGGTAGATAGTGAACATTCAGCAATCTGGCAATGCCTACAAGGTGAAGACAAGAATGACGTCAATAAAATTATATTAACAGGTAGCGGTGGACCTTTCCGTACACGTGCCATAGATACATTTGCAGATATAACCTCACAGGAAGCATTAAAACATCCCAATTGGGACATGGGTAATAAAATAACAATCGATTCAGCCACAATGATGAACAAGGGATTAGAAATTATCGAAGCTTATTGGTTGTTTGATATTCCTATTGATAGAATTGAAGTTGTGATTCATCCACAATCAATTATTCATTCTATGATTGAAATGAACGATGGTTCGGTGAAAGCACAACTTGGTGTTCCTGATATGAAAGTTCCTATACAATATGCTTTAACATATCCTCGTCATATTAAAACTGATTGGGAGCGATTAGATCTTATTAAATTAAAAGAAATGACATTTGAAGCACCAAATTATAAAAGATTTCCCTGTATGGAATTAGCATTCGAAAGTCTACGTCAATTAGGAACAACGCCAGCTGTGTTAAATGTAGCTAATGAATTTGCAGTATATCGTTTTTTAAAAAACGATATATTATTTACGGACATACCAAAAATTGTGAGCAGCGCTTGTGATAAACATGATTGGATTGAAGCGCCCGATCTCAATGATATGCAAAATATAATTGATTGGGCAAAAGAATTTGTAAAATCGTATAACTAATTGAACTTTTTTACATCTAATATCTATAATTATAAAGTTTTAGGATAATATAAATGATAACATTATTAGCAACGGCTCTCGTGATTGGAGTAATAGTTTTTGTTCATGAATTGGGACATTACTTAGCCGCACGTTCTGTGGGCGTACGTGTAGAAAGATTTTCAGTTGGATTTCCACCAAGAATAATAACCATGACATCAGTTCCTAATGGATGGGATTTTAAGTTATTCTTTTTTCACAAAGATGGTGATGGTAAAAGAGCCTGGGGACCGGTAATTGAAAAACACATCTCTAAACCGGGACGCAAGGGCACATTTACAGAATATTGTTTTGCACTAGTCCCGCTAGGTGGATATGTTAAAATGGCTGGATTGATTGATGAGAATCTTGACAGTAAAATTGAACATAAACCTTATGAATTAATGAGCAAACCGCGCCTAGCTCAAGCCTGGGTGATGAGCGCCGGTGTTATCATGAATGTTTTATTGGCATTAGTAATTTATACAGGCATTGCGTACCAGCAAGGCAATCCGGTAATTAGCGAAGAACCTGTTATTGCTCAAATATTAGAAGGACAACCTGCCGAGGCGGCGGGGATGCAAATAGGTGATAGAATTGTAAAACTTAACGGTGAATCGATTGAAACGTGGCAGGAATTAACTGAAATAATTCATTCTATTCCTAATACACAAATCAACTTGCATTTTGAACGTGCTGATATAATTATTGAAAAAGATTTAGTAACCTCTTTTCAGCCAGCTATTATAGACGGTAAGATTGATACTTTGGGAGTAATCGGTATTGCAGCGGAAGTAACTTATGAACCGATTAATATTTTTCAAGCGATTGATGGAGGGTGGCAAGCTACCAAAGGGGTTTTTGGGTTAATTGGTACAACATTTAAAATGTTAGCAACCGGTTCTGCGACAATGAAGGATATTGGCGGCCCAATATTTATTGCACAGATGGCGGGTGAATCAGCCAGAGCAGGACTGGCTACACTTTTATTTTTAATGGCAATGATTAGTGTAAACTTAGCAGTGATCAATATTTTACCCATACCGGGCCTAGATGGTGGCCATCTATTAGTAATTGGCATTGAATCAATAATCAGAAGACCGTTAAGTGTAAAGGCAAAAATTGCAATTCAAAAAGTTGGTATGGCGTTTTTGTTAATTCTAATGATAACTGTTATAGTTAATGATATCGGTAGATTATTTACAAATTGATAGCTTTCAACTGTAGAAGCATTGAGCCAAATTTTAGCTTAATTTGAATTTGTACAGGTAAGCGCAGTTCGTCGTCGCTAAACCAAATTTTCATATCACCGTCATTCTTTAAAAGTGTTTTACCTTCTCTGAATGGTTTAATAATGATACATTGGAACGTACCGGCGGGTGTTTCAACTGTTTCTTTACTATCTATTATTACTTGAAAGTCAGTTAATTTTTTATTGTCAAGAGTGGTAAAATCTAATATTTGTCCAATCTCTAGTGGAATAGTACGGAAATAAAATAGAAGTGAATAAGGATCCCGTACCGCCCCTGCAATTTTTAGAGTATCATTATTTATAATTGCGATTGAATTATTATAGTCGATTGAAGTATTATAGTTTTTATGATAATTCCCCTCATTGATTTCCTTAACCAATTGTATCATAGTTAAATCTGACTGATTTAACCAAATATCAATTTTATCACGGACTCTGTATATGTTATCAGCGAATTTGCTAGTTTTAGCCTGAAACCTTACATGATAAGATTGAACTCCGGAAACAGTATCATTTGCTTCTACAGATAGATATCCACGTCCCATTTTGATTACATTGAATTGTAATGTGTAGGTTAGATGTTCACCAACTTTAAAAGGGATATTTTGTCCATAGTTTAGTGAAACCAGTAAAGTAATTATTATCAAAGTACGTTGCATATTATTTTCGTAAAACGATGATATCGTTATTTTTAATTTTATAAATTGTTGAACCTGTAGACTGTGGCAAGGTTCCGGCATCTATTATTAGGTCGATTTCAGAACTGAACTCGGATTTAATTTGAACAGGGTCATTCATTGGCTGTTCACCTGTACGGTTGACACTTGTTGTGACTATCGGTTTACCGAATTGGAGCGATAGCTCATTACAAAAAGAGTTGTCTGGTATACGGATTCCCAATGTATTATTTTTTCCGAGTATTCTTGAGCTCACAGTATTTGGTTTTACCGCAGCAATTAATGTTTGTGCTCCGCCCAAATAGGGTTCAATCGTTTCTATTTGTTTACTTGTGATATTCATCCAACCAATCGCCATATCTTTATTGGCAGCCATTACACTCATTGACTTTGAGCGTCCTTTAATTTTATTTATCTTTTCAATTGCGGTATCGTTAGTTGCATTAGCACCAAAGCCGTATATTGTATCGGTGGGATAAATAATTACACCACCTTCCATCAAAATATTTACCGCATATTTGACCGCTTGCGGATGATCAACATCTATGTGTTTAATCATTTGATTTTGTAAAAGGTTTTGTTTTCCATCTCCTATGAAACCAAAAGTATTGTTCAGGAAATCGGCGAATTTGTTTTTCTAATAGAGATGTATATGTCTGCGTGATTGATTCAATTGTAGCATCAGAACCAATTTTTATAGGATGAAATTCAATTGTATAATCATTAGGTTTATTCTGATAACATATTGTAAAAATTATAGGTGCTCCACTTTCTAGATGAAAACGTGCGGCGCCCTTAGGTGTTGAAGCTTGTTGATTAAAATATTTCACGAATACACCACGCTTTTTTGCGTCTTGGTCACTAACGAGTGCAAGAATTTCACCACTTGCAAGAACATTATACATATTATCTAAAGATGATTTACGGTATATATGTTTCATGCCTAAATAACTGCGTAATTCCAGGAAAAATTTATCAGCACCGCGATTCCCTTGCTTGGTGGCGACTGCTGAAATAGGATATTGATTATACCCCAACCACGCTGCAAGAACTTCCCATGCTCCAAAATGTCCGGAAACAAAAATGATGCCTCTCTTCTCATCTAAAGTGGTATTTATTAAACCTTGTCCTTTAACAGTTATAGTACTTTTCAAAAATGATTTTGGAAATGCAAGAAACTGTACAAAATTATTAATAAAAAAGTGATAACTATCTTTGATTGTATTTAAATACCAAGATGATGATTTATCTGGAAAAGCAAATTTTAGATTATCAAATACTTGCTTTTTCCGTATTGGGACCAGATAGTATAAAATAATATATAAAATATTGGAAAACAGGTTTTTTGTCCATTGAGGTGAAATTCTCAAACAGAAAGAAAGTATTTTTAAAAATATATATGTTATCTTGTGTGATAGTTTCATTCAGGGGCAGAATTTATTTCATGCAACGTAGGTGAACAAGTCAAATTTATTTATTATTTGCTCCGACTACTGTTCTAAATGATTTCGATTATGATTAAATTTCCGAACATTTTTGAGGAAATTATGAAAGTATTATCTACCGGAATTGGAGAACTGATTCAACCTCCCAACATGAATGCATTTCGTGAATGGAATCGCACTCAAAAGCCAAAAGCATTAATTGATAAAAGGATGTCTGAACAAGAGGCGATTTCAAAACATCTACAAGACGGACACTATATTGGCATTGAACTTTATGGTACGGTACGTGCACCGATGTCGCTCACAAGGGAAATCATACGACAAGGGTTCAAAAATTTAAATTGTGCAGGACAGGGGGTGTACGAATCGGATTTGCTAGCAGCTGCAAATACAGTAAAAAAGTTAGATTGGACATATATTGGATTTGAGGTATATGGACTTTCTAATTCAGTACGTCGTTCTGTAGAAGGCGGATATGTAGAAAAAGTAGTGGAATGGTCGAATGCAGCATTATCTTGGAGATTTAAAGCAGCGGCAATGGGTGTACCGTTTATTCCGACGCGTGTTATGTTGGGAACAGACACATACAAATACAGTGCCGCTAAAGTTGTAGAATGTCCCTTTACAGGTGAGAAACTATGTTTACTTCCCGCCTTAATACTTGATGTAGGTTTTATTCACGTACATCGTGCAGATAAATATGGTAATTGCCAGATTGATGGTATATCAGGATTTGCGGCAGAGATGGCACGCGCTTCAAAGCGATTAATAATTTCTGCAGAAGAGATAGTGGAGGAAGATGTTATTCGTTCTCAACCTGATCGCACAATTATTCCGTATTATTTAGTGGATGCAGTTGTAGAAGCACCGTTTGGTTCACATCCCGGTGAAATGACCGATATATACGAACGTGATGAAAAACACATCAAGAATTATGCCCAAGCAAGTAAAGACATTGAACAGACAAATAATTATCTTAATGATTGGATTTATAATGTGAAAGATCATGATGAGTATCTTAAGAAAGTAGGTGATGAACAATTACAGGAAATGCTAATTGGGGGTAACAAATCATGAATGAAGTAAAATATAATCCAAATGAATTATTGATTTCTATTGCTTCAAGATTGATGGAAGATAATGCGACATGTTTTATTGGAACGGGAATACCGATGCTAGCGGCATCGCTTGCGCAAAAAATGCATGCACCGAACTTAATATCAATATTTGAATTTGGCGGAATTGGTGCGCAGCTCGAGAAACTGCCGTTAGCAGTTGGTGACATGCGGACGTTTAACAAAGGCTTGGTTGCAGCTGGGATTTGCGATATCATGGAAGCCGGGCAATGTGGTTTTGTTGAATATGGATTTTTAGGTGGTGCTCAAATCGACATGTATGGAAATCTGAATTCCACAATAATTGGAGATGATCATGATAATCCCAAAGTACGGCTTCCTGGCTCCGGTGGTGGAAACGATGTTGGTTCAACTTGTTGGAATACTATAATAATAATGCAACACGGTAAACGCAGATTTATGCCTAAAATTGATTTTATTACAACTCCCGGATATCTGTCGGGTCCGGGTGCTCGGGAAGAAGCGGGATTGCCTCCGAATACCGGTCCGTATCGGGTTGTTACAGATTTGTGTACATTAGGATTTGATAAAAAGTCTAAACGTATGAAACTATTAGCCTTGAATCCAGGTATAACAATAAATGACGTAGTAGAAAACACAGGATTTGAATTAATCATTCCTGATGAAATTGAGCAAAACGAGACACCAAGTATTCAAGAATTACAAATTCTACGCGAAGAAGTGGATCAAGATAGATATTATATATAATAAGGAGTGTAAAATGACCAACTCTCAAAACAATCAAAGTAATTGGGTAGGTATTACCCTAATAATAATTGGATTTTTATTTATCTTAGATACTTTTAATATTATGGAGTTTGGAGGAATAATATCAGATTGGTGGCCTGCAATCTTTATAATAATTGGATTAATAAAATTACAAGGTCAAGATCGAGGCGCCGGATTAATTTTCATTCTGATTGGTGCATTATTATTATTAACAATTCACAATATAGTCGAATGGAACAGTATTTGGAGATTATGGCCCCTGATTTTGATCTTTATTGGACTTTCTATGATTTTTAAGGGTAGACGCAATAAATGGAAGTTAACTAATGAATCAACATCCGGAGATGAGTTTATCCATTCAAATGCTGTATTTGGTGGTTCTGAACAAACTGTAACATCACAGAATTTTAAGGGTGGTGAGGCAATGGCATTATTTGGCGGAGTAGAACTTGATATGCGACAGGCACAAATATCTGCTGATGGCTGTAAAATACATGCAACTGCTCTATTTGGTGGTGTTGAAATTATTGTCCCGGATGATTGGAATGTTATTATAACCGGCACGCCAATATTTGGTGGAATTGACAGTAAATCACGCAGGAAGTCAGATGCTAGCAGCGGTAAGGATGTTTCTATACATTGCACAGTTGTGTTTGGCGGTGTAGAGATTAAATAGGTATCATGTTTCATTGTTTATTACAGGGTTTACAGGTAAAATTATAATATGAAGAAATCACTTATATTGCTAATTCTATTATCATCACTATTTGCCACTCCCGATTCTCTTGTTTATCGCGTACCGATTGAAGGCACGATTGATTTAGGCTTACCACCATTTATTGAACGATCACTAAAAACTGCTGAAGAAGAAGGTGCTGTTGCGGTAATATTCGATATCGATACTTTTGGTGGACGTGTTGATGCTGCTACGCAGATCAAAGACGCAATTTTAGATTCACCACTTTTGACTGTCGCATTTATCAATCGTCGGGCAATATCTGCCGGTGCCTTAATATCTATGTCATGTGATAAAATATATATGACAAGTGGTGGCACAATTGGTGCAGCAACCGCCGTAGATATGCAGGGACAAAAAGGTAGCGAAAAGGTAATATCTTATATGCGTGAAGAAATGGCCTCGACTGCCGAAAGCACCGGGCGGAACATTGATATCGCCAAGGGAATGGTTGACGAGGAATTAAACTTCACACATTTAATAGTGAACGGCGATTCGGTAGAAGTGTTGGATTTGGAGGGTCGCAAGGAAGGTAAGTTAATTACCCTAACTACGGAACTTGCTAAAAAATATAAAATTGCCGATGGTGATGCCGAAACATTTGATGAATTACTAGAGAAATTAGATTTAGTCGGTTCCGAAGTGATTTCTACAAAAGCGACTTGGTCGGAAGCAATTGTACGATTTTTAACTAATCCAGTGGTTGCATCCTTATTGATGACATTTGGATTTCTAGGAATTTTATTTGAGTTGCAACAACCGGGCTGGGGTGTTTCAGGTACGATTGGTGCAGTTTGTTTGGCATTGGCTCTCGGGGCAGGATATATTGCTGAACTTGCATCAGCTACCGATTTCCTAATAATATTTGTTGGTATATTACTATTGTTGATAGAAATGATAGTCATCCCAGGCTTTGGTTTAGCCGGTATCGGTGGAATAATTTTAGTTGTATTTGGTTTATATCGACTATTATTACCGGATATTCCGGTTGGAGAGGAGGTTACAGATATGGCAATGTTTGGTTTAACAATAGGAATCATTGGCGGATTGGTCGGATTAGTGTTACTATTCCGATTAATGACCAAAACGAAATTTTGGAAAAAATTAGCCACACCTGATGTACAAGACCATGAACGTGGTTACGATACATCGTTGGGATTGGAAGATATGGTCGGACAAGAAGGAGTGGCAGACACAGATTTACATCCATCCGGTTGGGTAACTATTGGTGACAAGAGAATTTTTGTTGTTAGTGATGGTACTTTTATAGAGGATGGAGAAAAAGTAAAAATAATCACAGTTGACGGCAATCGAGTTGTCGTACGAAAAATTAATAAATAGAGTTTTAGGAGGATAATATGAGTATAGTTTCATTGATTTTACTTGGTTTTGTAATTCTATTCTTATTGGTACTATTTTATTTTGTACCGGTGGGGATGTGGATCCAAGGTGTGGTAAGTGTTGGTTTGGGAAAAATTAGTATCATTGACCTGATCCGTATGCGCTTAAGAAAAATCCCACCTCGCCTAATTACCGATGCAGTTATTAATAGTCATAAAGCTGGATTAACACACGTTGGTACAGATATGCTGGAAACGCATTTTTTAGCGGGCGGTGATGTTGCTAATGTTGTTTTTGCGTTAATCGCAGCGGATAAAGCAAATATTGATTTAAAATATGAAACCGCTACAGCGATTGACCTTGCCGGGCGTGATGTAAAAACGGCAGTTCAAACTAGCGTATATCCAAAAGTAATTGATGCGCCTAAAGAGGGTTATCTTGCTGCAGTTGCAAGAGACGGTATTGAATTGAAAGCCCGTGCCCGTGTTACTGTACGAACAAATATACCCGGATTAGTCGGTGGTGCCACCGATGAAACAATCATCGCCCGTGTTGGCGAAGGTATTGTGAGTGCTATTGGTTCATCAGACAACTATTCAAGAGTACTGGAAAATCCTGATAATATTTCTAAAGCAGTATTAAATAAAGGATTGGATGCCGGTACTGCATATGAAATTTTATCTATTGATATAGCCGACCTCGATGTGGGCAAGAATATTGGTGCTCGTTTACAAGCGGACCAGGCTGAGGCTGATTTACGTGTTGCTCAGGCAAAAGCGGAAACACGTCGCGCAATGGCCGTAGCTGCTGAACAAGAAATGAAAGCACGCACACAAGAAATGCAAGCGACTGTTGTAAAAGCAGAAGCAGATGTCCCAAAAGCAATGGCACAAGCATTCCGTGAAGGTAATCTTGGTGTATTTGATTATTATAATTTAGGTAATATCAAATCTGATACAGGAATGCGTGAAAGCATAGCTGGTACAGGTAAAAAAACTGATAAAGCACCTAAATAGGAGTTAGTACCGATGGAAGGAATGGGGATTTGGATATTTCTACTTTTATTTTATTTGTTGCAGGCGTTAACAAAACGCAAACAGAAACAACAGCGTCAACAACAAGCTGAAGAAGAAACGAGTCCAAAACCACAAACAGTTCGTGCACCTCGTTCGAGTGAACGGGAGAAAGGCGATACTACGCAGAAGCCGCAACGACCTGTATCATTAGAAGATTTATTTAATCCGGAAAAATTGCGGGACATGTTAGGTGTCCCGCAACCGGAATTAGCCGAAGAACCAAAACCTAAACCAGTTCCACAACCTGTAACCGTACGTAAAGCAAAACCAGAAACGCACAAAAGGTGGGAAGAACCTCAGCAATCCAAACCATCATTACAGCATGAAGAGCCGCGTGAAACAGTTTCAAGAGTTGCTTCAGCAGATATTACTGATGTGGACGAATCCGCTAGCGATTTCAGAGCACACCGGATGGCAAAATCTGACATTACAAGCGACCGTTTCGATACACGAAAAACTGCTCCGGGGAAAAAGGAAAAGGATCACACCTTAGAATATTTTGATGAACCGGAAGATATCCGCAATGCGGTAATTCTAAAGGAGATTTTGGATAGACCGAGAGCATTTAGACGGAATATTAGGTAAACATTTTTAAGTAGATACATAACATATTACGTATCTACTATTTATTTCAAATACTCATCTAACGCTTTTACACGTTTTTCAAGCTCTCCATATTGTTCTTCGGGAACTAGTGATACACAAATTCGTATTCCCTCGCGTTTGGTGCCGGTTGGACGCATTGGAATACCGGACATGCCAAACAATAACATAGCCTGTAACAATTGCCCACCGGTCATGTTATTTCGTTTTACGGTGAAATAAAACCCATCAGCGATTGGTTCCTTCAAGTCTTTATCATACAAGAGTTCAAAGCCGTTTAACAAAAATATCTTTTTTGCTTTATTTGCTCTATCTCCATAAGTACGTACTATACTTAGATAATCATATTCTCCTTTACAAGTTGCTTCAAATAGAGCAGACAAGGCATGCTGTGGTGATTGTGGAACACCGGCGGTCGTCGGATAAATTCCACCATGTACAAAAGCATGCCCAAATGATTTTGTATCATAATATTTTTTCAGATTACTGTATTTCTTTTTGGACAATTTGGGCGATACGATTGACACTGCAATTCTTTGTCCGGCATAACTAAACATCTTAGAACTTGATATTATAATGATATAATTATCTGTATAATTTGCAACTGTTGGTTGATATGGTGGTTCTCCGGGTACGCCATAATCAAAACGAAAATCCATTCCAAAATAGGCAGAATCTTCTATTCCTATAACATCATATTTAGTTAACAATTCACCAATCATCTTTAATTCTTCATCTTTTAGGCACAACCATGTGGGATTATTTGGACTTGACCACAAAACCGCACCTATTTTGCCTGATGATAATTTTTTCTCAAGTTTTTTTGATAATTGGGCACCACGATGATTATATAAATCGATAGAGTCACATTTTAATCCTAGAAACTTTGTTTGAAGTTTATTTACCGGAAATCCGGGGTCGAGATATAAAACTGTATTTGCCTTTTTAAATCTGCGACCTGCAATTGCTTGTGCGATAAACCCTCCATGCATTGCTCCCACCGTTGGGATACAGTTTTCAGGTTTAACCTCAATGTTTAAAAATGCTTTTACAAAGCAAGCAGTTGCTTTTTTAAGACGCGGGATACCATCAAATGGTGGATAAGTTGAAGGCAATTTTGTTTCTTCTGTAAGTACACGGATTTCCTCTTCGGGACCCATCCTGTCGGCTGGTATACCTGGAACACCAAATTCAAAATGTAGAAAATCAACCTTATATTGATCGGACAAATTATCTACGAGGCGTTTTAATTCTCGTATTCCAATATCGTTGAGGTCTACTTCATGATCCTTAATATTATTTTTTATGACAGTTTCATCAAGTGGAAAATTTGTTTTGTTCATGATCATCTCGTCTTAAATTGATTATGATAAATTGATAGCCCAAGCGCAATGGAATTTAGTTTTGTTTCCATCTTATCTGAGCGAGATAGTAGTATAATTGGAATTTTAGCACCAATAATAACACCGCCTCCTTTTGATTCGCCAATGCTCAATAACATTTTACTAATAAAATTGGTGGCAGTAATATTCGGTCCGATAAATATGTCTGTTCTACCGGCAATTTTTGAATTTATCTTTTTAGCCGCAGCTGCTGTGGCTGACAGGGTGACATCAAGAGCTATTGGTCCTTCTATTATAAAACGCGAATCATTTTTATATCGTTCTACAGTGTTATGTGCTAAAACTGTCTCCGGTAAATTTTCAGATACGTTTTCGATTAATGCTAACATTGCAATATTTGGTTTGGTGTTTATTAATGTATGAGCAACCTGCAATGCGTTTTCTATTATTGAATCCAATAAATTTTCAGATAGTGTTGTGTTTACACCGCCGTCAGTAGTTAGTATTAATCGTTTGTAATTTGGCGATTCCAAAACAGCAATATGTGATAAAAACTTATTTGACCGTAAGCCATTTTGTTTATTCATAATTGCTTTTAATAAAGTTGCAGTGTCGATATTGCCTTTCATCAGCAAATCTGCTTCACCGTTTTGTATGGCTACAATAGAATCCTTTAATGCTATTTCAACATTATCGTTTTTAAAGAGTAAAGGTTTTATCCAATTTTTAGCTTCAGCTAATTCCAATGCCTGCAATATATATTTTCGTTGAGGATTTACAACAGCCAATCGCACTGGTTTATAACCAGAAACTAAGTCATAAATCTCACTATAGGATGTAATCATAAATATTCTCTTGCGGTCTCTTTTTTATTTAAAACGTCCAAAACACCACTCGCTAATGCTTCTAACTCATATGACCCAGGATAGACAAAGTGTGGTTGAATAAAATCTAAATATTCGTTCAATTTTTCAATAAAACAATCAGAATTGACAAGTCCTCCGGTCAATATTAAAGCAGATGTTTTACCCGAAAATGCCGCATGCAGTCCTCCAATTTCCTTTGTAATTTGATAAGCCATTGCATCTACAATCATTTTCGCTTTTTTATCATCGGCATTAATCATTTCTTCAATTTCTTGAAATTGATTTGTACCAAGATATCCCCTCAATCCGCTTTTCTGAGAGAATAGCTGTTCTATTTCCTCTTGAGTCTTTTTATCAACAAAGATTTTATCTAATATTCCAGAAATTGGTAAACTGCCGGCACGTTGCATTGAAAAGGGTCCCATGCCAAGTAGAGCGTCATTCACATCAGTTATTTTTCCACCATCTACTGTTGCAATAGAGAATCCACTACCGAGATGTGCCACAATAAATTTTGTATTAGTTACATCAACACCGATTTCTGATGCAGCTTTACTAGAACAATATTTAATATTTAATGCATGGCTTCTGCTTTTACGCTCTATTCCCGGAACACCGGAGATTCTTGCTACATCAATAAACTCATCGGTTGTTATAGGATCTACGATATATGAAGGTACATCAAATTGGTGTGATAATTTATCCGCAATGAGAGCAGCTAGATTTGAGGCATGATTTGCATACTCACATGATGTATAGGCAGATAACATTTTATCATTAATGTTGTAAACTCCACCCGCAAGTGGTTTTAATGGTCCGCCACGAGCGGCAATTGCATCTAATTTAGTTATTTTACTAAAGGAAGATTGTAAAGTATAGAAACGGATTTTGAGTTGGTCGGGTACTTTCAGTGGTAAAGAATCTTGGGGATGGTTTATTTGTTTACGCCATATTTCTCGGTGATTACTAAAATAACCAATTTCAGTAGTTGTGGTTCCGGGATTAATGGCTAAAATAAAGAAGACACACCTCCTTTTTGATGCTTTAAATTTTGTTAGAATCTGTTACAAATAACGGTGCTTATTAAAATTAAAAATTATAAGTTTAATTCCATTCCGTGTTTGAGTGCTTTTTCATTTACCGGTAATAAATGATGATTACGTTCAGGCAAGACTTTTGAAAGAGCTTCCATGATTGATTTAACTGATACTAACGGTTTCTTGGATAAAAAAGTACCAAGAATAATCATGTTCATTGTTTTTTTATTTCCGATTTTGTTTGCTTCTACTGCAGCAGGAATTGCATAAATATCAATATCTTTTCTCGTAGGTGGATTTAAAATATTATTTGATTCGTAAATGAGTGTACCACCGGGTTTTACTTTTGGCTCAAATTTTTCTAAAGAAGGTTGATTAAGAACAATTGCTGTATCATAAGTACTGATAATTGGTGAACTAACATTTGTATCAGAAACAATAACAGTACAATTGGCAGTTCCTCCGCGCATTTCAGGTCCGTAACTTGGAATCCAGGCCACTTGTTTGTCCTCTACCATACCGGCGTATGCCAAAGTCATTCCCATTGATAAAACACCTTGTCCGCCGAAACCTGCGATGATTAATTCTTCGTTCATGCTAAGCTCCTTTAGGTGGAGTTTTTAAATCACCTAGCGGATAATAATCTAACACCTGTTCATCAATTTTTCTATTTGCTTCAAGGGGTGTCATTTTCCAACCTGAGGGACAATTACTTACAACTTCAATATAACTTGTGCCGCCTTTTCCATCAATTTGATATTGAAATGCTTGCTTAATTGCTTTTTTACATTTACGCACTGTTTTGGCTGAGTTGACAGCTTGACGGGTTACATAGTATGAGCCGTCCATAATAGCAGCCATTTCAGTGATTTTAATAGCATGACCTTGACGATAAATATCGCGACCCTCTGGTGTCGTGGATGTTACATCACCTTCAAGAGTGGTAGGCGCCATTTGTCCACCAGTCATTCCGTAAATTCCATTATTTATAAAAATCATAACAATATTTTCACCACGATTTATTGTGTGAATTGTTTCTGCCGTACCGATCGCAGCTAGATCACCATCTCCCTGATAAGAAAAAACAACTTTTTCAGGTAATACTCGTTTAATACCGGTGGCTACTGCAGTAGCACGACCATGCGCTGCTTGTTGCATATCAATGTTCATAAAATGATAAGCAAAAACTGAACACCCGACAGGTGCAACACCAATTGTGTCACCCAAGGCCCCCAATTCCTCAATCACTTCCATTATTAAACGATGAACAACGGAATGGCTACAGCCGGGGCAATAGCTAGTCGGTGTATCATGAAGAACTTCAGTTCTATCAAATACGACATCCATTTGATCAAGATTATTACAAACGATGCCTTCTCTGGTTGTTTCCATAATTATCCTGCTAAATTTTAACTTGTTTTGATAAAACTTTAATTTTATCGACAATTTCATCGGGTTGAGGTATCATCCCGCCCATGCGACCATAGAAATCGACTGGTATATTACTGCCAACTGCGAGGCGTACATCCTCGACCATTTGACCTGCATTCATTTCTACTACCAAAATCCCTCTAACATTATTTGCCAAACGTTTCAACTCATCGGAAGGAAAGGGGAATAAAGTTATTGGACGAAGTATACCAACTTTAAATCCCTGTTCACGTGCTAATTCTAATGCTTTTTGCGAGGATCGTGATGATAGCCCAAAAGCAACAATAAGTATATCGGCATCTTCGGTCTGAATAGATTCAAATCGAGTTTCATTTTTCTGAATCTTTTTATACTTATCTTGTAGATGAACATTTATTTCTTCCATTTTTTCCGACAGGAGATGAAGAGATGTAATATAATGTTGTTCCCGTCCATCTTCTCTACCGACGGTTGTCCAGCTTGAATGGTCAACAAGGTGTTCCTCGGGATTGTATTCAGGAAACTCAACGGATTCCATCATTTGACCTAAAGCACCATCCGCAAGAATAAGCGTAGGAACGCGATATTTATCAGCAAGATCAAATCCAAGATATACCAAATCTGCCATTTCTTGAACACTATTAGGTGCAAGGACGATTAGTTTGTAATCACCATGTCCACCACCTTTTACTGCTTGAAAATAATCTCCTTGCGACGGCTGTATTGTTCCCAATCCGGGACCGCCACGTACAACATTTACAAGTAAACAGGGTAGTTCGGCACAAGCCATATAGGAAACGCCTTCTTGCATCAGACTGAATCCGGGACTACTTGTACTTGTCATTACACGCTTACCGGTTCCAGAAGCACCATAAACCATATTAATTGCAGCTACCTCACTTTCAGCTTGCAAAAATACACCACCGCGTGAGTCTAAATTGGTAGCCATATATTCCAATAGTTCTGATTGGGGGGTGATGGGGTATCCAAAATAGCCCTTAACTCCTGCTCTAATTGCGGCCTCTGCAAGAGCTTCGTTACCTTTCATTAATAATTTTTTACCCATAATAGTCCTAATTCACTGATATTGAAATATTGTCTTTTACGTCTGTAATAGTAGCTATTTTTTCTTTAGACGTTTTTGATTCCCTAAAAACAGTTATTATTGCCTCGGGACAGACTAATGCACAATTTGTACATCCGGTACAAGTATCGTCTTCTAATACGGCATAATGATAACCTTTTTTATTAATATTTTTGGACATTTCGAGGGAATCTTGGGGACATTCATTTATGCACAATTCACAACCTTTGCAGTTCTCGATTTCAATCTTAATATGACCATGTAGTTTTGCCATAAATCACCTAATATTTACTTTAAAATAGATACAAAAATTAACGCTTTTAAGGTTTTATATTCAATCTAAATAGCTCCCAAAAACAACCTATAAGTGTTCTTTGTGGAATGTTATTATTTTCTCTTCAAGCTCTTTTTCAGTACCATTATTATATATGGTATAATCAGCAGATTCAGCTTTGTCCTCATCCGTCCATTGTAGTTCAATTCTACGTAGAATATCTTCTCTTTGGATATTTCCTCTTTTTAGCGCTCGTTCTATACGGTATTTTAATGAGGAGGCAATAAGCAAGACCGAATCTAAATGCTGATCTAGCCCCGATTCAAATATTAAAGCACCATCGACGATGAAACTCGCATGCTTGTTTTGTGTGGATATTTTATCAAATTGGTTATCTAGTATTTCAAATACAAACGGATGAATGATCGAGTTAAGAATTATTTGATGATCTTCATCTTGAAAGGCAATGTTTGCAAGTTTTTTCCTGTCGATGTTTGCATCATGTCCCAAAACGTCGTCTCCAAATTCTTCGACAATAGCCTTTTGCACATCGGTATTGTTGTTAAGTATTTTTTTTGCTTCTGTATCGGCGTCAAACACAAATGAACCAAGCTTAGCAAGGAAAGAGCTTGCCGTGCTTTTACCGCTGCCGAGGCCACCGGTGAGTCCAACTTTTAACATATTTACTCCAAAACTTTTAATATTCTGTTAGTTATTTCTGATATTGTTCCTAGACCATTAATTTCTTTTAATAGTTTTCGCTCACGATAAAAATCCAAGAGTGGCGAGGTGAGTTCCCAATAAACTTGTTGTCTTTCTCTGATAACTTTTTCTGTATCATCACTACGGCCGGATTCTTTTCCGCGTAATACCAAACGGTTCACCAGCTCTGTTTCATCAGCAGTTAAACTAATGGCATAATCTATTTTATGATTAATTTTATTTAAGATTGATTCCAATCCGTCAGCCTGTGGAATAGTGCGAGGGAACCCATCCAATAAATAGCCTTTTTTGCAATCTTTTTGCTGAAGACGGTTTTCCATCATATTTAATAATAGTCCATCAGGAACGAGTTTTCCTGCATCCATAAACTCCTTCGCTTTTCTACCAAGTTCGGTATTACCACCAACTTCTGCACGTAAAATGTCCCCGGTAGATAGATGAAGAATCCCAAATTTTTCAATAATATTTTTAGCTTGAGTTCCCTTCCCAACACCGGGAGGTCCCATTAGAATTATCCGCATTCTATTATTCCCTATTTTTTAAATTAATATTCCAGCGACCGTAGCCGTTAGCCATGATGCCAGTGCACCTCCAAACATCGCTTTTAAGCCCAATTTTGCAAAATCTTTTCTACGCTCAGGAGCGATTCCGCCCAGTCCACCAATTTGTATTCCGATTGAAGCAAAATTAGCAAAGCCGCATAATGCATAGCTTGCAATTATTGCGGTTCGATCCGAAATGCCACCCGTATTTCTTAATTCGCTTAGATCGGCGTAAGCAATCAACTCTGTCAGTACTAATTTCTCTCCCATTAGAGTTCCCATGATCCCCGCTTCTTCCCAAGGGATACCCATTGTCCAGGCCAATGGTTTAAATATGAAACCAAGAATTTCCTGTAAGGTTATACCTGCAAAACCCAGTAAGGCATTTGCCATTGCGATTAGAGCAACAAATGCGATCAGCATGGCAGCAACATTACCTGCCAATTGTAATCCTGATGTAGCCCCACGTGCTAACGCCTCCATAGCATTATCATCAATTTTTTCAACATGGATAGCATCATCATCGGCCGTGGCGGCAATTTCGGTTTCCGGATAAATGATTTTTGCTATCACCATCGCAGCCGGTGCACTCATGATTGATGCCGCCATTAGATGTCCTGCAATATTTGGGACATCTGATAAAATTTTTACATAAATTGCCATAACTCCGCCAGCAACTGTTGCAAAACCGCCAACCATAATTGCCATTATTTCCGATTGGGTTAATCCTTTAACAAATGGGCGTATCATAAGGGGAGCCTCTGTCTGACCAACGAAAATATTTGCAGATACACTAAGCGTTTCTGCGCCACTAGTTTTAAGAGTCCTCTCCATTACCCATGCAATGCCCTTGACTATCTTTTGCATAATACCTAAATAGTACAATATCGCCATCAGGGATGAGAAAAAGATAATAGTAGGAAGTACACGAAAGGCAAAATTCAATAATGGTGCTTCTACTATGCCTGCCCCAAATGATTTAAACAGAAAATCACTACCGGCGTCCGAAAAACTAAGTAATTTTTTTACTACTAAATCAACAGTACCAAAGAAGGGTTGTCCAATCGGTGTTTTTAGAATGAATAATGCAAATAATAATTGTAGTGATAATCCCCAAAAAATTAAGCGAAAATCTAATTTACGACGATTGTTTGACATTGCATAAGCGATAGCCAAAAGAAAAAACATTCCTAATAATCCAGTAAATCTTTCCATTTCTTACTCCGGTGGTTCATAGCAATTACGACAACGAGCTTCGTAAATATCGGTTTCTCCGATAACAACGCGCTGACTGTCTTTGCTGGTTCGTTGAGTGTAGGTAGCAGGGTTTCCACATTTAACACAAATGGCACGTAATTTATCCACATAGTCTGCTTCGCACATTAATTCCGGCATTGGGCCAAACGGTTTTCCTCGATAGTCGGTGTCCAAGCCGGCGACAATGATGCGTTTTTTCTGCTTCGCCAATATTTTACAAATTTCGACAATATCATCATCAAAAAACTGTGCTTCGTCGATTGCTACGACCTCAGCTTTTTGTGACTTGGTTAGTATTTCATCCGATGTTTCAACAATTTTCGAGTTCAATTTCATTTGGTTATGTGAAACAATATGTTCGGGGCTATATCGATCGTCTACTTTTGGTTTGAATATAATTGTATCCATTTTGGCAATTTGAGCTCTGCGTATACGCCGAATAAGTTCTTCGGTTTTACCGCTGAACATACTACCGCATATTACTTCAATCCATCCTGCGTCCCTTGGTGTCCACGTCATTGTGTGCTATTTCCTTAATAATATTGAGTTAATTTTTGTGCGAATTAGATCAATTGCTACTTTGTTTTCCCCACCCTCTGGTATTATAACATCGGCATAATATTTGGATGGTTCTACAAATTGGTCATGCATTGGTCTAACTGTAGATAAATATTGGTCAATTACAGATTGCGTTGTGCGTCCGCGTTCCTTTATGTCACGGCTCAAGCGGCGTATAAATCTAATATCAGCAGGAGTTTCAACATAAATTTTGATATTCATTAGTTTCCGTAAAGATATAAAATGTAACGATAAAATACCTTCCAATACAATTACATGGTGGGGAGAAACAGTAATTTTTTCTATTGAGCGAGTATGAGTAGTAAAATCATAAATCGGCACATCAACGGTTTTACCTTCCAACAAATCAGTGATTTGTTCGTTAAATAATTTTATATCAATCGCATCTGGGTGATCAAAGTTTTGGAGGTCACGTTCTTCCGGCTCCATATGTGTTAAATCTTTATAATAAGAATCTTGCTGAATTACTACAACCTCGCCCTTCCCATATTCCACTAATAATTCTTTTGAAATTGATGTTTTCCCAGAACCGGTTCCGCCGGCAATTCCGATTAATATTGATTTGTTATTCATTTCAATGAATTGCCATCAAATGCTTTAGGCAACAAAGTTTTACTGGTTGTTTCATCCCTCTTACCGTTTTCATCAGCAATATAAATTGGGATATCTCCGCACAAATCCCAAATAACCTGTCGGCAAGCTCCGCAAGGAGTTCCGCCATCTTTGGTAATCACGGCCAATGCTTTAAACTTAATATATCCTTTACTAATAGCAGTATATAATGCTGTGCGCTCAGCGCAACAAGTAAGTCCATAACTGCTAGATTCAACATTACAACCGGAAATGATTGTGTTGTCATTAGTTAGAACTGCCGCACCAACTTTATATTTTGAATAAGGAGAATAAGAATGTTTCTGAGCTGATCGAGCAGCGTTAATTAATTTTTCCATTATAGTTTCCTAATATTTTTCAAGTCGTGCATATTTAAAAAATCGTTCTAACAGAACACCTGTTATAAAACCGCCAATATGCGCAAACCAAGCTACTCCACCACCTGTATTAGCTCCTAGTGTGCCAAGTCCTGACATTACCTGAGTTGTAAACCATATGCCAATTACAATAAAGGCAGGTACTTGAATAGTTGTGAAAATTACAAATAAAAATACGAAGGTATGGATACGTGCTCGCGGATATCTTAACATATAGGCAGCTAATACACCTGAAATCGCTCCACTTGCACCAATCATAGGAACCATTGAATATATATCAATAAATATTTGTCCGGCGGCTGCACCAATTCCACACAATATATAAAAAGCAACAAATTTTACATGCCCAAAGGTACCCTCAACGTTGTCTCCGAAGATCCATAGAAATAACATATTTCCAAATAAATGCATCAATCCTCCGTGCATAAACATGGATGTAAAAACTGTTAGATATGGACTGTTGGGCACAGCGTCTAAGTATATACGGCTGTTTGTTGCCTCACTTAAATATTGTGCATAGGCGAAGGTTATTTCGCTGCGTGGTAAATCTGTAAATGTAGCGGGAATTAATCCAAAGGAGAGTGTGAACTCTTGCCCGGTAGCAAAATCAAGTCCCATTTGATAGAAAAACACCATCAAATTCAATGCAATAATTGTGTACGTTACAAAAGGTACTACAAGGCGAGGGTTGTCATCTTTGTATGGGAAGAACATTATTCAACGAAAAATTTAATTGATTTTGATGCTGAATTGCCAGAACGATCCTGGATATTTATTGACAGATAATGTTCTCCAATTGGTAAGGCACTTCTTAAGACATAAGAAATCTCTTTTTCTACTGGCTGGTAGGCTACCCAAATTCTTTTTCCATCCAAATATACTTTCAAATGTTCTTCAGACGGATTAATGCCGGACAAATCATCATTTAAATTGATAATGAATTTCTTTAAAACATTTTTTGAATAAGTCTGACGATGCTTAGGATATGTATATAAGAAATGGGGTGGTTTTTTATCTTCGAAAACAGCAAAAATGTTAGACTTGCTAAGTTTTGTGTAGATAAAATTATTTATTGTATCTATACTACTTCTTTCAAAATCCCATTTAGATTTTTTTTTGTTAAAAGTATAAATAGCGCAATGTCCCATATTAGTTTCTTTGCTAACAGTCATTGAAACTATTGCGTCATTTTTAAATGGTATGCCATTTGGATTTAGCTTATAAAAATTAGTTTTACGGTTTATCGAATTGATTTTCAATGGAGTAGTTTGTTTGGTTAACCAAGTTAACATTGTATCATAATACACATTTTCAAATGTTACACTACAAAGACTGTCATTTGAGAATACTGTGGTATTTGATTTTGGAAATATTAGCTCAGGTAGAAATTCAAATTCATATTTTTGTATTGTATCCGAATAAATCAAAAATCCACACCGTTCACTATCAGTAAATAAAAATGGATTAATTAATCCGCTGGAGTATTTATAAGCTTCAAATTCGACTAACGGAAATGTTAGGAGGACATCCGGTTTTTCGATATATGCCATGATTTTATCAGTGCCGACTATATCAGTGTGAAGTTGAAAGATTGCACCTTTTTCTAATTGTATAATTTCAGGATTGAAAACGTTGCCATTGTTATTGAATGTCGGATAATAATTTAAATTTAGAGTTGTATTGTATTTGTGTTTTTGAGATAGGACATCTGATTTTACGTAAAAAGCCAATGTTGATTTATTGTGCGCACTATCCCATGCATGTATTTCTATTTTGTGAAGCCCCTCGGTTAAATTGATTATTCCGTTTTTATCATCATTGTGGATTGTAAGTTTTGGGTAAGGTTCTAGACGATAAAGTTTTTGAAAGTCATCATGCATTGGATGATTAACAGGTTGACCATAAACAGTTGAAATATTTTCTCTTTCATTGAAATCGAGCAAATTATATTGAACAGAAAAAACAGAAATAGAATCGACCAGTAGTTCCACTTTTTCAATTTGGTAAGAATGAATCGCATTCTGAATTTTATCAATTAAATGTGTGGCAATCCCAAATTTTCCAGTGACAGTTATCGTATCTATTAAGGTGTATGCATTTGTTGTTTCAAGTAAAGGAATATATATCTGAGGCAGTGCTGATCCATTAATATGTGTATCTAAAGATAGCGAGATTATTGATAAACCCAAAAATTTTGGGGGAATATTATCATTAAGCGGAAAACCATATGTCATTGGATTTAATGGTTGGTCATGCTCATTGCGCAGTTCAAAATGCAAGTGTGGACCCATAGAACCACCTGAATTTCCCGAATAACCAATAACCTGACCACGCTGTACAAGGATCTCATCTTCCATAAAATATTTGGTTACAAAATAAGATTGGTTCTCATTCTGTAAATCAAACAATCTGTTTTCTAAATCTTTTGTATAGAGGGATAAATGTCCATAAACGACGATTTTATCATCATTTGTTTTGAGATATAGCGCTTTGCCGTAACCATTAAAATTAGTCGCAATGCGCTGAATGTATCCATCGTTCACGGCATATAATGGATGCCCGATACTACTTCTAGTGCGGATATCAAGGCCCATATGGAAATGTTTGTCACGGAATTCCCCAAAATTAGAAGTAAGCTGTTTGCCAGTATTGGTAGGCCAAGCGTAATCTTGCCCAAGGATCAAGCTTGAAATGAATATCGATAAATAGAAAAAATTGCGTTTCATAAAGAGGTAAATAATTTAGCAATTATAATGTTGTTTAACGATATTAAAACAATCGAATAAATAATATTATAAATAAAAAACCCCTGCATTTACAAGGGTTTTTAGAAAACATAATTACTTATAAATAACTAGTCTTTTTCTTGGATCTTTTTTAAGTCTTCCTTTAGCTCTTGCAGTTCTTTTTTTAAGTCATTCATTTGTTCTTTAAAATTTTCTTTGTCAAATGCGAAATTGTGAAATTCAAAGTCTTCTAAGCCTTCGGGATGCATCTTTAACATCATTTTATGTTTTTCGTCAACTTCTTTCAGGTTACCAAATTTATATATAAATTTGTTTTCAGCTTCTCCAAGTACAGCTTCAAGTTTCTTTTTCTTTCCATTTCTGATAACAGAAACTGATACTTTAGTATCCGGTTCATAGCTACGAATTGTTTTTGTTAGATCATTGGCATTTTCAATGTCTTCAGCACCAACTTTTATGATTATATCACCGGCTTTTAATCCTGCTTTATTTGCGGGGCTATCTTCCACAACTTCAGACACGAGTACACCATTACCACCCTTAACTTTAAAATAGTCACTTAATTGATCAGAAAGATCTTGAATTTGTACACCTAAGAATCCGGCTTTTTCATCAATCAACAAGGGCTCATCTATCATTTTATGTTTTTTAATGATCTTGATTTTTTTCTCATCGTCCTTATCTTTCATATGCCAAACCATCGCATCCTTATCGCATTCTTTCTTTGGCAGTACAAGGGCTTCACAGTCATGCTCAGCTAATTTTTCATGAATCTTTGCCATTGCATCTTCGTCACCTAAGTCTGCTTCGAATTCTTCGGTTTTGCCATCTTCGGTGATGGAGTAAAGGACTTTATCGTCCTCAACATTAACTTTGACTTCAATTTTCTTTTCATCGCCAACCTGTTTTTTGATGACTTTGGTTTTTTGAGCAAAACCAAAACTGAATATCAATAAAAGGGATAATAAGTAACGCATAATAGGTTCTCCTAAATTATAGTTACTTAGAGATACGAACAGAAATGGTGAATTGTTCCAATATTCGGTATATATTGATAAAAAGACCAAACTATCGTATAATGATATCTTAAAATATACGAATTATAGTATCATACGCTTTATTGAGACTCAGGCAGTGGTAATTCTATAATAATAAGTCATGGTGATGTGTACTATGGGAGGTTACAAATTTATTTGGGGAACAGCTCTAGTACCAATCCTTACGTCATTTATATTGTACATTTTTCAGTTTTCATATTCCCAACACAATATTGGTCCGCGGATCAGTGGTAACATAATAGATGCCAAAACAAGGGAACCAATCGCTAATGCGAATATATTCATTTCAAATTCAAGTATTGGTACTGCGTCGGATAAAAATGGATATTTTGAATTGCGGAATTTTCCTTATGGCAGGTACGAGATCATTGCTTCAGTAATTGGCTATGAGATATTAAATGCTAAAATTGGAATTTATAATAACGGTAGGAGGAACCTCCGATTTGAGATGTACAAGCAGCCAATACAGATGGGTGAAGTCATCGTATCTGCGAAAGGATCACGGAAAAGAAAAAGTAACTTATCCCGATTTAGAAAAGCACTACTAGGAACAAGCAAAAATGGGAAAAACTCATATATTACTAATGAAGAAGTAATACGATTTAATGAAGATGTATTTGGATATTTTATAGCATATGCAGACGAACCGATTAAAATTGTAAATCACTCATTAGGATATGATATTCACTATGTATTAGAGGATTTTGAATTAACCAAAGGTCATATAAAATATACTGGCTATCCACATTTTATTGAAAAAACAGCAACGACATATCATGATTCTGTTGATTGGTTGGATAATCGTATAGATACTTATTTAGGTTCTTTTAGACATTTTCTTACGACAATTTGTGAAAATTATGAACTGACCGATGGAGATACTACTAAAAGACCAATGGTGTTCAAATGGGGAGATACAATCAAACATAATGTTAAAGTTACTTATGGTGATATTTCCCACATTGAAGAGCAGGGATTTTATGTTCTTCAAATTGATAGTCTTAAGAATATTCGCAAAAGAGCAAATGATCCTTATGAGATAAAACCAATACCGGTCGGGATTAGACAATTAGTGAATACAAATTGTTTTTTAACAGAAACTAATAATCCTAACGAAATGTACCTACAGTTTGATGGTTCGTTGGAAATAACATACAATAATGAGCTGTTTCCATTTAAAAAAAGTGATGACTCAAATGGAGCATCATGGATAACTATTATTAGTGATTCCACTATTTTAGATAAACAAGGTCGTTATTTTGACATATATGCGATAAAAACTAGCGGACTTTGGTCTAAAGAAAGAGTAGCAGATATGCTACCATTTGATTATGAAGTAAAAAAAAATAAAACATATAAGGAGTTACTATGAGAGGGTTAATCATTGTTTCAGTGATACTAATATTATTTTCAAACTGTTCAACACCTTATCAGCCAAATGGACGTTTAGGAGGATACTCGGAAGAAAAGATACATGATAATCTATATAGAGTTGAATTTGCTGGGAACGCAAGTACAAAACCCGAAAGAGTACATGATTACCTCTTATATCGGTGTTCAGAGTTAACTAAAGAGCTTGGATACAAATATTTCTATATCACTAGTGAGGAAAGACATTACAATAAATACAGTAGCACAAACCAGCTGCCGGCTGGGAATTTCTACGTTTCAAACGATTTACCAAAGCCCAATAAAAGACAAAGTGGAAGACTTGTACACGTTAAGTTTAGTCCAATTACTACGAGTGGAATCAACTATAAAGCTGTTTATGCCATTGAATTGATAGATAGTATTGATGAAGATTATGTAGATGCTGTATTTGATGCCGATGAAGTAGTAGAAAAATTATCATCTATTGTAGAATAAAAATTTCATTTTAAACAGGAGGATATATGAAAAAGTCACTTTTCATAATATTGTTTATTTTATTATCAGCCTCAATTGTAGATGCCAAAGACAATAAGATTTTATGTCTTTATAATAATGAAGGTAATAAAAATGATGAGTTAATTATCGATTGGGGATTTTCTGCATTAATCAATTATAACAACACAGTAATATTATTCGATGCGGGAGCGAGCGCAGACATCCTTAAGCATAATTGTGAATTATTAGATATTAGCATAGAGGATGTGGATATTGCAGTTTTATCACATAAACATCGAGACCATATAACTGGATTCGACTATCTATTAGAGGTTAATCCAGACGTTAAAATATACCTACCTGATGATCATGATTTAGGTGGAGAATCATCATCAAAAAAAGAAGAATGGAATAGTAAATATCAAATTGGTTATCGATTCAAGGACGTGGATATTACTTTTGTAAAACAAAACATGGAAATTTTCCCTGGTGCTGTTTTAATCCCTACAATAGCCTCTTCAATCGGTGTTTATCTGAATGACCCAAAGGATGAACAAAACACCAGGTACTGGGGACTACCTGAAGTGTCACTTGCTGTCAAATCTAATGATGATAAATGGATATTGATTGACGGATGTTCACATAGTGGTGTAGCTGAAATAGTTGAAAAAACAAATGAATATTTAAATACTGATGTTGATGGAATTATTGGGGGATTCCATATGAGTAGATATTCAGATGAACAACTGAACCAAATAGCTACTAAAATGAAAAACGAACTTGATGTTAACTGGGTATCACCTACTCATTGTACAGGTGAAAATGCACAAGCATTTTTCAAAGAAATATATCAAGATAACTATAAGAAATTTGATTTGGGTACAACTATTTCATTTTAAACAGGAGACTATATGAAAAACATATCAATAATATTTGTCACACTTATTATCATACTTGGCTGTTGCCATGCACAAGGTAGACAATACCGTGCCACTGATGAAAAGTCAATGCGGATAGTTCCGCTAAGGGTTGATGACGATAGAAATTATAAGCCTTTTTTAAAATTCAGGCGAGCAGAACCAGATGATATAATTGGAAATTGGGAATTTATAGATACACAGCATACTACAATAGAATTTAAGTCTGATAGCCTTAACCAGACATTTTATTTCTACGATGGGGTTTCTGAGTGTGGTTCCGGCGGAAAGTGGAGTGGTAGTTTTTATGACGATATATTAATAGTAACGCTGACTCATTTTGATATAGATGTAACAGAAAAATTAGCCGTGCAAGTTATAAACAGGAAAACACTTGCGTTAGGAACAGTTGTAAATGGAAAATTTGACTATCGATATCGTATTAAAAAATAGTAACAGTTTCAGAAATAGATTAAAATTTCATTAACAAAAAGGAGGTTACATGAAAGGGCAGAAACTTATATATTGGTCACCAAGAATATTATGCATCTTAGCAATACTCTATGTCAGTATATTTGCTGCAGATGCCTTTGAACCCGGTCTCTCTGTCTCGCAACAACTCAAAGCATTCGCTATCCATCTAATTCCCTCATTTGTTTTACTCTTTTCCCTAATTGTCGCATGGAAGTGGGAATTAATTGGTGGAATTATATTAATCCTAATTGGACTTGGATTGACTCCAAAAGTATTTATGATGAATTATCAAATGAACAATTCTATCTGGATGAGCTTAGTTGTCATTTTAACAATTACTATCCCATTTATTGTCGTTGGTGTTCTTTTCATTATAAATCATCTTGTAAGTAAGGATTCATCAGTTTAATTATATTCAAAAATTCATTAACAAACAGGAGAACATAGTGAAAACAATACTACATATTAGTTTTGTGGTTGTACTCTTTTGCATATTTGTGTTGCCGGTGCAGGCCCAATCAGAACGCGTTTATGAACAAGGTAGTGTTTGGAGTGTCGGGTATGTGGAAACAAAACCCGGACATTTTGATGACTATCTAACAGACCTTTCAAGGGTTTGGAAGAAATATCTAGATGAACAGATAAAGGATGGAGTAGTCCTTTCTTATAAAATACTTAATGTCACATCTCCTCGTGATGATGAACCAGACCTTATGCTTTTAGTTGAATATAAGAATTGGGCTGTGTTTGATAAGCCCGATGAATACTGGGATGGAGTATTAAAGAAAGTACAGGGCTCGTTTGATAAAGCCATGCAGGCAAATATTGATCGCGAGGAGTTACGTAATCTCCGGGGTGGCGTTACCGCTGTAGAGCTTTTATTCAAGAAATAAAGTATATAAAAAACCGCCCCATCTCGGGGCGGTTTTTCCATTCAATATTTATTTAGGCTTATTTCTTAAAAACTCTATAGAGCATTACAACTAGTAAAACAATAAAGACTCCATACCAAAAATTGATATTATTCAATACGCCTTGAGAATAATATGCTCCGAATATCAACCCTGTAACAAAGAGTAACAGTTTAAGAACACCAATATCAAAAACTGTAGTTGCTTTAACCTTTGAATCTATATATTTAAATAAACTCATATTAAACCTCACTATTGTTAATATAAACTAACTATAATTGTTTTGCTAAAACAACCGTTTTTACTTTTTCCCAAATTTTACCGCTAGCAGGATCTTTGGCAGAGATTTTAATAATGTAAATACCAATTCTTGCATCGCTACCATCATCACGTTTGCCATCCCATTTAAGTAATCCCTCTTGCGGAAAATATACATTCCAATAAGGAGTGGCAATGTTCCTTCCTGTCATATCAAATATTTGCAATTTGATTATTCCTTGTTCAAAGGGCAGTTTATATTTTATTAACAGTTCATCATCAACCCCATCTCCATTTGGTGAAAACGGGTTCGCCTCAAAGGCGATCTCCCCGGTTTGGGGTAATTCATCAAAGTGTAAACTGTTTTCTAAGCCGGGAGTCATCGCCTCAGCGTTCACGGCAATCCCCCACCGATTCATGCTATAGGATTCAAACGTAGGTCGGAATTTCTCAGTAGATCTACCGTCTATTAATGGCCAATTAGAGTCATAAGACAAGGAATCTATTATGGTTCCTGTCATATCATATAGAAATAGGGCATCAGTTTCATTGTTTAATGTCGGCCAACCACCAGCGGGTTCAATGGTAGGAATTCCTTGTGGCAATCGTTCTGTAAAAGCAGAATCCGATGTAACGACGATTGGTTGGTTAGCCGATGCAAACAACCCATCGAAATAATATTGTCTCAACGTGTTATCGCTTATTGACCAACCCGATAGGTCAATATCACTGAAACTAATTATTTCAACAAACTCAGCTTGCGTTGAGTCAGGCTGAGCAAGGAATTCATTAAGCACGACAGCCCCAAATGGATAACTCACAAAAACACTATATTCTAGCGAGTTATAAACGTTGTTCATACTGCTAGGAATTTCGAGTAGTATTTCAAGCAAATTAGTCCCCGATGGTAGTGGTTCGATATTAAATGAAACAAATGTTGTATCCTCAGAAATCAAGTTATCAAATGAACGTGAACCGAGCTCATCGCCATTTTGAAGTATTCTCACATTACCACTTATTTCGTTTATACCATTATTTTGAACAGCGATGTTAAACGCAATACTGCCACTTGGATTTGGATATTCAGGGTAATGAGTAGTTAGCTCAGGTAATATTGCACCATTGATATTTTGTAACATAATTGAATTCACACGACCAATGGTTGAGTTGCTTGTATCAGTGCAAACTTGCCATCGGGATGCATCATTCGAGAAAAAGTTAGGATGAAGTTTTTCAGTAGATTTACCATTCTCTAATGCCCAATTAGAATTATAGTCGAGTGAATCAATAATTTTTCCGGTAAAATCATATAAAAAGATTCCGTCACCTGAATTATTTAAAGACGGAAAATTATTAATATAAACAAAAACTGCATCAGAGGGTAGCAGCTTTGCCAAACTTGTATCTTCACTTAAAACAACGTAAGT
>CAZWKR010000018.1:0-43799 GCA_964634215.1 uncultured bacterium
GGCGTTAAAATCAGCAAGCAAACTGCGAAAATTATACGGAGCAAAACAGAAAGTGGACAAATTAAAAAATATATTTAAAGGACGTAAAGATTCACAATGAGTTTAACTGAAAATCAATTATATGAATTTGAAGCAGGATTAATTCCTACAGAAATTGAACAATCAAAAGTCCCGGTAGAAGTAATTGGATATGGTGAAATATCAACTGTTTTTCAAATACAAGGTGATGACCAAAATGCATATAAACGATTACCACTATTTGATAATCAACAAATAGCAGAAGATTATGCTGCAATTTATCATTCATATTGTGATCATTTAAAGCAGATCGGAATAAATTTACCAAATGATAAAACTGTAATAGTTATCAGAGAAAAAGGACCGGTAGTTTTATATATTGTTCAAGAGAAACATAATCCTGAACGATTTGCTCATAAATTAACAAAATCTTATGATGAAAAACAATTTGCCATATTATTAGATAAAATATGTACTGAAATTGAAAAACTATGGCATTTTAATTCAGAAAATATTCCACAAAAAGAGTTGGCGATCGATGGTCAGCTTTCAAATTGGATTTTTACAGAAGATGAAAAAGTAATTTACATTGATACAAGTACACCGTTATTTAAATTAGATGATGTTGAGCAATTAAATCCTGATTTGATTCTGAAGACAGCTCCATCTTTTTTACGGTGGATATTAAGATTATTTTTCTTAAAAGATGTAATGGAGCGGTACTACGACAATCGACAAGTTTATATGGATTTAATTGCCAATCTATATAAAGAACAACGTGCTGATCTAATTCCAACAGCAATTAATAGGATTAATAAATATCTAAAGGATGATAAATCGATTGAACTGAAAGAAGTAGAAAAGTATTATAAAGAGGATAGAATTATTTGGACTCTATTTTTAGCTTTCAGAAGATTTGATAGGTGGCTCACAACAAAGGTTTTACGCCGCCAATATGAATTCATTCTGCCCGGTAAAATAAAACGGTAAAAATATGTGTGATACATTTATAGCAATGCCAAGTATGACTGAAGGTGGATCGGTGATCTTTGGTAAGAATAGTGATCGCGAGCCGAATGAGGCTCAAGTATTGGAATATCACCCGTCCGCCGAATATTCTAACAGTAAATCATTAAAATGCACCTATTTGAAAATTCCACAGGTTATGAAAACTAATGCGGTACTGATCAGCCGACCATTTTGGATGTGGGGAGCAGAAATAGGTGCAAATGACAAGGGCGTTGTAATAGGTAATGAAGCAGTATTTACAAAAATGCCAACTGAAAAAGAAGGCCGTCTTACTGGAATGGACCTGCTTAGATTGACATTGGAAAGGGCAGACACTGTGATAAATGCATTGGAAATTGTTACAGAATTACTGGCGGATTATGGGCAGGGAGGACCCTGCGGTTTTGAGGAAAAACTCACTTACCATAATAGCTTTATTATTGCCGATCCAACTGAAGCCTGGGTCTTAGAAACTACGGGGCATCTTTGGGTGGCGAAAAAAGTACAAGACTATTATGCTATTAGCAATGGTCTGACAATTGGCAAAGAATTTGATTTAAATCATCCTGATTTGATTGATTATGCCCGTGGAAAAGGATGGTTAAAGAAAGGACAAACATTTAATTTTGCTGATTGTTATTCCGATTGGTTTTATACAACATTTTCACGTTGCAATGCACGTAGACAAAGTTCATTGGATAATATGAACAATATTAAAAAGATGAATGTAACAGATGCATTTTCTATTTTGCGAAACCATGGATCATCAGATTATTCCCCTGACAGTCACTTTTTAATGAATCATGTTTGTGCTCACTCCGCTAATAAATTATCACGCCATGCTTCACAGTCAACTGCTTCAATGGTAGCCTCATTGAAAAAGGATGAACAAACCTTTTGGGCAACGGGTACTTCTGCTCCATGTACATCGGTTTTTAAACCGATTCAATTTAATAATAATGTTTTACCTGATATTGGACAAAAACCGGTAGGAAAGTATACTCCCAACTCACTTTGGTGGGAGCACGAAAAACTACATCGTACAATATTAATGGATTTTCAAAAGCGTCACCAAATATTAAATAATAAACGGATTGAGCTTGAAAAGGAATTCTATACTAAAAGTTTAAATACAGATTCAGATAAATTTTATGTTCTGACAAAATCCGCTTTTGAAAAATCTAGACAATTTGAAGATGATATGCTGAATGAATTGAATGACTTATCGATAGCAAATAAACCAACGAGCCGTTATAGTAGATATTGGAAGAAGCAGAGTGGAAGGGCAGATATACCAATTTAACTGCTGAGTTCATTCGCTTATATTGAGCGAGGTTGGATCCGAATACCAAAGTTAGTATTCGTTCCTATTCACCATCCCAGTAGTCAATACTCTCGCCTTTTCTGCCAACAAATCTAAATCCTTGAGGTTTACCTTCAGAATCTGGAGGATATTCCGCAAGAACACCAAATTTCTCGGAATCAGGATACTCAGCAATTTCCGGTGATAGTTTTGTGCTAACTGCTAAATATTTTAGTTCAGTATTTCCAGTATTTTTTATTTGATGTGCTACGTTATCACCACCTGGTGGGCAGGCAATTATATCCATTGTTACAATTGGGTAAGTATTCTCGCCGAAGCGTACTTCTCCTGAACCTTCAAGAATTAAAAACATTTCCTCATTAACTCTATGGTTGTGAAAAGGAAATGCACATTTGCCAGTTGGAACACTGGTAATGTTATACCCAAGTTTTTGTGCTCCTATTAATGGTGCTACCATTCCCATTTTTGCGTCGTAAAGCTCTGCAGTTTCTCCTTTCGCAGCAAACGAAGGATGTAGCGGTTGCAATTTTACTTTTTCAAGATTGATGATTGGTTTTTTCATTTTTCCTCTATTAATTCTAATATTAATTCCGTAGCCCTGTAAACAAACTTATCACATAATTCATAACATTCATTTATATTGTATTTTTCTTGACCTTCATCGGTTCCTAAATCACAGCCGGTTAATTTGTAACAATGAGTTGAACAAAACTTTTTATCGAACTCAGAAATTAATTTTTGCACTTTATATTCAACATTCTCTCGCGGATCAGATATCTGACTTCTACCTTCAATTATATTTATTGCAAGTATCCCACCCGTTATAGCACCGCAAATGCCATCAGTATGAGAAACACCACCGCAAAAGCCGGTCGCTATTTTAGGTATTAACGGTGATTCGATTCCTTTACTTTCAGCCACGGAAAGCAGAATACTTTCTGCTCAACAATAGCCGGTATTAAATAGTTTTACACTCTTTTCTGCAATTTTGTTTTTCATTCTTAATTATCCTATTTATTTGAGAAAATAAAAAACCCCTATTTCAAAAATCAATTTTAAAGAGAGAAATAGGGGTTTTTTTATTAATTACTTATTTTTTCAAGTAATAATTCACTAGGACTTGGAGGCCGCTATTTTTTAAACTTTCATGTTCATCCATTGAGGTTAATCCCATTGCATAACGGGCTTCAACACCGATATTATCTGTAACCATATATGTTCCACCAAATATTAAGCCAAATCCGGGACTGCTAATATCTTCACTTTCAATATCTTCCGAATCAGATTCTGATTCTCCCAAATATGAAATTTCCATATCGATTTTACCACTAAGATATAGTTCTAAAAATGGTCCGGCGAATACACTTAAATTATCCATGACTTTAAATACTGCGAGAACTGGAATATCTAACCAATTCATTTTAAAGTCCATCAGAAATTCTAATCCTTCTTCAGATAATTCATATGAACTACCCTTTTGTGTAAAAAGTATCTCTGGTTGGATCGCTAATTTATCACCAAGATTGAATGACGCAAAACCACCAACGGTAGCTCCAAATACACTACCGGCATCCGCTTCACCTTCAAAATCGGCATCATCACCGGTGAATTTTGCCATGTTCATACCACCTTTAACACCAAATCCCATTCCTTGTGCAGGTAATGTACCAATAAACACAAAGGAAAGAATTATCATTAATAACAGTATTTTCTTCATTTATAGCTCCTTGTTTGTAGTTAACTTTTTATTATTTTCTTTTCTAAATTAATTAGAATATTATTAAATGACTAATACATTGTTATTTTAATTAGGTCTAATAATTCTATCAGCTGCCGACATTATTTTAACAGTTTCATCCATCGTACCAATTTCACCAATCAACAATTTATCGTTAAGTTCGAAATATTCTAAACATGTTCCGCATGTAGCGATTTTTGCTCCTTTTGCTTCCAATTTGTACATACTGTCAATCACTTTGCTTCCATCCGTTGTGAGATACACTCCTGAGTTTACACATCCAACAACATCAATTTTGGTATTGGATTCGGATAATTTCTTCAAGAAAGTCATTAGTAATTTCCGCCCTAGTTTTGAGTCTCCTTGCCCCATTTTGTCGGAGTTTAGATATAAGAATATCAATATTAATTCTCCTTTAAGTTAGACTAAAAGGTGGATACTCATCAGTTGTCAAAATAATTGCATATGCTTCCACTCGTAACGACCACTGCATTACTCCTACAATGTAATCATGTATTCCTTTGGGATGCGTGCCGGTAAATAATATCGCTAACCATGCGATAATTACTGCAATGATAGCACCAATCCATAAAAAGCACAATACAATTACATGAGGTATTGCCAAAAACCATTTAACAAGAGGCATCCAACTAACTAAGTCCTTCTTTACATCGGGATAGGGGATATTAATATGCACTGCCTGTTCTTCATCTGTTGATGGATACTCATCTCGAAGTAATAATACATATGCAAAAACTCGCGTGCCAAATTTTACTAATTCAACATTAAAATTATACCACCATTTTGGATATTTTTGACGAAATAGGATCATCAGCAATGTTGGTGCGAATATTAATCCGATTCCATAAGTTCTCTCGTCAACACATTCACCGTATTCAGAACCGACATTGTTGTCAAGTAATAGTCCAAGAATTATTAATATTGGAATTACCAATATTAAGCGAAAAAAAGCGGTTAAACGGTCTGATTGATCTGAATAATCAATGGTAAGGGTTACTGGGTATTTATTCTGTGGCATTAGTTCCTCCTTTTTATTATTTTAAATAATCGATACTCGTATCGATCATTTTACCTGTGAAACAATTAATTGATTCAATTGTCTGCTCAGGATTTTTAATAATTTGATTCTTAATATTTTCATCAAATTTATTAAATTTATCAAATATTTGTTTCTGTGTAGATTGCTTTTTATCTGTAATTGATGGTATTAATTCGTAATAATTCTTGTCAATTTCTTCTGTGTAATTTGTATAATCCCAAAATATATGACTACTCGATTCATTTTTAATATCATCATAATTTACAAGATGGTTTTCTAAGGCAGAATTATAGTCACCAACCGCAAATTCTTGTGGAAATTTAGTTATTCCACCATACCATGGAATAAAGACTTGTGTACATGGTCTATGAGGCGCTAACCACATCACTGAACCGATTTCAGGAGGCAGCCAGTTTCGCAATTGTGCAACCATACCGTATTGCGTGTCTTTTCTGCATATGGGAATAATATCATAATCATGGGGAGAAGAAATAGTTTTATCCTCAAGAGAAGTGTCTTCATAATGATGTTGCAGCACATCTATTAAATCTTGAATACAAACTTTATCCTTTGGTATAAAGGAAAATGGAAAGTTTTCAGATATCTCATATTCAATTGGTGATAGCAAGTTTATTGCACCCCATTCCCTCGCCATATTCCTAACATTATTTATTGAACTTGGCTTCCCATATGCTAACCTGAAATTGAACTCTTCTCCTGAATCAGGGTTGTACCAATTTCTCTGAATCGCATATTGAATTATATCTTTCGAACCCAAAAAATTGAGTGTATCAGTTAAGTCAATTTCCTCAATTGTATAATAATTTGGAATTATAGCAACATGCTCATCTGGAATTCTTTGGGCGACCCAATGTTTGCCATTAACAATAGACATCATCCATGCTTCGTTTGGATCAGCAATACAGTAAGTTCTTCCGGAACTTGCATATCCTATACTATCAACTATCACTCCAGCAATTTTGACGGCTTCTTTGGCTGATTTTGCTCTTTCAGCCATTATTCTACGTAGATAATATCCAATACCACCATTTTCTATATCGGCTGAATCTTCCTTGGACCTACAAGCATCCGATGCAATAGTAATGCCCCACTCATTCATGTATGAATCAGAAAAAGTTTGTCCTGGCATTTCTAACCAGAGGAAGCTAAATGTCTCATCTACTTGTGGTAATTGGCCGCCATTTATTAATGAAATATTCTCCCCCTCGGAGTGTGACAATTTTGGAACTTTATACCAATTTACTAGATTAACACCGCTATCGTCTTCATTGTGGGCAAATAGTACTGAACCATCTAATGTAGCATTCTTTCCAACTAAAATTGAAAAGCAGTTATATTGAGAAATACCACTTTGTGGGAAAATAAATAAAAATAATAGTATTGATAATATAATTCGTGTAACTACCATTTTAGCATATGATTTACTTCTTTACAAAATCAGATAACTCACTAATAACATTAGGAACATGAAATACAGCATTTTTATATTTGTTATCAATAGATTCAAGGAATTTGATAACATAAACTCCGGTATAATTAGTACTACTTGTTGCCGTCTGTAGATCAGGACTAACTATAGTTCTAGTACCTCCTGACATAGAGGTTCTTGATTGAAAAGAGGCATCTCTTGTAGGACTTACGCTATGCTTGTCAAAATGTCTTTCTTCATTTATAATGGCAAAGTATTCATAACCCATTTCTTGTGTTAATTCAGCACAGCGATATAATAAATAATTTTGAATCTTTTCCGGTTTTGAATGTTGATTTCCTTCAAATTCTACTCGATAAAGATCATCAAGTATTTTTTCTTCAGTATAACCGCCAAACATGCTTTTGGGTTGATAGGGAGTGGAGCAGTTTGTCAGGAAGATGATAAATAAAAATAGAGTAAATAATTTTATGAACTTCATATTAGACTCCTAAAGAGTTAGATTTATTTTTTTACGTCTGAACCTGATCCTAATAAAATTGCTACACCCTTAGTGCTTTCACTGCTTTCAAGGATTATCTTTATTATCATTGTTAATGGTACGGAAAGAAGCATTCCTACAGGTCCTAATACCCATCCCCAAAAGATTAATGATACAAATACAACTAAACTCGACAATCCCAATCCTTTCCCAAAAATCTTAACTTCAAGAATTGAGCCATATATTGTATTAGCAACTAAAAAGCCAATGGCAGTTAAAATTGCCTTCCCAGCACCAAATTGTATTAAAGCTAAAATTATCGGTGGAACCGATGCTAACAGCGAGCCAATATTTGGTACAAAATTTAATAAAAATGCCAATAGTCCCCATAATATCGGAAAATCTATTCCAAGAATCCAAAGCCATAGAAAAATTGTTAAGCCCGTACCCATGCTAATCAATGTTTTGATACCTAAATATTTGTTTACATTTTTAATCACATCGGTGTATTGTGAGAGGGGCGAATCAGGTTTGCCAATCGCATTGCGAATTTTATCAGGTAGGGAAGATGCTTCCAATAAAATAAATATTACCATCAGTACAATAAGGAATGAATTTGTTAATATATTCCCAACACTAGCCACCATATTGGATGCAACTTTCATTGCAACTGCCGGATCAAGGTATTGCCCAATTAGCTCATCCGGTGTTTCGATAGGTAGTGATTTAATCCAAACTTCAGCTTGATCTGATAGAATCGTAAGTCTTTCCTGATAGAATGGAAGCTTGTTTGAAAAATCGCTTAAAGCACCAGTGATCAGAGCAGCTAGTATCCACCCCAATATCACTAATGTAATAACAACTATAATCACTGATAGAAATTGAGGGACTTTTTTACTTTGTAACCACAAGAGTGGAGGTATGCAGATTATTGCTATGAATGCTGCAAGAAGAAAAGGAACAATTAATGGTGCGGCTGCACGCATACCAGCGACAATTATTATAAAACTCGCCAAACCGATTAAAGCTTTTAATGCAACAGATGTTTTCGGTGGTGGCTTCATCATCCAATTTTAGTAGTAGAATGATGAAAAAAACAAATTTAAACTTTAAGCTTAATATAAATCGTCAATCTTATTCGTGGTCACATTGATGTTCTTTTAAAACTTCAATTCCTTCAGAGTTGTTTTGTACCTTATTGCGCTGCGCAAGGAATTCATAAATTTCTTCAAAATTATAGATCTGATTTGTGCAATTTGTAAACCTTACTTCTCCAAATTGTTTTTCAAATTCTGTTTTTAACTCTTGTATTGATAATATATTAGGATTTTCATCAATAAAATCCATAAGTGTATGTGCGTGTATTACTTTATCCATTTTCTGCTGATTCCCATCCAAATTGTTTAAGATTAATTCGATTTTTAGCGTCGAATATAATTCCTTCCTTTTGTAATAGCGAATATTGAATTTTGAAGCCATCGCTTTCTTCAGGAAAGCTAATCTGTCCTTTACTATTTATCACACGGAACCATGGGATATCTGTGCCTTCCTTTAATGTTGCTAATGCGAAGCCGACTAAACGAGGATTTTGCGTTCCAGCAATAGTTGCGATCTGTCCATATGTGGCAACCCTTCCTACAGGAATTAGCTGAACAATATCTAAAATATTTTTAAATAATTTCCCTTTATTTTCTGATTTCATTTGAAAACACTAATTTACCTCCCCTTTAATCCCCTCCTATTTTAGGAAGGGATTAAAGGGGAGGTAAATATTATTCTACAAAGTAATTTATAATTTCTATAGTTGCTTTATTAATTATTACCGGTTCTTTGGGAGTATGGAATGCGATATTCTTGTCATCTCCAACGTACTGCTCTACAATTTCGGTATTGCCAATTTTTTCTAATATATCGTAACCTTCCATAAGCTGACCAAAAACAGTATATTTACCATCGAGGTGAGGTCTTGGTACAAGACAAATATAAAACTCGGTACTGCCGCTATTTGGATCTTCACTCCGAGCTAGCCCAACAGTGCCGGTAACGTGAGGATATTCATTAAATTCAGCTTGAACAGTGGGAATGCCATTTTCACCGCCATCTCCGGCTTGAATTACATGATCTTTGACAACACGGTAAAACGTTAAACTGTCATAAAAACTATCATTTACTAGATTCTTAAATTTTTCTACAGTTAATGGAGCTGCATTTTCGAAAAACCTGAATTGCATATCACCATAATTGGTTTTTATTAAACATACTTCTAAAGATGCGATTGAATCGGGTTCGCATTGTGCTGTAAGCGGGACAAAAGATATCACCAAAAGTAATATTAATATTTTCTTTAATTTCATATTAATCCTTTCATAAATAATTAGAATACTAAGCATAATAATACCGACTTTTCAAGAAAATCTATCTTGAGATATGGTTTTTCTTCCCGTAACTTTTCATCTATGACTAAAGAAAATACCAAGAGAAAAAATTTATTTCTCATTGATGGCTACGCCATGCTGTACAGATCGCACTTTGCATTTATTCGAAATCCGCTAATGACTCGACAAGGATTACCCACTAGTGCTTTATTTGGTTTTAGTAATCAAATTTTAAATTTAGTAAAAAAAGAAAATCCGGACTACATTGCTGCGGTATTTGATACTGCTAAAAAAACTTTTCGTCACGAAAAATTCCCAGAATATAAGGCTACTCGGGAAAAAATGCCCGATGAGTTGCGTGAACAACTTCCACATTTGTGGAACTTACTAAATGCGATGCAAATAACAACGTTATCCAAACCCGGCTATGAAGCCGATGATATTATCGGCACTTTGGCAAAATGGGGGACTGAACACGATCTTGACGTTTATATTGTAAGCGGTGACAAAGATTTTATGCAATTGATAAACGATCATACTTTTTTATATAATTCCATTGGACGAAATTTAGAGACGCAAATAACTGGTAGGGAAGGCGTAATAGAAAAATGGGGAGTACCCCCTGAAAAAATGATTGATTTGATGGGATTGATGGGAGACGCTTCTGATAATATACCGGGTGTTGCCGGAGTAGGTAAAGTGTCTGCAAAAAAACTGATTTTAGAGTTTGATTCATTAGAAGCATCATTAGATAATGCAGAGAAAATAGGGAATAAACGAGTCCGAGAAGGATTACTCAATAATCGCGAAAATGCCATCCTCAGCAAAGAATTAGTAACCATTGATACTAATGTTGATTTGGATTGTAATGTCGATCAATTAATGCGTAGTGAATTTGATTTCGAAGCTTTGTCGGAACTGTTTGTACAGTTTGAATTCTCCGGTTTATTAAAACAATTACCCAATTTCCAAATTGAAACTATTACAGAGACTACTGAACCCACAAAAGAATACATAACTATAATAAACAAGGATGACTTAAAGTCTTTCATTAATAGCATAAAACTCACTAAACCAATTTCAATAGATTTAGAAACAACATCTACTAATCCAATGTTAGCTGAAATTGTTGGACTAAGTTTTTCAACTGATAAAGATAAAGGTTTTTATATTCCAATTCTGTACAAGGAAAAAATAAAAAACAATTTTGGAGAAGATGATCTACAATGCGTTTTATTAATGTTAAAACCGATATTGGAAAATGAAAAGATTCTTAAGATCGGACAAAATATTAAATATGATGCATTAATATTGAAAAGATTTGGAATTAATGTAAATGGCTTAGGATTTGATACGATGCTTGCTGCTCATTTGGTAAGTCCAGAAACAAGATCATATAAAATTGATAATTTATCATTAGAGTTTTTGAATTATCGTATGATGCCAATTGAAGAGCTAATTGGTACCGGAAGAAATCAAATTACGATGGATGAAGTTGAATTAGAGAAAGCATCATATTATGCGGTAGAAGATGCTGATATAGCATTACAATTATACAAGATATTTAAAGTAAAATTAGACGAAAATGACTTAACAGATTATTACAAACAAATAGAGTTACCGCTAATTGATGTACTATTAGATATGGAAAAAGAAGGTGCATATGTTGATAAAAAATTATTGAAATCCATGTCGGAGGAACTTGGTAAGAAACTAGATCAATTAATTGTAGATATTTATAAAGAAGCAGGAACGGAATTCAATATTAATTCAACTCAGCAATTAGCAAATATCTTATTTGATATGAAAGGATTGCGCCAAATACGGAAACGTTCTACTGCTGAAGAAGTGTTAAAGCAATTAGTGACGGAAAATCCGTTGCCGGGTTTGATGTTGGAATATCGGAAATTTAACAAGTTAAAAAATACGTACTTGGATCCATTCCCTGAATTAATTAATCCAGTAACACAGCGTATTCATTCCAGTTTTAATCAAACCGTTGCAGCAACCGGTAGGCTGTCTAGTCAAAATCCTAATTTCCAAAATATTCCGATTAGGACAGATGTTGGACGTGAAATGCGCAAGGCTTTTCGTCCACAGGAAGAGGGGTGGAAAATATTATCGGCTGATTATTCACAAATTGAATTGCGCATAATGGCTCATTTAAGTAATGATTCGGAATTGATCAAGGCGTTTGAAAATAACGAAGATATTCACACACGAACGGCTTCATCGGTTTTCGGTGTACCTATTAAAGACGTGTTACCGGAAATGCGACGCACCGCGAAAATAGTAAATTTTGGAATAATGTATGGCGCCGGACCGTTCAGAATGAGCAATGAATTGGGGATTCCTCGTAGCGAAGCCCAGGCAATTATTGAAGTATATTTTAAGCAATATTCAGGTATCCAAAACTACATTGACGAAACTCTTGATCAAGCCAGTAGTAAAAAGTATGTTCAAACAATTCTCGGAAGGAAACGCCCGGTTTGGGATATAGATAGCGACAATCATATTCGAAGGGAAGCAGCAAAAAGGATGGCGATAAATATGCCAATACAAGGTACTGCAGCCGAAATGATAAAAAAAGCTATGATTTCTATACATGATAAAATCAATTCGGATGTAGAAAATTCCGGATATAATATGGCAAAAATGATATTACAAGTTCATGACGAATTATTGTTTGAAGTTCCTGATGAGCAAGTTGAAGCATTAACAAAAATGATTGTTAATGAAATGGAAAATGCAATGCCTTTATCAGTCCCAATTGTTGTAGATTGTGGGGTGGGTAATTCTTGGTTTGAAGCGCATTAAAATTCTTTATTTAATTTTATTTATTAGAGAGGTATAATATGAAAAAAATATTATTGCTGTTGACTCTCGCGATTATCATTGGTTGTTCTTTAGATACATTTAAATCTGAAAATCTAGCTTCGTGGTCAATCAACTTAGACTTTCCTCTTTTTAAAACTGATTATACTATTGCGGAATTGCTAAAAGATTATGACGAATTAGGCGTCGAACAATATGAAAATACTAGCGATTCAATTTACGTTTTTAATGCTTCAACACCATATGAAATTGATGTACCAAATTCTGTTATCACCAAAGATGGTGACACAGTTCTTCCGATTCCTGTACTTATACCGGACTATGAGTTAGAAGTTCCCAATTTACCCGCTGAGTTAGATGGCATAAATTTCGTTGATATTGATTTAACGCTTGAAGTCGATTTATCACAATTTAATGTTTCTTTGGCTGATTCTGTGATTGTCAATTCAATTTTATTATCAGCAGTGAATAATGATGGTGATAATGCAACTGCAACAATTACTAATCAAGATATTCTTGTCGATGGAGTTTTAGTGGTCGAAGATCCTGAAGATCTTATCAATATTCGCCCGACAACCGTTACTATTAGCGGAGACATAACAATATTTCCGTCAGATCAAGAAGGGGCTCAAATTTTTAATCAGACCATTATTTTAACTTCAATCCTACATGCTCCGCTGATTCTTGAGATTACCGAAACGTCTACTTTTAGTACTTCTCCTGAAATATTAGAAGTAAGTATGGATGATCAACTATTTGAAACATTTACGTTATTCGCACAGATTGATAATCAAATGGAAATTGGTGGGGAATTGCATATTCTTGTAACGCCTGACACAATGAACTTTCATGAAAATCCATTTGTTCTTCCTAACACGCTTCTTACTCTACAGATATTGCCGAACCAATCTCAATTAGAAACTATTGAGTTAGGCCAGGATAAATTTGATTTATTAGCCGATTCGACTTACATGAAATTGTTTTTGAACTTTTTAGGCGAAACCGATGCACAAGGCAATACTCTTCCTACAAGATTCTTTACAAATGATTCAATTAAAGTTCTTTTATATAGTAATGTAGAGTTATTGATTGATCCTCAAAATATTGGCGAAGAAGAATAGGTGCAATCATGAAGAAAATATTAATATTAGTAATTTTCTGTAGCTGCGTATTTGCTCAAAATATAATGATTCCTTCGTCTATGGGTACTGCAGGAACAATTGCAACGCAATCGCGTGGCGATGACGTTATCGGTTGGAATCCGGCAAACTTAGGATTTAGAGATAACCCTGAATTTTCGATAAGTTTTGGTGTAATTCCGATTGTTCCAATTCCTGCCATTAGATTAGAAAATAGTGCAGTTTCTATCAACTGGTTAGGTGATTATTTATTTAGTGGAAAATATCTTGATACTGACGCAAAAAATGAAATGTTAGGAGTATTTACTGATGATGCATGGGACTTGAATCCACTAATGTATGCAAAGATATTAGGGATATCATCGGGTGATTTTGCCTTTTCCATTGGTGCTGAAGTCAACTCAAATATTACCTTACCAACTTCGGTTTTAAATTTTGTCATGCATGGTAATAAATTTGGTGAAGAAATTTCTTTAGATAATATTGATGGCAGTGCACAAGCAGTGATTCCATTCTCACTTTCTTATGGATTTCCGTTAAAAATTCCTAATCTCGATTTTGGAAAAAATTATCTTGGATTCGGTGTGAAATTATTATGGGGAGTTGCAAACGGGGAAGTTGATTATTTTGAAGGAGGATTGACCACATATATTGATCAAGTAGTTGGTACGGGGTCGGGCAAAATTAAATACTCAACTGATGGTTTTGGTTTGGCTTTCGATTTTGGTTGGGCGTTAAAAATTAACGATAGTATAACTGCCAATTTAGCAGTTCAAAATTTATTTGGGTATATTAAATGGAAAGATAAGAATTCTGAAATGATTGAATATTCATTTGATGCTTATGTAGAAGCAACTGATGATTTTGAGGGGATATTAGATGCAATTGCAAGTGATGATACAACATACTCCATTAAAGGATATACTTCAGATTATCCAACTTATTTAGTAGCTGGCTTCGAATATGATATAATACCAAGTGTTCAATTATTTTTGAATTATAAACAATATTTTAACGAAGAATTTCAATATTCAACAACTCCTCGATTTTCTATAGCAACAAAAATGAAACCTGTTGATTGGTTTCCAATACGACTGGGAATCGCTTTAGGGGGATATGAAAAATTTCAATTTGGAATTGGTTTTGGTCTACATGCAAAGCATTATCATTTTGATTTAGGTATCTCTCAAATTGGTGGAGTATTTAATTCTGCTAGAGGTTTGGGATTCTCGATCGGTCAAAAAATACTATTTTAATATTTAAGGATTGATTGTATAAATTTTATATATTCTTTTATACAATCGAATGATTAATCCTTATTAATTTTTTCCAATATAAATTAATCTCTAAAATGTAAAATCTTATGGAAGCTAGTATAACATTTAAAAAAGTTGGTCAACTAATTGAAGGTAAAACTGTTTTGGCGGGTTTATCATTCGGAATCGAACGGAATTCCACTGTAGCTATAATTGGTGATAATGACGATTCAGGTCTTTCCGAATTTTTACGTATAATTGCTGGATTAAGTGTCCCTAATTACGGTTCTCTATACATTCATGGGCTCGATAGTATAAAGAGACAATCAGAAATCCGTAATCTAATCGGTTATGTTCCATTTGAGAATGATATGGATCCCTGGTTAACAGCCGAACAGAATATTAATTTCATTAATAGTTTTTATAGAGTTGATAGTAAAAAATTAACGGAAAAATATAAATATTATATTGAAGCACTAGAGTTGACTGAAAAAGTAAATATTAATGTTAATAAATTGTCTCCAGGAGTATTAAGGAAATTTACATTATTAAGAGAGTTATCACGAGATCCCAAAATTCTTGTGTTAGATCATCCAACTGCTTTTATGAATGCAAAAGATAGATCTCTCACATGGAATTTATTAAAATCTTTACAAAATAAATTCACAATGATATACAGCAGTACATCATTGAACGCAATTGAAAATTTCCATGACAGAATTTTGGTATTTCATGACGGCAAAATTGACTTGGATGACAATCTCAGTAATATGTTGAAAAACTGGATGGGATATTATCAATTTACAATTCAGTTTGATAAATTCCTTACTCCGTTATTTCATAAAATCGAAAAGGTTAAGGATATCATATATCCTACAAAAAAGGAGAATACATTAGTATTTAATGCAAATGATCGATCGGTTCTTTTGCGCGTAATGGCGCTACTTGCGGGAGTTACAATTGCCGATATTAATATAAAAAGATTTCATTTAAGGGATTTACTAGCTGCAAGATATGTGCGTGAGGGAATTGTATGATTTCAACTTTATTGATCCGTCGTATATGTATAATCAAAAATCGATTATTTACGACTCTTGGTCTAATACTCATTTTACCAATATTCCTTAATGTAGTAGTCAATTTACCATTTAAACGGTTAGTAGTAAATCCGTTGTGGAATGTTCCTCACGAACAATGGATTTACCCCGGACTCACAATTATCGTTGTTATAATGATGATGATACCATCGGTTTACAGAGACCTATTTGAATTGCGAATTCATAAAAAAATTCTTCCAACTTTGACTTTAACACCAGTATCGAAATCATTGTACCTATATAGTTTTTTAATTACTATACTTATTGAAACTATAGTTTACACAATATTAGTAATGATAGTGTATTCGATTTTAATAGCTCCCGGTTTTGGTTTATTGGATTATTTAGTAATGTTTCCATTCTTTGTGCTATTTATTGCTTTAGGAGCAAATATTTTAATCACATTATCATTGATTGTCGATAAAACAACCTTATATAATTTACTCATGTTAATGTTTTTCTTATTTATTGTGTTTGCTTCAGGAACCGTTATAGAATTTGAATATTTCCCTGAAATCATTGGTAATATATTGAGTTTTCTTCCAACTGGGCAAATAATGCAAACGCTACGTATGGCTCTATTCAGCGGTGTAATAAATTGGTTAATACTTATTAGTACCTTAGGTACTATATTTTTATGGACATATTTTAATGGTATACTATTTAAGAAGAGATTAGCTAAATGATTGCATATTTATCAGGAGCTATGGAAAATGCAAACAATGAAGGTTCAGTCTGGCGTAACGAAACATCCATTTGGTTAAAAGATAATTTAGATCATTCTGTAATTGATCCGGTAATTGAGACGGCTAAATTAGTAGAAAAGACTGATTCACAAGATTATAGGAATTGGAAAACTTCAAACCCAAATAAGTTTCGGGAATTTGTCCGACACGCAATTGATAATGATTTAAACTCGGTTGTTAACAAGTCAGATTATATAATTTGTTTATGGGACAATGAGGTATTAAGCGGTGGTGGGACACATGGTGAAGTAACAATGGCGTACTATCACAATAAACCGGTCTATTTAATAAATCAATTGAATATGCCAAATCAATTAAGTGGCTGGATCATGTCTTGTGCTACGGAGATGTTTACTGGTTTTAATTCTCTGCAAAATAGATTATTAGAAATTTATGGAAAAAAATTATGATTGGACCGAAAGCGATAATTCATCTTGATAGACTTATTCACAATTATCGTGAAATCAAAAAACATGTTGGTGATGTGCCGTTAATGACTGTAGTCAAAGCCAATGGTTATGGTCATGGTACAGTTCCAATCGCTCAAGCATTACAAAAAGAAGGAGCCAATTTTTTTGCAGTTTTTACAATTGAAGAAGCAAAGGAATTGCGTGAAAATGGAATTATTAGCGAAATCCTAATATTCAGCAGAATGAATCGTGAATTTGTGGAGGATGCAGCTGATTTAAATGTTACGCTGATTTTGTCACAAAAAGAGGATATAGAGATTCTGCAAGAATTATTTCTAAAAAATCATAAGCGACCAAAAGTTCATCTGAAAATTGATACAGGTATGACTAGGTTAGGTATTCCTTATGAAGATGCTCGGAGTATTTTAAATGACTTAATGTATTCTCCTGAGATAGATTGTGAAGGAATCTATTCACATTTTGCAACGGCTGATGAAGGAGACCCATCTTATGCAAAAATGCAATTAGATCGATTCTATAATGTACTAAAAATCACTGAAAAAATGGAATTTCCGTTAAAATATCGTCATTTTTCAAATAGTGGAGCTATCCTAAATCTACCGAAATCAAAATTTGATATTATGCGAGTGGGAATGTTACTGTATGGGGCATATCCGTCGGATGAAGTTCCTCGATCAATTGATCTAAAACCGGTTATGGAGTTTGTAGCACCAATTGTTACCGTTCGGAGAGTTCCAAAAGGAACTTTCATCAGTTACGGTGGAAAATATAAAACTGATAATGATACAAATATCGGAGTTATTCAGTGCGGCTTTGCCGATGGATTTCCGCGCCCGTGGTATGTAGATGGATATGTAATGTACAAGGAAAAAAAATATAAAATAGCCGGACGAGTTTGTATGGATCAACTTTTAGTAGATTTTGGAGATACTGTCCCACAAGATGGTGAAAATGTATTATTAATTGGTGAGGGGGAACACGGCTACATTCAAGCAGAGGAAATAGGACAAAATATAGGATCAACGCCATACGTTATCTTTACTGCGATAGGTGGTAGGACAGAGCGGATATTTGTGAATGAATAATTATCATTCATTATCAGTATTATAATTTTATAAATAGGAATTACAGAATGTATAATTTATTAAAAGATAAAGTTGCGGTAATCACTGGTGGCGCTAATGGTCTCGGTAAAGCAACAGCCTTCTTATTCAGTGAACATGGCGCAAAAGTTGTGATAGTCGATGTTAATCAGGAATCAGGTGATCAGGTAGTAGCAGAAATAATTACCGAGGGTGGAGTCGCAAGTTTTATAAAGACAGATGTTAGCAACTCCGATGATGTTAATAAAATGGTGGAGAATGTCGTCGCCGATTATGGTGGTATAGATATATTAATTAATAATGCAGGTATTCTTGCTGATGCACGATTAGTAAAGATGACTGAGGAAACGTGGGATAGAGTTATAGATATTAACCTTAAAGGTATATTTCTATGCGGACAAGCTGCAGCAAAAGTAATGATAGAAAAGGAAAAAGGCGGAGTAATTGTAAATACTTCATCTGTAGTTGGACTATATGGGAATTTTGGACAATCAAACTATGTTGCATCTAAGTCAGGTGTAATTGGAATGACTAAAACTTGGGCACGTGAACTCGGTAAATATAATATTCGAGTAAATGCTGTAGCACCTGGATTTATGAAAACAGAAATAATTAAAGATATGCCTGAAAAAATTATCAATTACATGAAAGAAAAGGTATATCTAAAGAGAATGGGTGAACCGAAAGATATTGCTAACGCCTTTCTATATTTAGCTTCAGATATGGGTAATTATGTAAATGGAACGGTTTTATCTGTTGACGGCGGTGTCGTAGTATAAAGTATTTATATAATATTAATAATTCTCTTCAGAAGACCTTATTAATCTCAAATCATTTGTACTATACTAATGTTCTTCTTAAGTAATTATTTTGTTTGGAGGAGCCACTTCTCAGCTTCAACTGCTGATTGAAAAAGAACAACTCTTCCACCTCGATTTAATATTACCGTCTCTCCAAACTTATTGTCAGCATATGTATCTTCTTTGGGATCGACAAATGCAATTTTTTTTCCTAAGAATAGTTCCGATATGAATTCACCAATTTCGTATAGCTCCAATGTTGAAAGTCGACCATTTACATTGTCTAAAACCAAGATATTCGTGTAATTCATGTCTATGACTTTCAGTGCTAATTCCCTCCAAAAGTGAATTGCATTTTTGAAAGATTCACGTCCTTTAATTTGTACAAAAGGTAACTCGGTCTGTTTTCATACACTATTGAGTACAAAGTTGCTCTCCTCACTAAAGCTGATTGCCAATTTGTATTTATAACAAACTTTTTAAAATATAAAATATTCAATATTAAAAATATAGAAAAATAATATATCAACTACAATAACAGTTTTGCAACGGTTTTAGGACGTTGAGAAAGATGTTACGCGATCGGGGAAATCAGTGGTAATTGAGTAGTAATCTACTTGAACTTCAAATTATTCAAAATACAACAATTTAAATAATATTGGAATTGACATTCCAACTGCGGCTAACCATGCTCCTCGACCGGTAATGCCTTTTTTCCCTTTAAGTACAAATAATCCTGTAATTGCTAAAAATGCTAATGCAATTGCATAAAGATCAGCAACCCAAGTCCATAGCTTCTTAGGATGGTTCAAATGCAAAAAATTCATAGGTTTAATTAAAGTTCGTCTTTTTACTATTTCTTGTGACACATCACCGGTGGTTAAATTGGCCGTTACAGTGTTATCACCTAAAAATATTTGCAATGTCTCCCTATCGACGTAGTGATTATTCTTAGGGATAGCATCTATACCTAATTGTCCTAAAATATCACTAATAATTTCATTAGTAGCGATTTTATCTTCAGATATGGCAATAATCGTACTGTTAACTATTTCAATCTTATAATTTGGATTCCAATCGTCAATATGGTTTACGGCAACACCAGATATTGCATATATAAGTGTCAACCCGACTGCTAGATACCCAATATCCCTATGCAGGATATTATTCCATTTCCGCCATTTCATCAGTCTTATTCAGTTATTTGTGCACCAATACCGCGTATACGGTAAATTGTTTTGCCTTCCGTAATAGTAGATGGATCGAACTCTGTTCCTTGTTCATCAGCATAGTGCTGCTCCATTTTTATTAAATCTTCTTTAGTGAATACTAATTGCTCCACAACACCTTGAACAGTGGCATTACTACCTTTAGCTGACAATGGGAATATAATTTCACCATCTTTGACTTTTACTCTGATACTTTGAAATTCAGAATCACTTGCTATTTCCATCCAACATCCACGTTTTTTACAAACTTCAATGATCGTACCGTTTACAAGAACAGTGTCACCCATGAATTCTTGAGGGTCATCAAAAATTTGGGAAATAGATGTTAGTTCAGTAAGCGTAATTGGTTTTCCAAGTGTTGTTTTGCTATCTAAAGCAAAAGAAAGGTTTACAAAAAATGGTAAAAATATTGTCAAAATTGTAATTTTTTTAATCATTAGTAGCCTTTTATTGTTAAATGTTAAATTTTTATGATGTGAAAATTAGTTATTAATATATTTGTAAAAAATTAAGAAATCATACTTTTACGATTAATAGCTTTCAAAGCTTCTCGCTTACTTAATCCTGAAAGTTTATCTTCATTGATTTGTACGAATTGTATAACCCACCCAGGATCGGTATAGCTGTATTGCCTTAAGACCCAACCGATTGCTTTTCTGATGAAGAATTCTTTTTCATGCGCTAGTTTTAAAATTGTATCCGAAAGTAATTTAATATTGGTTTTTTCTTTATGCTTTAAATGGGCTAGGAGGGAAGCGCGTCTAACCCAAAAGTTTTCATCATCAGACCATTCCCAAAGTTGTTTTTCAAAATATCGATATCTGTAAACTAATGCGCCAATTAGGTTTGATGAAAGCCAGTCTACTGTATCCCAATTGGTAGCAGAGCGCAATAATTTCTCAAATAAATTCCACGCTGCTTTATCGTGATAAATTTTGTAGCGTTCAGCAACTTCCAACGCTTGGTACATTTCTTCGCGATGAGTTCCATTCCATAATTCTAAGATTACTTTCTCCCAAATGTTACGTTTTGTAATTGGATATCTCTTAATTGCATCACGAAATATTTGTTTCCGTAGCTTCGATTGAACACCATAAAAAGATTGATCAGTTTTCATATATGCTTGCATCTGCGGTGCTTTTTTTAAATCGCCATATCCCATCATTTCATTTTTTATATATTTTGTGATAGGTTGCATTTATTGATTAAAATATATATTATCATATCACAACAGGAATTGGATTAGTCACATTTAAAAAGTTATTCTATGCACCATATCAATTTAATAACAGTAATAACTTAAAATGATATTACCGGATAATGTGTACGGTGTAATAGGAAAAAAATTGTATAGTCGATGATCAATTGTTACCTCGTAATTTTAGTGCAGATTGATTGCAACTCAACAAACAACAGTTGTTCTATTTTTTTCTTAATTATATTTAATCTAATTGATACTATACTTTTGGTTTTTTAAACTTAATAAACCCAATAGCACGCCATATTGTCCATAGTAATATTGTATAACCTATGAGGATTCCAAGAGTTATCCAATATCCCTTAATTGCATTATCGTACATAACAATTGGGATATTAAGTGCTATTAAGAGTGGAATTCCTAAAAACAGTGAAATACCACTACCATACACAGCATCTTCCGCAACCGGTGTTTCAAACTCAGGGTCGGTTACACGAAGCAATACTAATGCGGAATTTATTGTACCGGTCATTTCTCCCCAAAGTTCAACAAATCGCTCAAAATGATAATCGTCAAAAGCACGCTTTGAAGTCCAATAGAGCATGTATCCGGTCGCTGGACCCGCAATCACACTCATGACTAAAATAGCTTCCCAATTATCCAGAACTATTTTAAAGCTAATAGCAGCTACAGCGCCTATCACTAAGAAATCTAAAAATACGCCCATACTACGATTCATTAAGCCTTTATCAATTACGTAGGAACGTCCTGACATATCAAGTATTTTGCGAACCACCAATGAGATAAGAAGACCTACAACAAAATGGAATGACCAGACAGTGCCAACGAATCCTTCTAATCCCGGATTATTTCCCATCATTGTAGTCAGCCAACTAACTAATAACCAGGTCAATAAATAAACCAACCCGATTATCGACAATTGGAAAGCTAATGGTTCAACCGCTTCTGTTGTCAATGTAAGCTTTCCGGCAATTGGTGGTTTACCATCCTTATAAACTCCTTTACGCATATCATCTGTAATGCTATCAAGGTTCGTAATAAGTTTGCTTTTACCATTACGTATTCCCCATTGTATTAGCGCCATACCACCGAAAAATGCGTATAAATAACCAATTGTAGCGAACGTTAATCCGATTTGACCGGCACCAACTGCTTCAAATCCTAACTTAACTAATTCATTATCCCAACTATTTCCCATAGTAGCTGCGAGACCCGGTCCCATTCCGAATCCAAGCGGTAATAATAATCCGATTCCCACAAATAGGTCGGGTTTAATGGTGTAAACAAGTATTAACGCGACAATTAGCCCTACTGAACCTTGTATTAGATATGATGTAAGACCGGCAATACTTTTACTAACCGGTCCCTTGCCCCAACTGGTTTTTGACTGTCTCAACCCAAGTGCAATAAATGTTAATGCCAATAAATGATATACATACAAAATTAGTCGATCGGAGTGCAGATTAATCAATCCAAATCCTTGTGAACCAATCAGAAGAGCAAGGAATCCTGCTATTAAATTGTTTGGAATTAAATACTTTTGGAAAAATTTTATATAACGACGAAGAACAGTCCCAATCATCAAAAATGTGCTTAAATATAGAAAATCGAGTACAACAAATTTCAGGTTTACATCAAGATCCCATGGATTCATAGTATTTCCTTTGGTTTAGTTAGTAAAATATAGTTTTAATTAATTAAGAAAAAAAACCACAAATTTAAATTACAAGACTTTGGTTTATTACAATTTATCTATGTATGTTTTTATCAAACCAATTAATCATTTTTGAACTAAATAGGGATGTAGAATATTATGTTAAAGAAAATCATTTCAATAATATTATCAATCATTATAGTTTTAATTGTCCTGGTACTATTCTTAGTACGTGGAATTGCAACAAAAGGAATCCCGGATTATAATACTAACATTCAACTTGAAAATCTTAAAGAAGATGTTACAGTCTACCGTGATGAATTTGCTGTCCCTCATATTTTCGCTAAGAACGATGAAGACCTATATCGTGCCACCGGTTATTGTATGGCACAAGATAGATTGTGGCAGTTTGACTTGATTCGTAGAGCGACTACCGGAGAATTGTCAGAGATATTCGGTGAAGATATGATAAATGCTGATCAAATGTTACGAATGCTCAGAATACCGGAAAAATCTAGATATATTCTAGAGAATGCTGATGAAGAGATACTAAATACATTAAACGCATTTTGTGATGGCGTTAATCAGTATATTGATACACATCAACGGAATCTGCCACCGGAATTTTCCATTTTAGGATACAAACCTGATAAATGGCTTCCTGAGCATTCTATTAATTTAATTGGCTATATGGCTTGGGATTTAACGATGCCATGGCATATTGAGACTGTATTCCAAAGCATACGTGAAAAAGTTGGTGACGAACATTTCGCTAAATTAGTACCTGATCTCGACCTGCAAAAAACTGTTATTTATACTGAGATTGGTGAAAATGAAAGTGTTATTGGTACAGATTCTCCTTACTTAGCTGCATCTTCAAAATTAAAAGATTTAGGTCTTGAAATATATAATGGTAGTAATAATTGGGCAGTATCAGGTGAAAAGAGTACGTCGGGCAAACCGTTATTTTCTAACGACATGCATCTTGGTCTGAGCGCACCCGGCATTTGGTATACAATGCATCAAGTTGTTGAAGGTAAATTTAATGTAACCGGAGTTGCTGTACCAGGGCAACCACTCGTTGTTGCCGGACACAATGAACACATAGCCTGGGGAATGACAAATGTTATGGTTGATGATATGGATTTTTATTATGAAACAATCAATCCTGACAATCCTGATGAATACTGGTTTAACGGTGAATGGAAGCCATTGGAAGTAAGAAAGGAAATAATCACAATTAAAGGTGGTGAAACTGTTGAGAGAGTGAACCGATTTACGCATCGCGGACCAATAGTTACCAATCAGAAAAAAATGGATGAAGGGAAACCAATATCAATGCGTTGGGTCGGAAACGAACCAAGCGATGAAATGCGCAGTTTATACCTCATGAATAGAGCTCGAAATTGGGAAGATTATAAAAATGCTTTAAAAACATTCGTATCTGTCAGTCAAAATATCGCTTACGCAGATATTGAAGGTAATATTGGAATATACTGTGCTGCAGGTGTACCAATTAGAGATGGTTGGAATGGTTTGGAAATTGCACCAGGTGAAACAGACAAATATGATTGGAAAGGATTAGTTCCATTTGAAGAATTACCTCACAGTTACAATCCAAAGAGTGGATTTGTTTCATCAGCAAATAACAAATCTGCCGACGATAACTATCCTTATCATATTTCACATTGGTATGCCCCCCAATACCGAATTGATCGCATTCGCGAAATGCTTACAGAAAAAGCACTGCTGTCAATTGACGACTATAAAAGGATGCAAGGTGATTTTAAATCCAAACTAGTTGAAAGTATGATCGATAAAATAAATTATGTCCTGAATAGTATGAACGATCTAAATGATATTGAAATACAATCGGCAAAACTTCTGGATGAATGGGATGGTATTTTAACAAAAGAAAGTATTGCTACAACAATATTTGATCAATTCCATTTAGAACTAATCGAAAATTTATTTTTGGATGAATTAGGCGAAGATCTTTATGCCGATTTTACGAAAGTTGAATATACTCCTTATTTAGCTATCGATAAAATTTGGATAGATGGTAATTCAATGTGGTGTGATAATGTTAATACCGATGTTGTCGAGAACCTAGAAGATATGATTCAACTTAGTTTTAAGGATGCCATTGAAGAGTTATCTACAAGATATGGGGATAATATGGAAAAATGGCAATGGGGTAAAATACATGGATTGGTGCTTGAGCATCCAATGGGTGGTGTTGAAATATTAGATAAAATATTCAATTTCAATCGAGGACCATATCCGGTTGGTGGAAGCAGCCATACAGTATCACCTTATCGATTTGAAAGAAGTAATCCATATAATGTTAATTATGGTGCATCACATCGGCATATTTATGATACTTCGGATTGGGATAAATCATTATCAATAATTCCTACCGGAATTTCAGGTATTCCGGCAAGTAAACATTACTGTGATCAAACTCAATCATATACGGATAATATTTATCGGAATGACTATATATCAAGAAAGTTAGTAGAAGAAAGCGCAAAATACAAACAGGTGTTTACTAAGTAATTCATTCTGAGGAGTGCCTCAAGATAAAACCTAGGTTCTATACTTGGTTTAGAATGTCAATAAACAAAAAAGCCCCGCATTACGGGGCTTTTTATTTACTAATATTAATTCTTAGTATAAATATCCAAGTCCTATATAGAGTCCACTATTACCATCAAGTTCATCTTTAGCCATACCGTAATCAACAGCAATAATAAAGTTCTCATTAAGTGCGATTCTAAGACCACCACCATAAGACATGTGTAAACTTTGTTCCACATCCGGGTCATACCATCCATATTCTTCAAGAACCTTTCCAGCATCTACAAATCCGTTTAGAGCAAGATACAAATTTTGTCCTGCCAATTTAGTGCGAAGGAACTTCCAACGTACTTCCAAATTTCCAAATCCGATGCTATTACCAACTATACGATTTTTAAGAATACCGCGTAAAGATTTTGAACCACCAAGACCTTCGGATGCGACATAAGAACTTTGATAATGTGGTAACATAAAGAACGGTATATCACCATTTAGAACTGATTGATATCCCAATCGGACTGCGACTGAAAGATCGTTAGGAATAATCGTGAAATATTGACGATGAGTAGCAGTAAATAATGAATAGGAAAAATCATTTCCTAAACCACTTGGAACTACAGTGACTAAAGCTTCCGTCCACATACCAGACATTGGATTTGGCTCATTGTCACGTGAATCATATACTAAACCTACCTTTACATAATTGGTATTTCCACCTGTAGCTTCATCCTCACCAATCACACCGCGATTTACATAATCATCGTACATAATTGTAATCTCTGGTAAACGATCTTCTGCATCTTTACCATCATTCAGTTTGGCTGTATCAACCGTTGCAACTTCTGTATTATAATATGCCAAGCCAAAGATTCCACGTAAATTCGGAATAAATACATTCTTCTGAAAATCTGCAGTAAACTTAGTGATATTGCGTTCATGACGATAGAATATCCGCGATTTGTAAGCATCATCATCTTCAACTTCGTGGGCAGGATTATTCTCACTGTTAAATCCATAGAATGGTAATGCCTGTTCGGTTAAATACGCCGCTTCGGCTGTGACTCTAATATCATGCGGTAGCAGATATTTAGAATCAAAGAATATTTTATTTTCACCGCTACCTTTGGTAGTACGCGTCCATGTTAATCTTGTTGTGTATAAATAATTAGGATATTTACTACCATCTCCGTAATTATAAATATCAAGGATAGCTCCGTATAAAAATCCTGTATCGGAATTATAAGCAACTGCCGGTACACCGCCAAAACTCCAACCGGTTGGATTGTCATCTTGCCCAACAGCCACACCCATGGATAATGCAATTACAAATATTACTACTATTATTTTATTTAACTTTGTCATTTTCTGCCTCTCTTTTTTGAAATTATAATGTCCTATAGGTTTAAATTTATGCAAAATGATTTAAAAACATAGTTTTTATTTATTTCGATTTTTATAACTATATAAAAACTAACTTTTAATATCCCTTTTTAGAATGAAATAAATTATACAAATCACTATCTTGACTTAGACATTATTTAAAGATAATTTCCCGCCCAATATTTAAAGGAAATACAATATTTAATGGATAGACACGCACAACAAATTAAACGCGAGCGGCAAGATAAAGCTCGTAATGTAGTAAACTCTAATAATAGATCAAAAATGCGCACACTTATTAAAAAAGTGTTAGCTACAAAAGACCCAAAAAAAGCGGAAGGTTTTCATAAAGAAACAGTCAGTTTTATTGATAAAATGGCTGCTAAGAACCTGATCCACAAAAAGACCGCCGGTCGTCGTAAAGCTTTAATTGCCCGTCACTTAAACTCTATATCTAAATAATTATATAGATTCCCGTCATTGTGGGAATAATGGTGGAAAAGTATTTATAACGGATTTAAATACTTTTTGAACTCATCCGGTACCAGTATCGTTTTATTTGGATTGTAATTAAATGATACCAATATAAAATTTGCCTGCAATATCAAGCTGTCTCGAATTAATACTTTAGAGAACACGAAGAAAATATAGTTTTGTTGATTTGATTGAGGAGCAAATATAGAATCGAAATTTGTGGATATTTAAGAAATTAGCCACAAAAATTTTGGTTGTATAAAAATATCAGAATGAAATTAAAAGAACAATATGATAGTATTTGTTGATACAGCAACAACTCCACATTGCATTAACATTGCTAAAAATGGTGTATTGTTAATTTATCCATCCGTTGGCTAGCACCAAAACCTGTAATAGTTTTTTGTAAATTATATGAATCACTTTCTTAACTTAATTATTATTTAAAGATAATTTTCCGCCCATACTGAGGAATCAAATCATATAAACCGTTTCAGTTATTTATTTCTTATCTGTAGTTTTTAATATGCCCTATTGGATTGGAATAATACTTTTTATAATCGGAACTATCTTTGGTGCAGTAGTCGTTTGGCTGTTACGCCAACGAGAAATTAACAATATTCAAAAAACAGAAGATACACTTAAAGATGCGTTTAGTAGTCTTTCCCGTGAAGCGTTGGATAAGAATCAGCAATCTTTCTTGACGCTAGCCCGTAGTCAATTTGAGAATCTTTCCAAATCTTCGGATCAACAATTAGATGAGAAGAAAAAGCTTATCGATTCCACTATCAAGGATATGAAAAGTCATTTAGAAAATTTGGCAAAGCAGACAACTGAATTGAAAGGACAGATGGAGAATTCACAACAGGGAATAACAAAATTAACAGATACTACAAGTCAGCTACGTCAAATTTTATCGAGCTCGCAAGCGAGAGGACAATGGGGTGAGAGAATGGTAGAAGATATTCTTAATTTTATTGGACTCGTGGAAGGACGACAATATGAAAAACAAAAGAGAACTGAAGCAGGGCAGCCTGATTATACTTTTTTCTTACCAGATAAAAGTCTAATAAATATGGACGTAAAATTTCCACTAGTACATTATGAAAAATACATATCAGCAGAAACCGAACTGGAAAAAACAGATGAGAAAAAACAATTTTTAAGAGATGTCCGTAAACATATTACAACGATTTCTAAAAAGGAATATATTGATCCAAAAGGAGGAACGGTTGATTATGTATTAATGTTTATCCCCAATGAATCAATCTATACTTTTATCAATCAAGAAGATTTAGATATTATTGATTTTTCTCTTACTAATAAAATCATTTTATGTTCGCCAATTACATTATACGCTATATTGTCATTGATTAGACAAGCATTTTCAAATTTCAGGTTGGAAAGAAAAGCAGGTGAGATGCAAAAGTTGATTGGACAATTTTCTAAACAATGGCAATTATTTGTTGATAAAATGGATGCAATGGGGAAGTCTTTAAAGGCAGTCCAAAATCATTATGATGATCTTGTAACAACGCGTACAAGGAAATTAGAAAATCCATTAGAGAAGATTGGAGAATTACAATTAAACCAGCCAAAAGAATTGGAGGAATAATTATTATGAAAAAAGTGATAATAATATTCATTTCAATGATTTTGATTGTATCGTGTGTAGGACCTGAGGAAGCATTAGATGGATTATCTAAAAATTCACCCGTTATTGTTAATACAAATGAAGCATTCACTTTTTCCTTGCGTGCTGAAAACTATACAACAGAAGAGAATTATAATTTAACTTTTACTACTCAAAATCCTATTGAGTTCACAACTGTATTAATTGTAACTGATTATGCCAGTAGAGCAAGTGATACATCATATATTGATATAATTAATTCTAATGATTCTTTGTTAAATAGATATGTTCTTAGTAGTAACATTAATGTTGCTCCGGTTGAAAATTTGGAAACAAGTGCAATCCCCAATAAGGTTTTCTTTAAAGCAGATGATTTTAGTGGGTTCGTTCAACTGGTTCTTGCTATTGGAGATTAAACTTTGAAACAAGCAATTGTACGATTCCTACAAAGTAAAAATATTGCAATAGTAGGAATGTCCTCTAAAAGTACCAAATTTGGTAATTTGGCTTACAAAGAATTATCCAAGAAAAATATTAATTTATATTCGATACATCCTAAAGCAAAGAAGATTGATGGAGTACAGTGCTCTGCAAATTTTAATGATATTAAAGATAAAATAGATGGCGTATTGATATCAGTTCCACCACAAGAAGCAGAAAAAGTAGTAGAATCTGCTTATAAAGCTGGAATTAAAAATGTATGGTTACAGCAAGGAGTTCAATCTGATTCTGCTATTCAATTTTGTAAAGATAATGGAATTAATGTAGTCCACAATGAATGTATCTTGATGTTTGCTGAACCGGTTGGCTCATTTCATAAATTCCACCGTTGGATTTGGAAAATACTCGGTAAACTGCCTAAATAAATTATTATCCTTCCCACTCAGGACAGAGTAAATTTTTATAATCACAATAATTGTTACAATAATAAACGCTTTTATTGGGTTTAAAGTTTTGTTTTCGAATATTTTCTGCAGTATCTAGTATTCTTTTCTTGATTTTTTCTAATTCCATCGGTGTGAAAAGATGTTCACGGATAGGTTCTTCTTCCCTTAAAAAATGAAGCATAGCTGATTTAGGTATCCCACCAATTTCAAGTTGTTTTTCTTGCTGTAAATACATTGAATAAATAGCTAACTGAATGCTCTTCTCTGCTTTTGTTGCCTTTTTACTGGTTTTATAATCTATTACATTATATCCTATTTCTCCTTTGTCAATACGGTCAATTTTTCCATTAATGACAATATCTTCAATTTCAAATGAAAATGAAAATTCCCGTTCGACAATATTTGCGGGATACTTAATTAAATAGTCATAATAATTTGTTAATAATTCTTCACCTTGATGTTTAAAATCTGCTTCCTGAGTTTCGTAATCAAAGCCAAGTGATTCCCAATTGTCATTAAGTAACTGTAAAATTCTTTCTTTATTTTGCTCAGTACTTGGATGATGAAATTGTTCTAAAACGCGATGAATAATATTGCCAAATGTAAGTTGTGGCTTACTGCTGACTTGTGGAATCTTATCGATATTACTCAATCTATATTTTAATGGACATTGTTGATAAGTCTCAATTGAACTCGCTGAAAGACTGAGTTTTTCGGGAATGTTTGATTGTAATTGTTCCGACAATTGAGATTTAAGTTCGTTTTCCCAATCACTATTTGTCCAATTTACTTCTTCACCTTTTTCAATTTCATCAATTCTTTCAATAGCACTCAAGATATCTTTGGAAATATTAAATTGATTTTGATTTAGCGCATCGGCTAATCGTTTTTCATAATTATTTCGTAGAGCAGAATATGTTTTTGGTTCGTTTATATTTGTATCAATTTCCATAGTGGATACCTTTAATAAATCCTTATTTAATTCTTTTATAAATAGTGATGTAGCTTTAATTGGTGAAAATAGATAAAGTAATACTTTAGCTCGTGTTATTCCTACATAAAACAGTCTTCTTTCCTCTTCAATATGTTGTTCTTTAGGAGACAGTTGGTTATCTATAGAATATGATAGCCATTCCTCAGGGGGACGTTCAATTAATTGACTTTTCTTAAAATTAAGGGGAAAGCTGGCAGATCGATTGAACGGTATCAATACAACAGGATATTCACCACCCTTAACACCATGAATCGTATTTACGAGAATAGTTTGTGAAACGTGTTTTTCGATAGGATATAAGGTTCGCACGCCATTTGATTCTTGTAAAACATTCATATAATTTACAAATGACCTCAATGTATTATCATTTTTGTGGCGTGCGGTAAAACCTATTGAACGGTTGATAAATTGACCCAAGTTCAATAATGCTAATTGATCTTTCCATTCATAACTATTCAATAAGGGGCGCAAGATCTTAGAGGTAACACATATTTCCCAAACTAATTCGGAAGCATTTTTCTTATGATTTAATTTGCGTAGTCTGAGTATTTGCTCAACAAGCTTTTTAATATCTGTATTTTCAGTATTTTGTATTAATTCAAAACGTGCTGTGTGTTCTCGTTTTGAGTACTGATTAAATATTTTATTAGCTATGTTTTTATTAACGAATCTTGATATAATTCTGTACAATCCTGAATCTTGGTATTCGGTCTCGGCAATTAAATTACACCAAGCTAATAAATCTTTGATCTCGGGAATTTCAAAATAATTGATCAGATAAGTACGAGTTGGAATATTCTCAGTAGATAGATATTCAGCGACTGATTTTACCTGATTCTTTGTTCTACATAAAACAGCCATATCTTTATAATCATAATTTTGGGATAATTCCTTAATGATATCGGCAATGACCGTCGGATGAGATTTATTTTCAATTTGAAATAAATGTGGTTTTTCGCCTTGCTTTTTATCAGAAGCAATTAATTGTTTATGTTCTCTGTTCTTAGCATTTGATATGGAATTATTAGCAACATTTAGAATATTTTGTGTGGAACGAAAATTTTCCTCAAGCGATATTTCAGCATAATTGTCTAGATTTTTGTATCCGTTTCTGAAGGCAGTTACATTGTACTTGCTAGCACCACGAAAACTATACACTACCTGATCCTCATCACCGACTACTGTAAGCTGTCCTGATCTACCAACTATTTGACTTACAACTTCATTCAATGCAAAATTATTATCTTGAAATTCATCTATAATTATATATTTATACTTTACTTGAACTTTTTCTAATATTGATTCATCAGTTTTAAGGAGATTATAGCAGTCCAAGATCATATCACCAAAATCAACAAAATTCTGCTTTTTTTTCCATGTTTGGAATAGGGGATATATACGCTTCAGATCATTTAACTGAGCAATAGTTTCTTCTGTAACTAATGCGGCATCAATAGCGGGATTTGTTTTGATACTTGGATCAATTAATTCATCTCTAATTCGATTGATAAACGGTATAAAACTATTAGTTATAGACTTAATTGGATCGTTGACAAATAAGCGTGATTCAAAAGGACCCAATTCATCAAAATTTTGCAAGAAAAGATAAACAGCGTCCCCATCTTCCATTAAGATTGGAGCGGATTTGGAAGCGTATTGATTTTCTTTTACGATATTATAGCAAAAGGCATGGAAAGTACTTATCGTCATCGCTTTGGCGGTATCACCAATATTGTTTATAATACGTGTTTTTAATTCCTCAGCCGCCTTTTCAGTATAAGTTATAGTTAAAATATTCTCCGGTTTGAGTTTATAGTGCTCGATCAAATGGTATATACGGTGAAGAAGCGTAGTGGTCTTACCGGTTCCCGCCCCGGCGATTATCATTAATGGGGCAAGGGGATGTGTAATTGCAGCGCTTTGTGATTGGTTGGCTGTGAACGTTCCACGATTATAAATCATGTATAAAATTAAGAGTAGTTTGTAGAATAATTGTAATTTTATCTTAATTAAAAGAAACTATTTTAAACTATCAACATTAAAAATTTAACTTATTTACAAGCTCTGTGTCTAAATAGGCAATGAAAGATGAAAAACGACAATGAACTCATTCAACAATATCAAAATGGCAGCAACGCAGCGTACAATGAACTTGTTCGAAGATATATTGATGAAGTATATAACTTTTTTATCAAGATCACCACTGATTCAATGGATGCAGAAGATTTGGCGCAGGACGTTTTCCTTAAATTACATAAGAGTCTTAAAAAATTTAGATTCGAAGCAAGTTTTAAGACGTATTTATATCGTGTTAACGTCAATACGGCAAATAATTATTTGGGACGAAGCAAATGGCGCAAGTGGCTTCATCTTGATGACAGTCCCGAACAGATTGATGACGGCCCCACTGCTGAATCCGATTGGACTAAGAAGGAATTATGGGATGCGGTGGCAAAATTACCAAAAGCACAGCGAATGGTGGTCACAATGCGTGTAGCTCAAAATATGCCTCATAAAGATATTGCTTCTGTTATTGGGAAGAGTGAGAGTTCAGTAAAGACAAATTATCATTATGGAATTAATCAATTAAAAAAACAGTTAGGAAATGTACGATGAATATTGAAAAACAAATTCAAAATTTATTTACTGAAGAGCACGCCGCTATTGACTCTGACAGTTTTCTTGATAGGTTGCACAATACTCGTGAGAAAAGTATCCGAAACCAACAGAGATTTGCTTATGGGATATCCATGAGTGTAATTGTATTGTTGGTTGGAGTATTAGCTTTTACACAGTTAAGTAATAATGCATCAATTATTCAATATGAGGAATATCTTATAAGCGAGAATATCTCCGAAGATATGGCTGAAGAATATTATGATGAACTAGCAGTTTATTTAGTTGAAAATAGTGATGATATTTGGTCAACAATGGAGTTTTTCTATGATGCGAATTATCAAGTAATTAATAATATGGAGAATCAATTGTGAAAAAAACAATAATAGTAATTTTAGCAACTGTAATGATTTCATCATTAATGGCGCAACCTAGAGTAAATTGCACACCAAGAAATCACAAACCTATGGGTGTGATTGGAATGAAACATAATATGGCTCCTCCCGGACCGCAGGGTTTTGGACAACCGAGTGAACGTATGGAAATGATGATGACTTGGAAATTAACAGAAGAATTAGACCTTACACCCGAACAAGCTGATAAATTCTTTCCACGTATGAAAGTTCATCGAGAAAATTTAGAAAGCATTGATGTTGAATTGAAGGACTCAGCTAAAGAAATACGTCGGAAAGTTGAAGACGGTAAAGAAATATCTGATAGCGAATTCAATAAAATGTTCGAAAAAGCTACCGATCTAGAAAGGCAAAAGATAGATGAAAAAACTCGATTTATGTCTGAACTAAGTGGAATCTTGGATAATACTCAACGTGTTAAGTTGACAATGTTCAAAAATAAATTTGCAAGAGATATGCAAGAGCAAATTCGAGCCAAACGAAAGGCGATGGCAAGGTAAATTTATTTGTTGTTCCTAATGTAGGTATTATACCTACGGTTATTAAAAAACCCCGCATATGCGGGGTTTTTTAATAACTATGGATATCAGGAATAATATAATCTTATAACTCTTTCAAATCCTTTAACAGAGCTGTAAGCATATCCTTAGCATCACCAAAGACCATGATAGAATTATCAAAACCGAATAATTCATTTTGGATTCCGGCAAAACCTGGATTCATGGTACGTTTGTTGATAATTACTGTACGTGATTTATCAACATCTAAAATTGGCATACCATAGATCGGACTTGATTTATCATGTCGAGCTGCAGGATTAACAACATCGTTTGCACCAAGAATAAGTGCAACATCACATGTTTCAAATTCAGGATTTATCTCATCCAAATCCTTTAAATGCTCATAAGGTACATTAGCTTCTGCTAATAGTACATTCATGTGACCGGGCATACGTCCTGCTACAGGATGAATTGCGTACAATACTGTTTTGCCTTTACCTTCAAGGTATTCTGCCACTTCACGTGCAGCATGCTGAGCTTGGGCAACAGCTAAACCGTAACCTGGGACTATGATAACCTTATCAGCAGCATCAAAAATCATTGCGGCTTCTTCAGTTGAGTAACTCTTGATATTCATCTGTTTACCGGCGGCATCGCCACTTGCACCTTCTTGTTCTAAACCGACAGCACCAAATATTACATTTGCTAATGAACGGTTCATACCTTTACACATGATATTGGTAAGGATAAGCCCGGAAGCGCCAACTAAAGCACCACTAATGATGAGTCCGTTGTTGAGTAAGACAAATCCGGTTGCGGCTGCTGCAATCCCTGAATAGGAGTTCAATAATGATATCACAACAGGCATATCTGCACCACCGATAGGAATAACAAGTGTGATTCCTATTAGTGCGGCCAATACCAATAACCCAATGAAGTACCAATACATATTTGCAGGAACCATTACAACACCAACTGCAAAGGCAATCAATGCTAAGGCGATTAATGCATTTAGTACTTTTTGTCCTTTAAATACGATCGGTTGTCCGGAAATGAATCCTTGGAGTTTGCCGAATGCAATAAAACTACCTGTAAATGTTAATGTACCTATTAGTACGCTCAAGGAAATCGTTGATAGTAAAAATGTACTGGATTCAGCAGTTCCTGCTTTTGAGTAAAATTCTGCTGCAGCGACCAATGCCGATGCACCACCTCCGAAACCATTGAATATCGCAACCATTTGCGGCATTCCGGTCATTTTTACTTTTATTGCAAAAGTTGAACCAATTATAGCACCAATTATCATTCCAATTACAATTATTTTGTAATCAAGATTGCCAAATGCAACTAACGTTGCTACTATTGCTATCAACATTCCAACTGAAGCAATGATATTTCCATTACGTGCCGTTTTAGGGTGACTAAGTTTTTTCAGTCCAATAATGAAGAGAACGCCTGCTAAAACATAAAATAAATTTGTGTATTCCATTTGTGTCCTCTACTTCTTCTTTTTGAACATTTTTAACATACGGTCAGTTACCATAAATCCGCCAAAAACATTAATAGTAGCAAATATTACAGCAACGAGTCCTAACCATGTGCCAATCTCACCACCAACTTTAGTTGAGATAATTGCACCTACGATCGCAATACCTGAAATTGCGTTTGATCCTGACATTAAAGGAGTATGCAGGGTAGGAGGTACTTTACTTATAACCTCGTTCCCAACAAATATTGCCAAGATAAAAACAGTTAATATATTTATCATATCCATTTCTGTTTCCTCTAATTCTTTAAGGCTTCTTTAGTCATTTCATTAACAATTTCACCATTGTGAGTGAACATTGCACCGGAAATAATCTCATCTTCCATATCAAGATTAATTTTGCCTTCCGGACACATATAGGTAACGAAACTTGTAATATTTTTTGCATACAATTGACTTGCATGAATCGGCATTGTGCCGGGCAAGTTCAAGCTGCCATCCACTAAAACATCATTGTGATTAACAATTTCACCGGCCTTTGTAAGCTCACAATTACCGCCGTTTTCCGCAGCTAGGTCGATGATCACCGAACCCGGCTTCATTCCTTCAACCATATCTTTTGGAATAAGCAATGGAGCGGGACGACCCGGTATTAAAGCGGTTGTTATAACAATATCAGATTTACCGATATGTTCTTTGATGAGTGCTTGCTGTTTTTGTTTATATTCATTGGATGTTTCTTTAGCATATCCGCCTTCACCTACGCCATCATCAGAATCAGAGGCAACTTCAACAAATTTTGCACCTAAACTTTCCACTTGTTCTTTAACAACGGGACGTACATCAAATGCTTCCACTTGGGCACCCAATCGTTTCGCGGTGGCAATGGCTTGCAGACCGGCAACACCTGCACCTAGTATCAATACTTTGGCGGGTGGAATTGTACCGGCGGCAGTCATAAGCAGAGGCATGTATTTGCCAAGATGAGCAGCGCCAATTAGAACAGCTTTATAACCGGCAATATTCGCTTGGGAGCTAAGTGCATCCATTTTTTGAGCTAGAGTGGTACGTGGAATTAAATGCATTGAAAAACCGGTTATTTTCTTTTTAATAAGCTTTTCTACAGCTTCTTTTTCTCTTGTAGTTTGAATAAGCGAGACAAATGCCGATCCATCTTTTAGCATTTCTGCTTCGTGCATTTTAAGGGCATCGTTATATACAGGATGGTTTACTTTTAATACCATATCCGCTTTAGCGTATAATGATTTGGTATCTTTATCTATGGTTGCTCCGGCTTCTTTAAAGCTATCATCCGAGAAGAATGACTTATCTCCGGCACCGGCTTCAACTATTACTTCCATACCTTTTTTAACGAGTTCCTTAACTGTTGCAGGAATTGCGGCTACCCGGTTTTCATCGGGTAAAATCTCTTTTGGTATCGCAACGATCATTAAGTACTCCAATTAAAATAATTATTAATAAATTGCTAAATATCACATCGTATTTAGCTTATAAAATTAATATATAAAACGTATTTATATCATCGAAAAATGACCTAGAAAGTAAAAAATAGTAATAAATATAAACTATAGTATATAATACAGTATATCAGCAGTATAAATTATTAATAATACAGAAAATATGATACCACCACTTTAGTATTTCTATTTAGATTAAATGGACTATTCAGTCTTGTATTGAGGAGATAGGGTAAACTATTATGGAAGTGAAGTATTGTTACATTGAAGTACGTATATCCAGGTATGACCACCAATCAATCATCATTTCTTTGTACAGTCCAATTTGCACAATTCACATTCGAAGGAACAATCATGAAAAACACACTAATAAAACTTATAGTACTTACAATAATTTTGCCACTCCAAGCACAGGACATAACACATAAACTTGGTGGTAATACAACAGCAGAAACATTTGATATTACAGATTCAAATGATAATTTATTGTTCCGAATGAATGGTGAAGGAAATGCAGGTATTGGTATTGCACCATCTTTCTATAAACTAGATATAAATGGTACACTTAGGACTAAATATTTTATTATGGAAACAGGCGGTAATGATGGCTATGTATTAAAATCTAGTGCTAATGGACATGCTACATGGCAACCGGATTTTGATATATCTGCGTGGTTTTCAGGCCGTCTATATATTGTACAACAGGATGTCACAGTAAATGGACCCTCCTCTGCTGTTCATAATTATACTATGACATGCGATGACAGTAATGACCTTGCTCTATCAGTTGGTTATTCTTTAGAATATTTTCCATTAACAGTAATAAAAATACAGCCCATGAATAGCAATTCAATAAAAATTGGATTATTTAATGATGGACCCGCTTCAGGGGATGCTACTCTTTATTGTAATTGTTTAGAAATAGATTAGGAGATAAAAATGAAAATGATAAAAATATTAACAATTCTTTTCTTGAGTACGTTTATGCTCCAAGCGCAAGATATAACAAATAAATTAGGCGGTAATACTGCCAATGAGACCTATGATGTAACCGATTCAGCGGATAATGTTCTTTTCCGTGTGCAAGGAGATGGGAATGTCCTAATTGGAGCAGCTTCCACAAGTGCACAATTAAGTGTAGATAGTGGATTAGAAAATATAGCTATTAACGGTGAATCATTTTATGAATATGCATTTAGAGGATTTGCCCACAATACAACAGGGACAAATTATGGTGGTTTTTTTGAAGCTGCAGGTCTAACAGGTATCGGAGTAGCCGGCTATGCAGGAAACTCCGATGATGGAACCAATTTTGGTGGTCATTTCCAAGCTCATGGGCTTCAGGGTCGTGGAGTTTATGGTTTGGCTAATAATATAGGTAATCATTTCAATTATGGTGGTTATTTTGAATCTTATGGTGTAAAAGGTTATGGAGTTTATGGAGAGGCTCATGGAGCAACAGGAGTTGGAATATTTGGAAAAGGTACATATCGGGCGGGATATTTTGATGGTTATGTTCAAATTACCGGAGGATTGCAATTGCATGGTGAATTTAAAGATGCTAGCGGTGATGCAGGTACATCCGGGCAATTACTTTCTTCTACAGCCACAGGTACACATTGGATTGACGCTCCAAGTGGTGGCACATCCGGATGGTCTCTAACCGGTAATTCAGGAACAACAGCAGGAACTAATTTTGTAGGGACCACCGATGATACTGCCTTAGAGTTTAAAGTAAATAGCCAACGAGTTATACGTTATGAGCCTGATGCGATAAGCCCTAATATTATAGGTGGATATAATGGTAATAGTGTTTCTGCAGGTGTAGAAGGTGCATTTATTGGAGGAGGAGGTAGAAGTGGAGATATAAATATAGTAACTGCAAATTATGGGTCGGTTATTGGTGGCTATGGTAATACAGCAAGCGGAGATTATTCAACTGCTATGGGTAGGGAAACTAATGCTACTGAATTTAACAGTTTTGCAATGGGGCGTGGTACAACAGCAAGTGGAGGAAGGTCTGTTGCTAGCGGATATGGATCAACCGCAAGCGGTTCTGCTTCATTTGCAATGGGAGCACACACTTTAGCTAGTGGCGCATCATCGGTTACGATGGGTAATTATACAACCGCAAGTGGTTATGGATCAACCGCTATAGGCTCATATACTACTGCTAGCGGATTTTATTCGATTGCGGTAGGACGCGAAACAACTGCGAGCGGAGATACTTCTGCAGCAACAGGTTATCTGACAATAGCAAGTGGAAATACTTCAACTGCAATGGGCTACGGTACAACTGCAAGCGGTGACAAATCTACTGCCATGGGATATGAGACAATAGCAAGCGGAGCTTATTCAACTGCCATAGGCAGGGAAACCAACGCTACTGAATTTAATAGTTTTGCAATGGGGCGCGGTACAACAGCAAGTGGAGGAAGGTCTGTTGCTAGTGGATATGGATCAACTGCAAGTGGTTCTGCTTCATTTGCAATGGGAGCATATACTTTAGCAAGTGGTACGGGATCAGTATCTATGGGTTTTCAAACAGATGCAGAATCACAATATTCAGTTGCACTAGGTAAGTATAATGTTGGAGGTGGTACAGCCGACAGTTGGGTAGATGCAGAACCATTATTTGAAATCGGTATAGGTACTGATGATACTAATAGGGCAAATGCATTAACTGTACTTAAAAGCGGAAATATTGGAGTAGGTACTGAAACACCTGACGCAACCTTAGATGTACATGGGACGGTAAAAGCATTTGGCGCATGGGATAATAGTCTGTCATTTGGTACAGTTTATACTGCTCAATCTGATGGATTTGTTGTTGCGTATTCAAATATTGGAGGTTCATCTGAACTAATTGGAATAACTGACTCCTCTGCGCCACCTACAACAATCAGAACTATTGCAGAAAGAAGTGATCCAGGTCATATAAATATTATGATGCCTGTAAAAAAAGGAAATATGTGGAAAGTAGATAGGACGGGTGTAACAGCAAGTGGCCAATTATTTTGGATTCCATTAGGACAATAGAGGGAAAAAATGAAAAATACATTAAAAATATTAACAATTCTTTGCTTGAGCGTATTCCTACTACAAGCACAAGATATTACAAATAAATTAGGCGGTAACACCGCCAATGAAACCTATGATGTAACAGATTCTGCGGATAATGTACTCTTCCGAGTACAAGGTGACGGGAAAGTGGGTATTGGAGAAACAAATCCATCTGAAGTATTGGATGTAGATGGAAATATAAAAGTCAGCGGTACTGTAGATGGTGTGGATATTGCTACTGATGTTACAGCAAATACCGCCAAAGTAACAAATGCTACCCATACCGGCGATGTAACAGGGGCAACTACCTTAACTATTGGTGCAGATAAGGTTACTGAAGCACATCTAAAAGCAGTTGATGATCCTGCTGATGAGGAGTATCTCACATATGAAACTACTACTGGAGATTTTGAATGGCAAGCGTTACCAAGTAGTGGGGATTCCGATTGGACAATTTTAGGAAATGATATGTATTCCGCTGTTTCAGGTAATGTTGGTATTGGTAATGACAGTCCAACATATAAACTTGATGTTAAGGATGGTAGGATACGTCTGGAAGGTAGTGATCCTATTTTTATGATTGACCCGGAACCAAATGGCACTGCTTATATATCAGTCGCTGAAGCTGGTGAAGACTTGAGAATTCAGGCGGCTGAAGGTATTGATTTTCATACATTTCATAGTACTCTCGGTTGGGGCTCCCGGATGATAATTGAAAATGATGGTAATGTTGGTATTGGCGACACATCTCCAGATGCACTATTAGATGTAGCCGGTTCATTTAGAGTAGATGGAACTTTTGGTGACAAAGACGGTGAAGCAGGCACATCAGGACAAATACTTTCCTCCACTGCAACCGGAACCAACTGGATAGATGCTCCTAGCGGTGGAGATAGCGATTGGACAATTTCAGGAAATGATATGAACTCAGCTGTTTCCGGTAATGTAGGGATAGGGGGTGTCTATTCATCTGCCAAGTTTAATGTATCAGCAAATATGGGACAATGGGATTACATTGCAAGATTTAATAATACTTCAACTGAATCGAATACATTTGGTGTTTGGGCAGACTGCTCTGCAGCAGATGACAAAGGAACTGGAGGTCGTTTTGAAGGTGGTTATCAAGGTGTTTCGGGTTATGTTTTTCCTAGTGCTACAGCTACTGGAATTCACGTTGGAGTAAATGGAGACGCTAGAGGCGGAGTAGGAACCAATATGGGTGTTTGGGGTTATGCTGAAGTTGAGCCGGGGGGTACCGCGTGGAGTGGATATTTTTCAGAACATGTTATGGTAGGTGGTACACTAACAAAAGGTGCAGGGAGTTTCCGAATTGATCACCCATTAGATCCTGAAAATAAATATTTATACCATTCATTTGTTGAAAGTCCTGATATGATGAATGTTTATAATGGGAATATTATCACAAATAGAATTGGAATTGCTTTTGTTGAATTACCCGAATATTTTGATGCATTAAATAGTGATTTTCGCTACCAGCTAACAGTTATAGGTGAATTTGCACAGGCAATCGTATTGGAGGAGATCAGTAATAATCAATTCACTATTAAGACTGATAAGCCGAATATAAAAGTGTCATGGCAAGTGACAGGAATTCGTCAAGATGCTTATGCCAATTCCAATCGAATACCGGTTGAAGAATATAAACCATATGACTTAAGAGGTAAATATCAAAATCCAAAAGCTTTTAATCAACCAGAAAGTAAAATGGAGCATTATGATCTTATACAGGAAAAACAACTAATAACTGATTAAAATATTTATCAACATAATCATTAGTTAGGAGAATAAAATGACAAAAATATTAACAATTCTTTGCTTGAACGTATTTGTACTCCAAGCGCAGGATATAACCAATAAATTAGGCGGTGACACTGCCAATGAAACCTATGATGTGACAGACTCAGCAGATAATGTGCTATTCCGTGTGCAAGGTGATGGAAAGGTTGGGGTAGGTACTGAAACACCTGATGAATTATTACAAATTGATGGTAATATGCGGCTTGACGGTATCTTTGAAGATAAGGATGGAGACGCAGGCGCTTCGGGACAAATCCTTTCTTCCACAGCAACCGGTACTGATTGGATAAATGCTCCATCTGGTGCTGATAATCTTGGTAACCATACAGCAACCCAAGCTTTAAATGCTTCAGGTTTCAATATCAATTTAAATGGAGGACGTTTAAGTGGTGATGGAGGCACAAATGAAGGCATAATTATTGATAATAGTGGTAATGTAGGGATTGGTTGGGGTGCTGGAACACCATTATCAACCTTGCATGTAGATGGAACCTTAACTGTTGATAATTACATTCAAGCAGAAGATACCGGTGGATTGCAATTACGCACTTCAGATGGAACCAGTAGAATTTATATGTACGATAGTGGAAACGTTAGTATAGGTACAGCAAGTTCCGGTAATATATTAAGAGTTGAAGGAACCACTAGTAGTGGACAACCTACTGTTTACGTAAAACAATTAGGTACATTCGGAGGGATATATGGTGAGAGTGCAGATGGTTATGGTGTAAAAGGTCAAAGTACAAGTAATTATGGAGTTGTAGGTTATTCAACGTCAAGCCATGGTGTAGAAGGTAGAAGTACTAGCAGTCGAGGTGTTTATGGATTAAGCACATCCGGCGATGGGGTATATGGTCAATCTAGTGGTGCTGGAGATGGCGTTGATGGCTTTAGCCAAACAGGTAATGGCGTATATGGGAGAAGTGTTGATGGTATTGCGATATATGGTCAAGGTGGCAATAGTTGGGCAGGTTATTTTGCTGGTAATGTTACAATTACAGGGGGATTGTATAAAGGAGCCGGATCATTTAAAATTGACCATCCCCAAGACCCCACAAATAAATATCTTATTCATTCCTTTGTTGAAAGTCCTGATATGATGAATATATATAATGGTACAGTAATACTCGATAACAAAGGTAATGCAGATGTTGAATTGCCACATTATTTTGAATCTTTAAATCGAGATTTTCGATATCAATTAACCTGCATTGGCGGGTTTGCGCAGGTTTACATAGCTGAAGAAATTGCGGGAAATAATTTTAAAATTGCCGGAGGTACCCCCGGATTAAAGGTCTCTTGGCAAGTTACAGGAGTAAGACAAGATCCTTACGCAATACAAAACCCAATTATAGTTGAAGATGATAAAACCGGTGATGAAATTGGTAAATATTTACATCCAGAGGCTTACGGATTACCGGAAGTAATGGGTATTAATCATGATGATAATTAGGAGGTGAAAATGAAAACAATTAAATATTTGTTAATCTCGATAGTATTATTGAGCATTACAA
>CAZWKR010000019.1:0-40342 GCA_964634215.1 uncultured bacterium
TCCTTCAACAGGATCACCACTTGAATACCATACATGACCTGATATTATTACATATCTTGATATCCCTATACCATTCAAAGTTAGATCATAGGGATTTTCATCACTATCATTATTGGCGATTGCAATAGTAGCGGTCTTTGCTCCCGTTGATGTGGGTGAGAACCGTACCGTAAATGTTGTACTGCCACTGGCTACAATTGGAGATGTCGGTTGACTTTGAATGCTAAATTGACCTGCATTAGCACCACCTAATGCCAACGGTGTTGTTAAGGTCAGATTTGCTGTTCCTGTGTTTTCTATCGTAAATATTACATCGGTATTGCTACCCGATACTTTACTGCCATAATCATAACTACCACTATCGGTAATATCTGTTGTTGATTGCTTTAAATTCATCTCAGGAGCTAATGTAATAAAACTTAATTCATTACCATAGGCAGTACCGACATTATTAACAGCATAAGCTCTTACATAATATGTAGTACCTGCGCTCAGTCCGGTGAGACTGCTGGTATAACTACCTGTTCCTGTACCATCACTAGTCTTACTATCTGCTGTGGTAGGATTAATTGAAGTGCTCCAACATACTCCGCGGACTGTAACAGAGGCCCCGCCATCTGATGTTACATTACCACCACTTGATGCCGTAGTCGCTGTTATACTTGAAATCGCTGATGTCGCTACTGTTAGCACTTCATTCGATCCTGTGATATTAATCGTTGCTATGGAGTTATCAGTATCGATCCCATCAGTAACAGTGTATTCTATACTGATCTGGGCTCCCTCACCATCTCCGAGAAAATCAAATACAGGGTATGAAGAATCACTGTTCACAAAAGTAACAACTCCATTTGCAAAAACGGTAAGGATTCCGGTATTTCCGCTTGCCGTATGTGTAAGCAGGTATTTACCAACCTCTCCAGCACCTGTAACCTGAGCTGTAACAGTTAAACCCGACATAGGAGAACCGCCCGAAGTTACACTTATAGTGCCTACAGATGAGACCGCTTCAGGACCACCGTCCGGATTATAAGTATTATCGAGCAAGTTGAAACCTGAGGTTATATCATCATCTTCCGTTATCGTTGTCGATTCATCATCATCATTCAAATCATTCTTTCCGGTAATATTGATCATTGCTATGGAGTTATCAGTATCGATCCCATCAGTAACAGTGTATTCTATACTGATCTGGGCTCCCTCACCATCTCCGAGAAAATCAAATACAGGGTATGAAGAATCACTGTTCACAAAAGTAACAACTCCATTTGCAAAAACGGTAAGGATTCCGGTATTTCCGCTTGCCGTATGTGTAAGCAGGTATTTACCAACCTCTCCAGCACCTGTAACCTGAGCTGTAACAGTTAAACCCGACATAGGAGAACCGCCCGAAGTTACACTTATAGTGCCTACAGATGAGACCGCTTCAGGACCACCGTCCGGATTATAAGTATTATCGAGCAAGTTGAAACCTGAGGTTATATCATCATCTTCCGTTATCGTTGTCGATTCATCATCATCATTCAAATCATTCTTTCCGGTAATATTGATCATTGCTATGGAGTTATCAGTATCGATCCCATCAGTAACAGTGTATTCTATACTGATCTGGGCTCCCTCACCATCTCCGAGAAAATCAAATACAGGGTATGAAGAATCACTGTTCACAAAAGTAACAACTCCATTTGCAAAAACGGTAAGGATTCCGGTATTTCCGCTTGCCGTATGTGTAAGCAGGTATTTACCAACCTCTCCAGCACCTGTAACCTGAGCTGTAACAGTTAAACCCGACATAGGAGAACCGCCCGAAGTTACACTTATAGTGCCTACAGATGAGACCGCTTCAGGACCACCGTCCGGATTATAAGTATTATCGAGCAAGTTGAAACCTGAGGTTATATCATCATCTTCCGTTATCGTTGTCGATTCATCATCATCAGACAGATCGTTCGGACCTGGAACAGCAGTGTCGCTGATAGGGGTTACGGTCGGTGCATCATTGGTATTATTAACGGTAATTTGAAAAGTATCCTGAGCAGTAGTGCCCAAACCATCGGTGAAGGATTTGGTCAAAGTAGGCGCAGTTGGAACTAATTGTTTTGAAAGTTTCTGAACATCACTTTTGATTATGGTAGTTTGAGCAAGAATGGGCGAATAAATACAAAAAAGAAACAATACTTTAGATAAATATTTCAAACATATCTCCTTGACACTAACAATATTTTTTAAGTCAGCATATACATATATAACAATCTTTCACAGATTAATTTATGAGTAAACTGCTAATGTAATAAAGGTTATAATTGAGCATAAGACCTATTTATCCATTTATGCTGAGCAGGACTCGATCCAATATGAGCCCATAACACGACAGATTGGAATATGGAGAATTAGTTATGTAAATTTATGTGATAGCGGATTCCCACTCCGCTTCTACTCCGTTAGAAATAGGCCTGTTGTATCCATAGAATTCGTATCCATAATATGGTATTATTTTACTTTGATGTTATATATTTTAATAAAATAATTCGCAAAAAATGATTCATACGAAGTTTGTCATAAATGTAGATTTAGTACATTTTAAGTACGCTCCCACCAATAGACTTGTGCATTAAAGAATCCCGTGATTATTTTTTCTCGTTCGACTTAAAATTAAATTATGGAGATGAAGATACTTCTGCCTATTTAACGAAATTTGTTTATGCGATAAACAAATTAATTGATGACCACAAAATGCATAACAAAGTACTGATCGAATCAGGCAATCAGCAATTTCACAAACAACTTAAATCTGCGGGTGTTCAAGTACTGCAATTTATTACGGGTAGTGACATTGATGACGCAATTCAAATTGCCAAAGAATTCGACTTATATGGAATTGGTGTCGGTTCTTCAATAACTCGTAAGGACGTCGAACTTGCGCATAATAACGGACTAAGAGTTATGACATGGATTCCCAAGTCAAAGTGGGGTAATGTAAAAACTATCCGTAAAAATCCTGATTTCATTCAAACTGCGAAGTTGGATCATATAGTGCAAATTATGGGATATTCCAAACCTATTGATTAATAAACAGTTCGTAAAAAAAGGGTTATACGAAGTTTTTATTTATAAACTTAAATTTCTATTCAAACTCTCGCATTGCCAATAATAATTCTCTCTCAATTGATCTTTCCGAAATCGCGTGCCCTGCTTTTTCAGCAATAATGAGTTTAGACTTTGGTAATTTCTTATGTAATTGGTAAGCGTCAAACGGTGGACATATAATATCATACCTTCCGTTCACAATCACTATTGGAATATCTTCAATTTTATATGCGTCTCGTAGTAATTGTCCTTCATCTAAAAAACATCCATTACTAAGATAGTGATATTGAACAAGTACACTTGCGTAAGTATTTTTCAGATTTTCTTCAGAATCATAATATTCATACAATCCATCATTACTTTTGTAAAGAAAGCATGCTTTGTATTCATAAGCATCTTGCATCTTAGCATAGTTCTTGCCATCAGTGGTCTGTAATAATTGAAATATTTTCTTTGAATTTATAGGCAACATAGAATCTGGGTATGTCTCCATTAGTTTATCATACATAATCGGAAAAAACTTTGGGATAGTATTAACAATATAGTTTTCTTCATCCTTTTTAGAAGGAAGAAAAATCCCGCGTAAAATTAGTGCTTCTACATTATCAGGGTAAGTTTCAGCATAAGCGAGGCTTAATGTTGAACCCCATGAACCGCCAAATAAAATGATTTTATCTAAATCTAATTCTTTCCGCAATCGTTCAATATCTTCAATAAGATTTTGAATTGTATTATTTTTTAATTCAGCCTTGGGTTTTGATCTACCAGCTCCACGTTGGTCATGTAAAACTATATGGAATTTGTCTGGATTAAAAAAGCGGCGATAAGAAGGAGAAGAACCAAAGCCCGGACCGCCATGTATAACAAATACCGACTTACCTTTTGGATTACCACTTTGTTCATAATAAATCTCATGGATATTAGATACTTTTAAAAAATCGGAATTATACGGTTCAATTTCAGGCCACAAAGAAATTTCATTTGATGTTGTATCATTATTTTGACAGCTAAGGGAAAAGGTTAAGATAACAAAAAAGAGGAATCTATTCATTATAATTGTCATGGTATACCTCAATGTATTCGTTAATTATTAGAACACCATCTACATAATTACCATTGAGCGTAAGATACTATAATTCGTAGTAGTTAGTATATAATATTACGACAGATTAGTCTCGTTTATCAATCTATTTGGGAAAACAATAGTTCGTAAAAACGGGATTATGCTAAGTATATCGCGAATGTAGATTTAATGCAACTTAAGCACACTCCCGCCAATAAACTCACGCATTAACGAATCCCACGGGATAATATTTTCATCGTAAAAATCGTCCACTTGTGATAGAAGGTTATGGATTCTCTCCGCGCGTATGAAGGCATCGCGGCGTTTGGGATCATCCTGCCATTCTTTTATATAATCAGGCAAATTCTCGAATGTGAATTTCTTAAGATAAGGAAGTTCAAACGGAATCGATCCATTAACAACGAAATCTGTATCGCCTTGGAAAGGTATTATATGTTTTAACTCACTACGCCGTACATAGTGCCAATGCCCAATAGTCTGACGCATATCGTAACCTCGTGTTGCGCTGTCACGTACCATGCGTCTCAGCAAACGAATATCCGCCCAACGGACAAAACGGTTTTCGTTATCCTTTAACTGCGAGATCGTTTCTATATATACTTTTACTTTATTCTCGTCCGGCACACTTTGTGTCATCGGCTCATATAAACCGTGCAGCGTATCAATGATCATTACCTGATTTGGTAAAATGGCCTTTTCCTGCACATTTAAGTGACGTTTGCCTTTTGCAAAATCATAATATGGCATTTTGATAGTTTTACCGGCAATCAAATCAGCCAAATGCTGATTAATGAGCGTTATATCCAATGCCTCAGGAGCTTCAAAATCATAATCCCCATATTCGTCTTTAGGGTGATATTCCAAATCAAAGAAATAGTGATCAAGATTCATCGGAATCGTGTCCATACCTGATTCATTTAGGTAGTGAGATAGTTTTGCTGTAGTTGTAGTTTTACCGGAAGATGAAGGTCCTGCGACGATGATCAATTTTACCTTGTCCTCCTCTTGAGATATTTCTTTGGCAATATTTTGGAGATGACGATTATAATTTTGCTCAAAAGCTTTAACTAAGTCTGGTATATTTCCATCATTTATTATTTTGTTCAACTTTTCGATGGTTTCACATTTATGTTCAAGATTCCATAACAACGATTCATACATTGTGCGATACGGTATGCGCGGATCTTCAGTTAATCTTCCTTTTTTTAACTTTTCACGACGTCGATATTCTCGATAGATTATATAAGCTTTTGCCGTCTTGCCATGGCCGTTGTCAATCAGTATTCTTTCAACATTATCTTGAATCTCATTCACAAGCGGCATATCCGGTGCGCTAAAATTCTCATTTACGATCAAAGTAACTTCACGAGCAAGTTTGATGCTTAATTCCTTTTGATGACCACCAATTGATGCCGCTGCGCGATAAATCCCGTCAGCGATTTTTTCTTCATCGAATGGTACGATCCGTCCATCGCGTTTCACAACATGAGTAATCGGTTTATTCTTAGTTTTATTCATTTTAATATTTTTATGTAGTAATAATAATTGTTAAAATTTAACGATATTACAATAAACGGAATAGGTATTTTATATGAATGATATTGATTTTAAAGGTTTTAAACCCACTGCAATTGATTATTTAAAGGAATTGTCAGAAAATAACGATCGGAATTGGTTTAACCAGGATAAACAGCGTTACGAAGATGATGTGTTAACACCGGCGTTTGATTTTATATCTGCAATGAGCGAACCATTAGCAAATATCTCTCCACATTTTACTGCTGTCCCAAAGCGCATTGGTGGATCACTTATGCGAATTTATCGGGATACGCGTTTTTCCAAAGATAAAACACCTTATAAAACCAATATTGGGATTCAATTTAGACATCAGTTCGGAAAAGATGTGCATGCTCCTGGATATTATGTACATATTGCACCTGATGAAATTTTTGTTGGAATTGGCACATGGCATCCCCCTTCTGATGCCTTATTAAAGATTAGAGATTATATTGTTGAATATCCCAAACAATGGCTAATGGTGCGTGATAATAAAGAATTTCAGAAGAAATATGAATTAGTTGGCGACAAATTAAAAACCGCTCCACGGGGATTTACCAAAGACCACGAATTAATTAATGACTTAAGATGGAAAGATTTTATTGCGGTACACAATCTAGATCAAAACGATATTCAAAATGAAAAATTTATAGAGTTATGCAGTTTGTTATTTAAAACAGCCACACCCTATATGAAATTTTTATGTGATGCTCTAGAGGTCCCGTTTTAATGATTTTTTAAAAAACATTTCACCAGTATCATCATCATTTATTTCGGAAATTATTCCGCAATCTTTGAAGCCCATATGTTTATGCCATGCTTGTGCTCTGGTATTGTTCTCCATTGATGAACTTAAAAACATTGCATGATTATTATTTTTTAGATGCTGTTCAAAATAATTTAATAAACTTTTTCCAATACCCTTTTTTCTAAAATCAGCGTGGACCCAAATTTGCGCAACAAATGGTATATGACTCCAAAGATATTCATATATCAATAATCCAATAGATTCCTCATTTTTTTTGGTTATTAATATTTCGTTATACTTCAATTTTCTGTTTAATAATTCGATAGTTAAGTCCGTATTCTCAAGGAGGAATTTCTCATCCCGTTTTGCTGCAAATTTGACTATGATATTTTTCATGATTAATAAACCCTCAAGGTTCTTAAAAACTTGAGGGTTTTATTACTTCATTTTAAAGAAGCGATATATTTTCGAATTTCATATACTAATTCAGGGCCATGCGCAAAAGTGTTTGTGTCCATATCTAAGAATGTACTATTCGGCAGCATTTTATCCATCTGAATTAAATTTTGTGGCTCGTGTAACAAATCTTTTGAGGCTCCGATTATTAAAACCGGTAAATCGATATTTCCTAATATATCCCACACTTTATATTTGGATAAAGCCAATGCACCCGGTTTTAATTTTTTTGGATCAGCAGCGTCCAATGCATTGCAGTATTTTTCATATTGAGCGCGATCAGTTTCAATATCCAATCGGAATTTCCGTAAGTACCATTTAATAAATGGTCGTAGCTTATTGTACAGACCCGGCCATATAATGTATATTAACAACTTACCCCACCATGGTGTTCGATACTCGGCATTCGGTCCTAATAGCGCAAAACACAATGGAGTTTGTGTTAAATCCTTGTAGGTTTCTAAAATAGATGTGCCTCCTAAAGAACTGCCAAATATAATGTATTTATCTTTTTCAAGTTTATAAATGTCAGCAAGTGTCACAATATCTTGAGCAATAGCTTCTACTGAGAATTCTGCTTTACCGATTACCTGGGATGTAATTTTTTCCCGAGTTTCAACATATATAATATGGAAATCTTTTGTCATCTCCATTAATACAACTTTCCATCCTTTCATTAATGAAATCCAACCAGGTATAAATAATACTGTGGGATGTTTAGTAGTCTTTTTAGGATGAAATTCAATTACACGTAACTGTACATTATCGGAAACCGAAACCATTTTTTCAGTATATTTTGTTCCGGGTGCGCAATAATCAGCGAAATTATCAGGAAGTATGCTAGAAGCTGTCATTTAATTTTCCATTTATATTACAATATTTAGAGCCTGCTTAAGAATTGAATATTTTGCTGGAGGATATCCTGCTGACTCACCATCCATCTCGATATAAAAATTACGATTTGTATCAAAATTTAGAGTTTTACAAGTACGATGATGTGCAGGTTTTTTATTTAATGCAGTACCAGCATATAGAGCAGGAATTATTCCTAATAATGTTAATTTTGATGTTCTATCCACTAAAACAACAGAAAGATTTCCATCATCTTGTCTTGTTTCAACATTATAATACATACCACCACCAAAATACGACGTTTTGAATACTGTGATATTTGTTATATCTGTAAAACGAACTTCTTCTTCATCGAATTGCAATTCGCAGGAAATCGGTTTAAATTGTAGAATAGCTTTTACTCCTGCTATAATCGCAGCAGCATCAACACTCCATCTTTTTATCTGTTTTGATAGCCCTTTTACATTATTGTATTTTTCATTTGCCAAGCTGATAACGCCTATACTGGAATTATTGAAAAAATAATTTCTAACTGGATTGCCGCTACTATCATTACATTCAATCTTGCCGATATCAACTGCAAACAAATCTTTCGACAATATTAATTCAATGTTGGATTTATTATGGGGATATTTTTTTGCAAAATCACAACTACTTCCAGCTGGAATAAGTACCAACTCTAATTGATCTGGAGCTTTGTCGGTTTTCATTATTCCTTGTAACACTTCGTTCACTGTTCCATCTCCACCAAATACCGCAATGCGATTATAACCACGCTCAATTACATCACTTGCTATTTTTGTTGCATTTTTGGGCATTGTAGTAAATTGATAATCAAATGATACATTATGTGCAATTAATTTATTATGTAATACTGACCACCTTTCATGTGCTAATCCTGCACCAGCTGCAGGATTACATATAAAAAAAGTTTTCATTTATTGTATACCATTCATCAATTACCTCATAGACTCAAGTTGCTTTCTAAGTTTTTCTACTAATTGTCCCTGTTCCGAAATTCGTTTTTTTGTTTTTGTTTGATCTTTTAAATTCGACTTATTGTCCTTTTCCGCTTTATTGATTTTTTTTATCGACTTATCAATTGTTTTTAGATTATCTTCATAGTCTCCAGCTAGTTTGCTCAATTTTTTTTGCATTTTTAATAATTCTTTATTTGCATCTTCAAATTCAGGTGAGACTTCTCCTTCTTGGATGGAATCCGAAGGACTGCTCAAAATTTCTTCAACAACTAATCCTTGTTTAGAAATATTTGCTCGTGTTTCTGTCTGCTTTTTTAGGTTTGATTTATTGTTTTTTTCCGCTTTTTTAATCTTCTTATTATATTTCCCAATTGATTCCAGATTACTATTATAATTTTCAGTTAATTTTTTTAATTCCTTCTGTAGTTTGGAAAGTGATTTTTTTTCTGATTCAAACTCGTTTTTCACTTTAGCTTTTTCTACGACAAAAACAAAATTATTCAAATAATTTTCGATGATTCTATAATTGTTACTCTGGTTTGAAGATGAAAGAAATTCTTCATTGGATATAACACATAATTTTAAAATGATATCTTTCTTGTTTTTATCTAATTTCATATACCAATCAACTGGATTAGACAATCCTTCTAAGTTCACATCTTTTGTTATCCACTCACCCTTTTTCTTGTCAGGTTTACCGTATGGTTTTGTATATAGCTTCCATTCCCCTTCGACCAGTTTTTTATCCATGTCAATTAATTTTAATTGCAAGGCATTGTGCTCTCCCAAATTAAACTTTACCATACTCTCAGTGACTTGAGCAATTAGGATAGACATAAATATAAAAATACTAATTATATACTTAAGATATTTTTGCATAGGATTTTCCTCCAAGTAAAATTTAATATAAATATATTATTATAAATAGTACAACTTTTGACCCATGGACTATGCGCTATCTTTTGCTAAATTAGTATGGTCTGATACGATATTATATCATAACTCATAATTCCATTTAGGAGCAGTAATGATAAAAAGAATTATAGTTCTATCATTGTTAATTTTAAACTTGTTACCCGCTCAAGGCAGAAGTCTACCTGCGTTTATCTATGGTCCTTCAACTTCTGCATATACGATAGAAGGCGACAGTGTTACAGTTAAGAAACTCAAAACTGGTAAAAGATTATCAGATGATTTGTATATATCATCCGGACAAGAAAAAACATTCATACTAATTTGTGAAGAGACCCTTTTAGAACTCTTACCAGAATCAAAAATACTAATTGATCGATCAGATTTTTATCTCCGAGTACTAGAAGGTAGTGTGATTGTGCATAAGGAAGATGAAATAAATACTTTCTGCTATAGTGTGGTAGTTGAAACAGGATCTCTCGGATATATTGGTCGAAATAGAATTAAGATTAATATAAACTATCGTGAACAAATTTTATCAAACGGAGTTTTTTACCCAAAAACTGATTATCTACTAGTTGACAAAGATTTTATAAATAAAACGCGAAGAGACGGGAAATATATATTATCACTTATTTATCAGTATGACTTACCATCACTTCAAAAAGAATTTAATCTACCAAGCGAACGTAATAAAAATTTTAGATTTACGACTAGAGAAAAAACGGGAACAGCAAGCTATAGATCAAATTCATATTTTCATGCCGGTACAAATTTAAGATTACGTATGAAGGAATTAGAATTCGTTTATAATCTATGGATTGCTATTTCGCCAACCGAGGGATTCTACACAAATAATTGGGACGAATGGCAAGACATTATTAATAACATACACCATTTACAAATATTTCATCCCACAGATCCCCTATTTTTAAGAATTGGTATGATCGATAAACTTGAATTTGGTCAGGGATATTTAGTAGACAATTATAATAATACCGTTATTTTACCTTTTGAGAATTTAACCGGTTTACAGATTAAAGCCGGTAGTCGAACATATATGGCAAATCTATTCTTAAATGATTTAACTAGACCTCGAATTGGCGGATTGTATTATAATAAAAGGGTCTCGAAACGATTTCATGCTAATTTTACATATGTGGGCGATTTCAACCAATATTCAAATATTTTAGATAGCGATAAGGATTCTTATCCCGACAAAGTCGATCCTCAACCAAACACAGAGAACGCTGTAACGGATAGTATTATAATTGCTGAAAATCCGATTAGTTTAGACAATATAGATGATACACAACTCCATGCGCTTGGATTAGGCTTAAAATATCAAGTAGCAAACATTGCCGGTTCGGATGTTTATATTACAGGGGACGTCGCATTTTTGACTACTCCAGGAATGGGAATTTCGTTTCCTAATTTATTTGTTGGCAATGAAATATTTGATATCGGGATCGGTGCTGATTTTCAGAGCCACGATTTTAGACCATCGATTTTTGATCGTAGTTACGAATATAAAAAAGCACGATTTATAAAAAACAAAGATGATGAATATGAATTAATCACTCGCGATATAAATTATAAAGATACCGGGAAGGATTGGTATACGGGTTGGAACACTTTTTTTAATTTAAGATTAGCAAAAAGATTAAATCTTAAAACGAAATATCGCGAGGTAAATAGTAAAGATGATTTTAATAGACATGTTACGCTCTCATTGGCAAGTCGTTACAGTTTCTCCGAATATTTAAGAAGTTATTCTTTCTTTATGGATTCTAAAGATTTTGATAAAATGTTTAAAGAACGTACCGATGGCCAAATTTTTGGATTTAAAATATCAACTCGACCACACGTAGCAGCAGATGTTGTAGTACGTTACCGACAACAATTCCAAGATAAAGATGGGGATGGTGAAATTCAAGAAGATGATGTTGAACGAAATTTTTCTCTCAATATAATTCTCGATACAAATTATTGGTGGAATAAATACAAGAATCGTAAGAAGAATAAAGATTAAAGAATAAAATTTTTATTGATTCAAACTATATTTAATAAGAATGTTCCATCTCGACGGGAAATATTTTTATGGTACAAAATACCTAATTAAGGGTATCCTTTGTAAAATTATTATCACAAAAAATGAAATAATAAATACAACAATAGTTGTGAAAGGAATAAATAATATTGGATGACCAGTAAGTTTGCTAAGCGTAAATCCAAAATCACCGTTCTCTATATGATATAAAAATATTGGGTGAACTAAATATATTCCCATGCTTGTTGCACTTACCCTATCTATAACTTTCGAACTAAGTTGATACTTTTCGAATTCTATACTTTGTATGATATATCTAGCTGAGAGAAAAAATGTTACTGATAGTAAAATAATATTCGGGCTAAAATATCCATAGAAGTATCCATTAAATATACCATTTTGAGCACTTAATAAATATGTGCTAACAACTGTAAATATATAATTCAGCATTAAAAACATAATTGAAATCATGAACATTTTTTTTGTGATAATCATAGATCCAATAATATAACCTAAAACAAGATAACCTGTAAATCCTGGAATTGCCAAAAAGTCTATTGTATCGACAAGTCCGGTAAAATTTTCAAACAGAGAAATAGTTGATACAGTAAAAAACCAAAATATCACAAAATAGTATCTATTATACTTATTTGAGTTTAAAATGAATTTCTTTAATACAGGGATCAAACAATACACAAATATTAGAGCATAAATAAACCATAAGTGATAATAAGAAGGTGTAATAACAATACTATAAACTGATTTAAGTGATATATTATAATCAAAAATAACAATCCGCTTCCAAATAAGGTAAAAGAGTGACCAAGCTAAAAAAGGTATTACTACTTTATATATTCTATTTAAAATAAAGGTTGAAAGTTTTTGTGATTTTCTAAGAAGTAAATATCCTGAAATCAAAAAAAATAAAGGAACACACACTCTTACAATAGAATCATAAATGTTGGCACTCCACCAATATGACATTTGAATTTTTTCAAATTGGTATAGTAATGGCGCTGTAGTATGAAGCAATACTACTCCTAACATAGCAATTACTCGTACCAAATCAATCCATAAAATATTTCTTGTTATAACCACAATTATTAAAAATGTTTGCACAAAATAATAAAAAAAATACTCAATCTTTAGAACTGTTTCTATTCTTTCTTATTCTTCTTCCTTTTGATGTTGCTTTGGTTTTTTTACTTTTTTTTCGTACTTGGCGCTTATTCTTGTCAGATCGTTCCTTTTTGAATTTTGATATATTCATACGCCGACCTGAAACAACTACTTTCTGTAGCATATTAAGTATGTCTTTTGGCATTCCTTCTGGTAAATCAACTATACTAAATTCTTCAAATATTTCTATCCGACCAATATATTTACTGTCCAACTCAGCTTCATTGGAAATAGCACCAACAATGTTACCAGGTTTAACACCATGCGAAGAACCAACTAAAATTTTATAGCTTTCCATTCCCATTACTGGTTGAGTAGATTGCTTGCGTTGTTTATCTCTGCGATCGCTTCTTCTATCATCACGACGTCCACGCCTATCCGGTTTTTCACGCATCTGTCTTACTAAAGTTTTTTCTTTTTCATGTTTTAGTAGCAAAGGATTATCACCTTGAAGAAGTTTTGCTAGGGCGGCTGCAATCTCTAGGGATGGTACATTTGTTTCTATACGGTATTGATCAATAATCTGAGCATAATGTTCAATGTCCTCTGTATCCAATGTTTGAGTAATCCGATCTTTGAAGCGTTCAATTCGTTTACTATTGATGTCAGCTGCTGTAGGCAGTTTCATTAATTCGATTTTTTGGTTGGTCGCTTTCTCAATAGCACGTAGCAATCGTTTTTCACGGGGAGCAACGAACATAATAGCTTCACCTTTTCGTCCCATTCGACCAGTGCGGCCAATACGATGAACATAACCCTCAGTATCATATGGAATATCATAGTTGATAACATGGCTGATGCGATCGACGTCCAAGCCTCGAGCGGCCACATCAGTAGCTACCAAGATGTTTATTTTACCGAACTTCAAACGTTCAATTGTAAGTTCCCTCTGTTGCTGTCGGATGTCACCGTTAAGTGGTTCTGAGGCATAACCACGAGCTTCTAATTTTTCAGAGAGTTCCGTAGTACTAAGCTTAGTACGAACAAAAATAAGAATTGCGTCAAATGCTTCTGCCTCAAGTATCCGCGTCAGCGCGTCCAGTTTGTGATAACCACTCACCATCCAATAGCGTTGATTAGTAGTCTCAACAGTAGAAGTCCTTGTCTTTATCGTAACTTCTTGTGGATCATGTAAATATTTCTTGGCAATTCTACGGATAGCTACCGGCATCGTAGCAGAAAATAGAGCAATTTGTCGATCTTCAGGAGCTTGGTCTAAAATCCATTCCACATCGTCGAGGAATCCCATACGCAGCATCTCATCTGCTTCATCAAGCACTAATGTAGAAATAGCATCAAGATTTAATGTGCCACGGCGCATATGATCCATCACCCGTCCCGGTGTACCAACTACAACTTGAACACCTCGTTTCAGCTGCCTTAGTTGTCCAGTATAACTCTGCCCGCCATAGATAGGCAAGATATGGAAATTCCTTAAGTGTGATGCGTAACCTTGAAATGCTTCTGCTACCTGAATCGCCAACTCTCTCGTTGGCGTAAGTACTAACACTTGAGGGTTTTTAATTTTTAGATCAATTCGTGAAAGTAGCGGCAAGGCAAAAGCAGCAGTTTTTCCCGTACCGGTTTGAGCTTGACCTACAAGGTCGCACCCTTTCAGAAGAATAGGAATAGCTTGAGCTTGGATTGGTGATGGCGATTCATAACCAAGTCCAATTACTGCTTTTAGAACCGGATCGGCTAATCTTAAGCTAGTAAAATTGAGATTTTTTGTATTTTCATTGTTCATAATTTTTTTAAAAAAATAGCCTTCCCGCCGAAAGGTGAAAAGGCATTTTTGCTCCGGAGAAGGGACTCGAACCCCTGACCTGGTGGTTAACAGCCACTCGCTCTACCAACTGAGCTACTCCGGAAATTGTTCTATTTACGTTCAAAAAGCGCGCAGAATTTATTCAAAATATTTGTTCTGTCAAACCTACAATTCTTTTTCTGCAATTAATATTTTATCTTCAGCAAATATTCCGCTCTTTTTTTGTTCATCGTTTATATAAACAATACCATTTTCATTATGAGGCTCTCCATAAACTGAGTGAATTGACTTTAATCCTCCTAACCATTTACGTTTATCGCTGACATACACTAAATCTCCTTTATTAGCGGCCATTGCTTTCATATCATCTTTCGAGAACCGTACTACATCTACATCGAGATCACTTTCTACAATCTTGTATTTCACGTAGACTTTTTCGCCTTCAACATCGTTTGGCTCACTACCTTTAAAGAATCTTCGTGCGTCCTGAATACTGGATGCAGTGAGACCTTTTGTATGCGTTTCTACATCATAACCAACTACATAATAGTTTACTAGTAAAGGAAGAATCATTATTGAAATAATAATTAATACAAAAATCAGATTCATCGTTGCAAAATTAATAAAGAACGAAACAATAATTACTGTATAGGTAATCGATAAAATCGATATTAATGTAGCCATTACCATACTAGTATTTGGTAATCTTCTGACCCATTTGACAAACGCATTTTGCAATCCACCTGTCCAAACAGTAAGCACTCCAACACCTGCACATACTATTAAATTGTACAATGCCCTGATATAAGTATACGGATGATCAGGATTTAATGTTATCCCATGATCAAACGGTGCAATTAATATTCCCGGATGTTGAGCCCCAAGTAACATTAAGGCAACTCCTCCTAAAAATGTTGTGATTACTGCAGCAGGTGTAAATTTTTTCCAGAAAACTCCGAAGAATATCGCCACTACCAATGGCGGAGTTAATGTAGAATGGAAATACCCATGTGCTTCGTAGACGGTTGGAAAACTATTGAATGGTATCACAGCTAACACGCCAAGCGTAGTTATACCCATTGAAGCAATTCTTGCAACCCCAAGCTCACGACGTTCAGTATCCTTTTTACTTGATATTTTTTTGCTTACGAATCCTTTTATTGGTCGATAAACATCGTTGACGAAAATTGCCGATGTAGCGTTGATTAAAGTATCTACGGTACTCATCAATGCTGCCGTCAATGCTGCCATAATAAAACCAAATATAATAGGACTTGTCAGGATAATATTAGCAACAACAACAAATATTTGATCCGGCGATGAAAACGGACTTACTGTTTCAGGACTTACAACACTGATAGCTTTACCTACCCAACCTGCATTACCAACAACAATCGCCGAGATTGGTAATATGAATAGAATATTAATTGCTGCCGCTTTTCGTCCTTCATTCACACTTTTACAAGCCATAAAACGCATTAACAATCCTTGATTCATAAATAAGAATCCAATTGAACCAGCGATTCCATCTTGCCAAAATATACCGGCAAAATTAAAATCAGGTGGATTGTTAAAATCAGCCAGTGGCATTCGCCATGAAACCGGTAGCAAATCCCAAAACGCTTGAAAACCTCCTAAATATGTAATGCCAAAAAAGAAAAGCAGTAATCCAGCAAATAATAGGATAAATCCTTGTAAAAGATCTGTAAAAATAACAGCTGTCTGTCCACCAAAAGTAATATATATACCAGTAATAACGGCAATAACAGTAATTACTCCCATCAATGTTATCGGTAAATTCATTCCAAATAATGCAAAAGATTGAGGAAGCAATGGAATCATCGCTTTACCCAATGTTAAAAAACCAATACCAATATATCCGATCATATAAACTAAAAGTAGTATTGTAGCAATAAATCGGGATGACGGACTAAATCGCTTTTCGAAATATTCGGGAATTGAACGAACTTTGGAATAAACAATAATTGGTAACCAACCAAACAGAAAAAATGGAACGAAAAACCAATCATTGATGTATGTCATAGTTGAGGATAAACCATGCTCAAAACCTTTGGCAGAATATTTTACAAAACTATGACTCCCAACACCGGTTGCCACTATAGACATTGTTATCAACCACCATGAAAACCTGCGACCGCCGAAAAAGAAATCGGTTGTAGACCGTGTATATCTTCCAAAATAACTTCCAAAAAGCATAATAACAGCAAAATAAGCTATCATTACGATCCAAACAGTTGTAGATCCTATACTATGAAAAGTAATCTCTCCTACTTGTTCCATTATGCCCTTACTCCTTTTACAAACTTAAAATAAACAAATCCCAGGGATATAACCATAAATGCAGTCCAAATTAATACACTTGATTTCAAGCTAAGTATTTCTAACGCGGCCATATTCCATATTGCATGCATAACCATAAACCAGATAAAACCAAAAATTAAAATCGCTAACCACATTTTGTGCCCCTGCCGTTTTAAATCTAAAGAACCACTTTTTATTGTAATTAATAAACCGCTGCCAAACAATAGTCCACCAACACCATACAAATATATATAAGGTAACCAGGCATGTGAAAAAGGCATCTTAAGCTCCTATTAGTTTTATCTTTTCAAAATGTGGTATTAACTCGTCATAAGTTTCAAGCAAACCTTCCACCATTACTTTTGTATGACCAATTACAGGCATAAAATTTGTATCACCTAACCATCTTGGTACAACATGAAAATGAATATGATCTTTTATGCCAGCACCACCAATTGCACCAATATTTGCGCCAAAGTTAAATCCCTCGGCATTCATTGTCATTTTAATTATTCTCATTGACTCATTAGCAAGACACATCATTTCGTTAGAAACTTGTGGTAATAATTCTAATGTTGTATCTACATGTTCATATGGTGCAATTAGCAGATGCGAATTGTTATACGGAAATAAATTCATCAATACAAAGGAATTCGCACCCTTAAATAATACAAGATTATCACGCTCTTGATAACTCTTACTTTTTTGGCAAAATATACAACCCTCCTCTTTTGGGCTGCGAATATAATTCATTCGCCAAGGCGACCATAATCTTGATTGATCTGTCAATTTTAGCTGCTTGCTTCCTCACGCGATTTCTGATAAGCAGCAACTACTTTCTTTTGTTGGTCTCCCGGCATCTTTTCATAATGACTAAATTCCTCAGCATGCAATCCGCGACCGCCCGTTAATGAACGAATCGTTGTAGCATAATTATGTAGTTCACCTTGTGGAATTTGAGCTTTAATAATTTGAAAACCACCATCAGAATCCATGCCCATTATTTTACCGCGACGACCTGAGACATCTCCCATAACATCACCCATAAATTCTTCGGGGATCTTAACTTCAACATTAGTAATTGGTTCAAGCAAACAAGGTTTCGCTTGTTCAAATGATTGACGGAAAGCCCATTTACCTGCTGTCTGGAATGCGATATCTTTGGAATCTACAGGGTGTTGTTTACCGTCGTAGAAATCAACTTTTACATCAACAACATGGTAGCCGGCTATTACGCCCTCCAAACATACTGCTTGCACTCCTTTTTCCACCGATGGGACAAAAACACGATCTACATTTTGACCTTTTAATGTATCAATAAATTCAACCCCCTCACCGCGTTTTTTTGGTTCTATACGCATCCATACCTCAGCAAATTGACCTGCTCCACCTGATTGCTTTTTGTGACGATATTTAGCTTCCCCTTTACTAAGAATAGTCTCACGATAGGGAATTTTTGGTTCAATCATTTCAATTTCAACATCAAATCGTTCTTTCAGACGATCTACTGCTGCTTTTAAATGTAGTTCTCCCTGTCCGGATATGATCGTCTGGCGAATTTCACTATCTACACGATAAACAAAAGTTGGGTCCTCTTCATGCAATGAAGCTAATCCCATTGAAATTTTTTCCTCATCGCCTTTCGCTTTAAGTATAATGGCAGCATGGATATTTGGGTTTGGATAATTAGTTTCTGGCAATAATACCTTAAATTTTGAACTGCAGAGAGTATCACCTGTATGGGTGTTTTTTAACTTTACAACTGCTCCCATATCTCCTGCATTAATATGTTGTACGCTTGTGCGATTTTTTCCATTCAACACAAATAATTGTCCCATACGTTCACCTGATTCTTGGGATACATTATAAAGATCTTGACCAGTTGTCACCTTGCCTGAATAAACTCTAAAAAATGAAAGATCTCCAACATGTGCTTCGCTGATTGTCTTAAAAACTTGGGCGACAGGTTCGGGATTTTCAAGTTTAACTTTAATGTCATCTTTTTTATTAGCGGTTTTTGCCATCACACTAGCTCTATCCACCGGAGATGATCCGTACTTACTTACAAAATCTAATAATCGGTTAACACCGATGTTATTAACTGCAGAAGTACAAAACAATGGGATAAATGATTGATTTTGGAATGCGGTATGAATTCCTTGTCTCATTTCATCCTCAGTAAGACTACCTTGATCAAAAAATTTTTCTAATAATGTATCATCAGATTCTGCTATGTATTCAATAAATTCTTCGTGCAATTGTTTTACACGGTCTGCCCATTCCCCATCGGCCTTAGTTTCCGTATAGTTACCACCGCCGTCGGTTTTGTACGTTATCAATTCACTTCTAACTACGTCAATAATTTGGTTAAACCCCGGTCCAGCATTAACAGGCAATTGTAGCGGAAATACATTGTTACCGAATCGTTCGCGAGCCTTTTTAAGAATTTCATCAAATTTTGTATGCTCTCTGTCCAAACCATTGATTACTAACATCTTTGGTATACCATTTTTTGTTGCGTTGGACCACATTTGCTCTGTACCAACTTCGATTCCTTGTGCAGCATGAACAACAACCATTGCCATATCAACAACCGCTAAAGCACCAAGTGCTTCACCAACAAAATCAAGATATCCTGGAGTATCTATAAAATTTATTTTCTTTTCATTCCACTCAATGTGTAAAGCAGTAGAATGCATAGATATTTGTCGGCTATGTTCATCCGGATGGTAATCAGAAACTGTTGATCCATTTTCAATCGAACCAATTCGATTTATAATTCTACCGTTGGCCAACATAGCCTCTGATAAAATTGTCTTACCGCATGCTCCATGTCCAACTACAGCTATATTTCTAATGTCATCAGATTTATACTCTTTCATTTTGTCCTCTACTAAATTATGTGTTAGTTATTATATTTTGATGTTTAAATCTTCTTCAATATATGAACGTACTGCCGGAATCAAATAATGCTCAGATAAACCATAATTTGCCAATCCTTCGACTATTGTTCTTGATTGATATTCAATTGGTTTTATTTTATTGATTACAATCACTTTATCCTCATGAACACGACAACCTCCGCCATTAAAATCACCCTTCCCATTAACAATGCGAACTCCCATCCGCTCTGCTAATTCCTTTAAATATTCAAATATTTTGTTCGTATTCAAAAACTATTATAACAATTCTTTACGGTTCTGTGTCTTAATATAGTTTACCAACTCTTTTACATCTTCAACATGGTCTTTTGGAATAACTAGAGTAGCGTCATCTGTGTTTACGACAACAATATTATCTAATCCAACAACTGCAGTAAATCTATTGTCAGATTGAATAAAATTGTTTTTTCCATTTAGAACAATACCATCACCCTTGATAGCATTGCCTTCATCATTTTTATGCATATGATCATAAACGGTGTTCCAGGAACCTAAATCACTCCATTCAAATTTAGCTTTGATTAAAAAAACATTTTTAGCCTTTTCCATTATACCATAATCAATTGATTCAGGTTTGATTTTTTTCCAGACATCTTTAAAATCTTTTCCTGAAGCAATTAGTTTGTCAATCTGCTTAAGTTGATTGAATAAATCTGGCATATGTTTTTTCAAATTTTCAAAAAATGTATCTACGCTCCAAATGAACATTCCTGAGTTCCACAAAAAATCACCACTTTTAATAAATTTTTTAGCCAATGATAAATGCGGTTTTTCTGCAAATACTTTAACATTGTATGCATCCAAATGATCAGAGTCACTTTCGGGGTCATATTGGATATAACCATATCCGGTTGATGGGAATGTTGGTTTTAAACCGATTGTAATTAAAGTCTTTTTTCTACGTGCTATGTGTTTTGCTGAAGTAACAGCCTTAGCAAACCGCTTGTGTCCAATAATCAAATGATCAGCTGGGAAAATTCCCATCACGGCATTTTTTTCCAATTTTGCAATTTTAAGTGCCGATAATCCAATACAAGGAGCAGTGTTTTTTCCGCTTGGTTCAACTATAATATTTTCGGGTTTAACTCCAATAATTTCTTCCTTAATTGCTTCTGTGAGATCTTGTCTAGTTACAATAAAAATGTCCTGAACAGTATTTATTTTTTTTAGACGATCAACTGTCATTTGTAACATACTTGTCTCGCCAACAATCTTAAGCAACTGCTTTGGGCGATTTTGTCTGCTATAAGGCCAAAAACGCGTACCGCTCCCCCCAGCCATTATTACACAATACATTAATTTACTCCAGGTAGATTAATGGGAGCAATTTCAGTTTCCCAATTTGCTCGTACTTCGAATGTGTCAGGGTAAAAATAAAACCATTCGCATGGTATATTTTGATATGCATTTCCAAAACTGTATTTCATATTGTTATCATCATCTTTATAAAAATAAAGTGAATAATTACCTTCCGGTATTGTTTCAAACTCAAATTCAGACTTAGAATTTACAAAAGACGTTTGTGACAACGATGGATTTTTCACAGAAAACAATTCAGCAACAATATTTGATTGTTCTGTTTCATTAATTTTACCGTTGACTGTACCATATCCTATACTTTTATTAGTTCGTAAATTAATGACAAATACAGAATCCTCAAGTCCTCTGCCGTCCTTTGCTAAAATACCGTCCCGATTAATTGTTAATTGATATTTTTCGTTTTCTTCCCATTGAATTAACGGGGTCAACTGAAATTCCATAGGAGTTATTTGATTAATAATCATATCAACCGCAACAGAATCATTTTTAAATAATTTTGGTAAATACAATGAATCTTCAAATAATTGTACAGGTTTTGAAAATATAATATCTAATTTTTCTATTGCTAGATCATTGGGATAAATTTGAAAGTTCAATGTTGGTTTAAGAATTTGTAAGTAACTAGTATCGGGTTCTTGCGGAATTTGAATTACAACTTCCGATGAATCTAAAAGTAACTCATCATTTAATTCTAATGATACAATATTTACATTTAATGAATTCTGTGTTAATGAATCACTCACTTGTACAATTAAGTTTTTGGGATCAATCGAATCTTGATAATATACTAGAGAATCTAAAATTTCACCATTTTCTGTTTTTATAAATAAATCTATATCTATACTGTTTGGTATATCATTATTAAAAACTAATCGTCCCCAATCAAATGCAGACCATTCCCCACGTAATAATTTTAACTTTTGTGATTCTTTCCATGTTCGAATATTAATATTTGATAACGTATCATCTTCAACCAGATTTATTTCTTCCTGCCAATATAAACCATACCTCATATGTTCAGTGCTAAGCGGTAAATCTGTCCCGGATTTCTCGACTGCCAGTACTTTGTAATGTCCGTTTGAAAGATAACTAAACGAATAATGTCCATTATCATTAACATCAGTGATATAGTCCGGTTGAGTTGCAAATAATGAATCTGTTACCATACTATTAATTTCCCATAGATGGATAGAACCCTCTTCTAAACCGTAAACTTTACCGGCAACAACTCCTTTACTAATTTTTTCTCCTGTGCTGTATGCTAATTGGATTGTTTTTGCTAAACGAATTTTATGCTCATCTTGAATATTGCGATTTAAATAAATTATATAAGTCTTTTCACTCTCCAACAAATCAGGTAGTGTAAGAATTATTTTATCACCTTTAAATGAAAATTCTAAAGGCATTTCCAGACGCGGGAATACTGTAATATTTTTTTTAAAACTGGCTTCGTTCATATATTCTGAAAAATTTATAACAATTTGGCGAGAACTTAAATTAACAGATCCACTTGGTGGAAATACCTCGACAATAGTAGGAGGAGTTTCATCTACCGGACCACCGGGAGGCACTTTGATCGAAGCACAATTCCACAGCAATACTATGCCGATGAAAAAATAAATTGGGAATAATAAGTTTAATCGTTTCAAAAAATTAATATGCTTATCAATAGAATGAATATACCGGTTTTTTATTATATATTATATGATTCTATCATCCAACTTTTACATTTACAGCTTTATCACCTTTCACACCAAATTCTGTATCAAATAAAACTTGTTGTCCTTCCTGCAAACCGCGTTGCTGTAATTGTGGACGCAACCCGCTCACATGTACAAAATAATCGCGGTCATCATCACCGATTATAAAACCAAAACCTTTTGCGTTATTATATTCCTTAACAGTACCCTTAATCATAAAAATACCTCATTTTATTGATATTACTAGTTTACCGACAACCCTTCCTGTTTCACTATAACGATGCGCTTCTATAACATCTTCTAGCGGATATATTTTTTCAACTATCGGTTTCAGTTTACCATTTTCAATCCATTTTGTGAGTTGTTGCAAATCTTGTAGATTAGATTTCACATTGATCATTTTACCTTTTTTGGTGCTAAATAATCCGGTAATAGAATTTAAAACTACACCTACAGATGGAAGCGTTGAAACATATCTACCATTTTTATTCAAAATCGGTTTGATTTTACCATACGATTGATTTGCTACTGCATCAAAAAATATGTCATATTTTATTTTACTATTGACAATATTCTCTTTTGTGTAATCTATACTTGTATCGGTGCCTAATTCTTTCGCTAATTTAATATTTTTTGCACTGCAAACACCCGTGACATGGGCACCAATCGCTTTTGCGATTTGCACCGCAAAATGACCTACACCACCGGAGCATCCATTAATTAAAATTTTCGAATCTTTAGTAATTCCACCAAGATTAACTAATGCTTGGTAAGCGGTTAGCGCTGCCAATGGTATTGAGGCAGATTCATTAAAATTAAGATTAGTAGGTTTTAGAGCTAAATCTTTGGGGTTAGCAATAACATATTCTGCATAAGTATTGCCCTTAAATCCGCTTAACTTACCATATACATCATCACCAACTTTAAATCCGACTACTTTTCCACCGATTTCCACAACTTTACCGGCAACATCACCACCTAAACCCCTTGGAAATTTCTTCCCCGTCAAAAGTTTCATACTTCCACTTCTGATTTTCCAATCTACAGGGTTTACCGATGAAGCATGTGCCTCTATCAATATTTCATGTTCATTAATTATTGGCTTTTCTAAATCCCCGACTTCCAAAACATCCGCTGAACCATATTTATTGAAAAATACCGCTTTCATTATTTAACCCTTTATTAATTGTGTTGAAACTAAGAAAAAGCAGAAAATCATCAAATATAAAATGGATTGAACAACAAAATGGCGCATGTTCATAGCTTTATTAGGATATTTTCCATTACACAGGTATAACATTATGTATTTAATATTAATATCAGTATATTATGATGCTTTTTAATCTATTTACATAATAAACAAATGAATATTGACAATATTGACAAAAAAATACTTGAAACATTACAGGAAAATGGCAGAATTAAGAATTCTGATCTTGCAAAAACAATCAATATATCCCCACCTCCAACGGCGGAAAGAGTTAAAAAACTTGAAAAGAACGGATATATTAATAAATATGTCGCTTTAGTGGATCCGACTAAAGTTGGAATAACTTGCTTTACATATGTAGAGGTTACGCTCGTACGGCATGGTAAAGACGCTGTAGATCGTTTTATGAGTTCTATTGTAAAACTTGATCAAGTTATGGAATGCCACCATATTACCGGTGGTGCTGATTTTTTATTAAAAATCGCCACAAGAGATATTCCAACTTATGAACAATTTATAATTCAAACCCTTACAGCCTTACCTGACGTTCAGCATTTAAAAACTCTTGTTGTATTGTCAACTTTAAAACAAGAAACAAAAATTCCAATTGGAGAAATATCAAATGATAAATCTTAACGAAAAGTATGTACCAAAAGATGTTAATTATTGGATTAAAGAAGGCGAAAAGATGGTCGCTGAACATCAAAAACGTATTGAGCGTACCAAAAATTGGAAATTCGATACCATTGCCACGCACGGAGTTTATGATTTGAGCGAAGCATTAAATAAAAATAGCGGTTCCATTATGGAACCGATTTATATGAGCCCCGCCCAAGCTTATCATGACAGCGGAGAGATGGAAGCCGGGCTTTCCTATCAAATGCCAAATTGGTGCTACACCCGTATCGCAAATCCTTCCAATTTCTACCTTGAAACTACTACTGCTCTATTAGAAAGTTATGGCACGGGACTAGAAGCTTCGTCACTTGCCACCGCAAGTGGAATGAGTGCTATCCGTACGGCAACAGATCCATTTCTTGTAAAAGACGATTCGTTACCTGCGCCAAATTTTGTCGCTTCAGCAAAGGTGTATGGTGGAGCATTTCAACAGTTTTGGATTCGCCGTTGGCAAGAACAGGGTGTGGAAGTCCGTTGGGTAAAGAATCCAACTAACCTAAATGAATGGACTGAAAATATTGACTCGGGAACAAGATTCGTATATGGAGAATTTCCGTCAAATCCATCAGTTGATATATTTGATATTCAGGCAGTTGCAGATATAGCACATGAAAATAATATTCCTTTAATTGTTGATGCAACTTGCGCCTCGCCGGCATTAACACGTCCATTGGAATTCGGCGCAGATATAGTTGTACAATCAGCATCAAAAGTTATCGCATCAAGCGGAACAACAATATTAGGATTATTAACTTCTAAAAAAAATATTACAAGCAAGATTGGTTCCGATGAAATGAAAGCTGACTTTGCAACATGGGCAAAATTATGGCCATATCGCGATAATGGGCCTGCGATTAATCCAATGGCATGCATAATGACTTTAAATGATATGCGTAGTTTGCGGATGAAAATTGCTCAAATGAGCCGCAGTACACAAATTATCGCTGAATATCTTGAAAAACATTCAATGGTAGATAAAGTATATTATCCAGGTTTACAAAACTATGCTTCCCATGATCTAGCCAAGAAATATATGAGACTGGTTGATAGCGATGAAAGTCTTTACGGATATATGTTATCGGTTGAAATTAAAGAAGATAATGAAGGTTCAACCAAGAACACACGGAAATTCTATGATGGATTAAATATGATTTGGCGTGCCACTGATTTGGGTCGCGTGAAAACAGTTGCTACATTAAATGCCATATCTACTCATCAGCAACAAGGTGAAGAAGGTCGCGCATTGGCAAGCATTAAACCAAATGCCGTTAGAATTTCGGTCGGTATTGAAGATCCCGATGATATAATTTCGGACATTGAAAAAGGCTTTGCAAACATCAATTAGTATTAAGGAATTAAAATGAAAAGTAGAATTGCTTTAATTGGATTTGGAACAGTTGGGCAGGGATTGTGTGAAATTTTACTGTCTACAGAAAATTATCTCAAGTCAAAGTACGGCTTTGAAGCAAGTATTGTCGCTATTAGCGATGTACTAAAAGGATCAATTTATTCCCAAGATGGATTGGATATTCAGCAGTGTTTGGATTTAGTAAGATCCGGTAAAAGTCTTGATGAATATAATGGAAACTGTGAAAAAGGTTGGGACTCAATCCAAACTATTAAGGCAACTAATGCTGATATAATTTGTGAATTGGCTTATACAGATGTAAATACCGGCGACCCAGCAATTACACATTGCAAAGCTGCTTTTGAAAATAAGAAGCACATTGTAACAAGCAATAAGGGGCCTGCTGCACTTCGATATTCTGAAATGGAAAAACTTGCTGAAAAGAATAATGTTAAATTTATGATCGAAGGAACAGTAATGTCGGGTACTCCGGTTCTTAATTTAGTCAACGGACCGTTAGCCGGATGTGAAATTACAGCGATAAAAGGAATTTTAAACGGAACAACGAATTATATGCTATCTGAAATGGAAGCAGGTATGACCTATGAAGATGTATTGAAAAAAGCACAGGAATTAGGTTACGCCGAAGCAGATCCGACAGGAGATGTTGAAGGATTTGATGCAATGGCAAAAGTTATCATTTTATCGAACGTTATTATGAATGCCAGAATTAACACGGATGATGTTGATCGGCAGGGTATTACACAAATATCACCGCAAATGATCTCCGATGCGCAAAAAGAAAAAGCAAGGTGGAAATTAATTGGATCAATTGAAAAAAGAGGGAATACTGTAAAAGCATCTGTTAAACCGGAAAAACTTTCTCTTGCTCATCCTCTTGCAAATATTATGGGTGCAACAAACGCCTTAACTTTCACTACAGATTTACTTGGTGATGTAACAATCATCGGTGCCGGTGCCGGCAAAATTGAAACCGGATATTCAATATTAACAGATATTTTAGCAATTCATCGACAACAATAATCAATAAAAGAACTCACTATGAAAAACATCAGATCAAAGAAACGAGACACACAAGTTGCACATGCAGGTACAAATCCTGATAAAACTTACGGAGCTGTAGCGCCTCCTATCTATCAAACATCCACGTTTAAGTTTAATTCAGCTGAACAAGGCGCAAAACGGTTTCTTGGTGAAGAACCGGGATTCATTTATACTCGATTAGGGAATCCAACAACAGCAGCTTTACAAGAAGCAGTTGCTATTTTGGAAAACGGAACTGATGCACTAGCAACATCTTCAGGGATGGCTGCTGTATCGACTATTTACATGACGTTTTTAGATACCGGTTCGCATATGATCGCTTCTGAAGCGATATACGGTCCTTCTCGCGTTGTGATGGAAAAAGAATTTTCGCGGTTTGGTGTAGAGTATGACTTTGTTGATACTTCCGATATCGAAGAAGTAAAAAAAGTACTTAAGCCAAATACTAAATTAATTTTTATTGAGACACCTGCAAATCCCACAATTAAATTAACCGACATACAGGCTTGCGCTGACATTGCTCATTCTAATAACGCAATTTTGGCGGTTGACAATACTTTCATGAGTCCAATCTTACAAAATCCATTTGATTTTGGTGCTGATATTGTGATGCATAGCATGACTAAATATATTAACGGTCATACCGATGTTGTAGGAGGAATATTGATATTTAACAACAAGGAATTATATACGAGGACTCGTAAAGTATTATTAAATCTTGGCGGCACAATTGATCCGCATCAAGCATGGTTGGTACTACGTGGATTAAGAACGCTTTCCTTGCGTGTGAAAAAAGCAGAAGAAAATGCAGAAATCATTGCTAAGTTTCTTGAAAATCATCCCAAAATAGAATGGGTGAGGTATCCGGGACTATCCTCACATCCGCATCACGAATTAGCCAAAAAACAAATGCATGGATTTGGTTCCATGATTAGTTTTGAAGTAAATGGTGGCGTCGAAGGTGGGAAAACTGTTATGAATAATGTTGAACTCGCAACATTGGCTGTATCGCTTGGTGGATATGAAACTCTTATTCAACACCCTGCTTCTATGACACATTCAGCAATGAACAAACAAGATAAAATTGATGCCGGGATAACCGATGGATTAGTACGTATTTCGATTGGCTGTGAAGATGTACAAGACATTCAAGATGATTTAAATAATTGTTTAGCAAAAATTTAATTACGAGATAATTATGAAAATGTTAATAGGCGGTGAGTGGGTTGAAAAGAAAAAGAAAATTGATGTTTTAAATCCTTATGACAACTCATTAGTTGATACCGTTCCATATGGAACGGTTGATGATATTGATAAAGCAATTGAAATTGCTCAAAAGGGTTATGAAATAAATCGTAATCTACCCTCTCATAAAAGAATTTCTATTCTTAAGAAAACTGCTGATATTATGGAGTCTCGCTACGAAGAGTTAGCACAAACGATTGCAACGGAAGGATCAAAGACTATCAGTGAAGCCCGGAAAGAAGTTGGTAGAGCAATCAACACTATTACAATTTCTGCAGAAGAGGCACGCCGTATAAACGGCGAAACTATACCATTCGATAGTGCTGAAGGATCAGAAAACCGAGTTGGGTATTACTATCGATTTCCGATTGGAATTATTGGTGCAATCACGCCATTTAATGATCCATTAAATTTAGTAGCACATAAATTAGGACCTGCAATTGCCGGTGGAAATTCTGTCATACTAAAACCCGCTACCGTTACTCCTCTATCTGCTTTGAAACTAGCAGAATGTTTTTTAGCAGCTGGGTTACCGGGTGAAATTCTTTCAGTTATTACCGGACATGGACATGAGATAGGCGATGCATTAGCATCCGATGAAAGGATAAGGATGGTATCATTTACAGGTGGTGTTGAGGCTGGAGAACATGTCGCAATTATGGCGGGATTAAAAAAAATTGGGATGGAATTGGGATCCAATTCTCCGGTAATCGTATTAGAAGATTGCGATTTGGAGAAAGCAGTAGAGTCCTGTGTTTCCGGAGCATTTTGGGCGGTTGGTCAAAACTGCATTGGTGTACAGCGAGTTTACATTCAAGATTCTACATATAATGACTTTAAAAATATGTTCGTTAAAAAAACTAAATCATACAAAGTTGGATATCAGCTTGATGAAGATACAGATATGGGTCCAATGATTACTGAAAAAGAAGCCGAGCGGGTTATTGAGTGGGTAGAGGATGCAAATGGTAAAGGTGCAAAGCTTTTAACCGGAGGAACTCGAAAAGGTTCAGTAGTACAACCGACAGTTTTCGAGAATATGCCCTCTACAGCAAAATTAGATTGCCAAGAAGTGTTTGGTCCGGTAGTTACATTATATTCGGTCAATAATCTTGATGAAGCAATTGAAAAAAGTAATAATGTTGATTATGGTTTACATGGCGCGATTTTCACTAACAATCTTAATAACGCTTTCCATGCAATAAAAAACATGGATGTCGGTAGTGTAATCGTAAATGATTCAACAGATTATCGAGTTGATCTAATGCCATTTGGTGGAGTAAAGAATAGCGGTTTAGGACGTGAAGGAATCAAATTTGCATTACAGGAAATGACAGAACCAAAGGTAGTATGTTTCAATCTGTAATATTGAAATAATTAATACTCAGACAATATTTCACAAATATCATCCTGCAATTTTCTATAAGGGCCGTGGTCACCAACGTACCCATTCATCATAATGGAAAAAACCAATGGCTCTCCATTTATTGTAAAAACGTAACCGGACAAACAATTAACTCCGGACAATGTTCCGGTTTTTGCTAGAATACGGTTTTTATGTATAACCCCTTCCATTCTATCCTTCATAGTTCCACCCTGTCCGGCAGTTGGCAAGGCTGACAGAAACTCAGCATGGTAAGGATCTACAGAATACATATACGACAATAATTGAATGATCTGATCAGGCGATGTCAAATTATAACGGGATAGACCCGAGCCATCTACCATCTTCATTTTCGTTGTATCAATTTTAACTTTATCATTTAAAAAAGTTTTAATAGCTAACATACCGTTATCCCAATTTCCTTGTTGACCGGTTACGATATGACCCATCATTTTAACATATAGTTCTCCACTCAAATTGTCAGTTGTCTCAAGGAAACTAGTTAAAGAATTTGAAAATTGTTTTGAATAGTGAGTATAAATAGGAATCATTGTAGAACCTTTTTGCTTTACTACAATATTGCTTTTCACGTTTACATTTAAATAGTTTAATAAATTAACCAATACGGTTCCAGTGAAAAGTGCCGGATTTTCAACATTCCTATAATAGACTTTTTCGTCAGTATTTTTCAACAACTCACCTGATATTTCAATAACATTACTGTTCCTCCACCATCTTCTCTCAATTTTCAAATCCTTAAAATCAATTGTGTCTTCAACAGTTTCAGCCGCATTAACTATTTCAACGTATTCCGTGTTAGGACTTATAGAAATAATCGGGGGTTTTCCAACTGTTCCCGGAGTAATTGATATATCCATGCAATTGTCATTAAAAGACATTGCATTTACGTGTGCAAAATACCAATCTGATCCTTCATCCCACATCCATCCGGGACCAAAATGGACATCATCAAAGAGTGTATTGTCTATAATTAGTGTGTCAATATATTGAATTTTTCTACTTATTTCTTCTGCAATTAATTCTAGGTCAGACAAATATAAATCAGGATCACCACCCCCCACCAGTACCAATCGGGGAACGTGAGTTGAATCCTTATAACTACTATCAATCCAAACTGAAGTTTGAAACTTGAATTGAGGTGAGAAATAATGTAAAGCTGCAGAAGCAGCGTACAATTTATTATTGCTTGCAGGAGTAAAAAGATGATCAGAATTAAGTGAATAAAGCGTTTCCCTTGATTGTAACGAAACCACATTGATACCCATATTGGTAGTTAGGGCAGCGTTTTTTATCACTTCATCAATCTTGCTAGCTAATTCATTATCGCCATCATGTCTGTATAATTCACGCGTTGATGTACAATTGCACAACAGTAAAATTGATAATAGAGCTAATAAAATTGTACGCTTATTCATTATTGTTACACTAATGTTTCATTATCGGTTATATGGCAATATTACTAAGTAGGTATTCGAAAAACATAATAAAAAGCACTGTTAAATTAAAATTGAATATAACTTTATGAATCTTATACAAAAAAGGTGAAATGCTTGTTTTGAAGTAGTGCAAAACACCATTATTTCATCTTAATTTTGACCTCTTTTATTACAATAAAAATTATAAGGATAATCTAATGTCTGAGCAAAAATCATGGGCTGAACCATGGAAAATTAAAATGGTCGAACATCTGCGGATGACAACAAAAGCAGAAAGAATTGAAGCTATTAAACAAGCAGGATACAATACTTTTTTACTTAAATCACGAGATGTTTATATTGATCTATTAACCGATAGTGGTACAAACGCTATGAGCGATCGTCAATGGGCAGGTATGATGCTTGGTGATGAAGCTTACGCAGGTAGTCGGAATTTTTATCATCTTGAAAAAACGATTAAAGATTACTATTCATATAAATATCTTATCCCTACTCATCAAGGTCGTGGTGCTGAGCATATTTTCTCTCAAATTATGATTAAGGAAGGGGATTTTGTTCCGGGGAACATGTATTTCACTACTACTCGTTTACATCAGGAATTAGCCGGTGCAACCTTTATTGATATAATTATTGATGAGGCACACGATACTGAAAGTCATCATCCTTTTAAGGGAAATGTTGATTTGAAAAAATTACAAAAATTAATTGATGAAGTAGGTGCTGATCACATCCCTTATGTAAGTATTGCGACTACAGTTAATATGGCAGGTGGGCAACCGTTCTCGATGGCAAATCTTAAAGAATTACGCGAATTCGTTAATAAGTATAATATTCCTATCGCGCACGATATGACACGTGTTGCTGAAAATGCCTGGTTAATAAAAGAACGAGAAGAGGGTTATCAAAATAAATCGGTTAAAGAAATTGTTTACGAAATATGTTCATTGACTGATCATGCAACTATGAGCGCCAAAAAGGATCCTATTGTTAATATCGGAGGATTCTTAGCAACCAATGATGAGGACGTATACCGCAAAGCGCAAAATATGGTTGTTATTTACGAAGGATTACATACTTATGGTGGTATGGCCGGTCGCGATATGGAAGCACTGGCAATTGGTATCGTGGAATCAGTTTCTGATGAGCATATGCAATCGCGCGTTGGACAAACACAATATCTCGGACAAAAATTATTAGATTTTGGGATACCGATTATCGTACCAATTGGAAGCCATGGAGTTTTTCTAGATGCCAAGAAATTTCTTCCACATTTAGAACAAGATGTTTTTCCTGCGCAAACCTTAGCAACCGAAATATATATTGAAAGTGGTGTTAGGACAATGGAGCGCGGTATTGTTTCAGCCGGAAGGAATAAAGAAACTGGTGAGCATTACTATCCAAAATTAGAATTGGTAAGAGTCACGTTACCACGACGAGTTTATACTCAGTCTCACATGGATGTAACCGCTGAATCTATTGCAGCTGTTTATAAAAGACGTGATTCCATAAAAGGTCTTAAATTTACTTACGAACCGGAATACTTAAGATTTTTCCAAGCAAGATTTGAACCTATTACATAATTATTTTGTAGAGACGTTGCTTGCAACGTCTCTACATATATTTAATGAAAAATAATCCTATTTATAGAGCACAATGTTTTGGTAATGTCGAACCGATAGAATATATGGTTCCATATCCAAATCTACGAGCATTGGCAGTTGGACAATGTATAAAATTCTCAAAGAGTGTTCTTTATAAAGATATCGGTTTGACCAATAATTCGTTTTTAAGATCGATTAATAAATATGCGAATTGGCTATCTACTGTTGGAATTGAAAAAAGTAATAGAGTTTTTATAAAAAATATTTCCTCTCCAACAATAGAAATCTTGAGTTATGCAATTTGGAGTATAGGAGCAGTATTAGTTATTACTAATGAAGAAGACAATGATAGGGTCATCAATAAAACGAAACCTAAATTAATAATTGATAAAATAACCGAAAAAGATAAATCGATTATCAATAAACAGTCCGAAGACTATATCGAAACTAGCACCACACTGCTTTTAGATGAGGCTGTAATCTATTTTACAGATGGGAATGGAATCCGCTTAAGTCACTATAATTTGCTCATTAATACATATGGAATTCAAAGACATCTTAACATATTACACAAAGATATTTTAAATATTGATATTCCACAAAATACTACAGCCGGAATCGTGTTAAAAACAATATTGCCACTTTATACCGGAACATCAATATCAGATAAATCCGCAAACATTAATTTTAGCACTAAAGATGATACAGATTATCAAGTGAAATTTGATTGGACAAAACGTAGTGACACCAAGCCTCAAAGTTTATATATATTACCTGAAGTAACGGCCATCTTATCATTTGGAAGCACACCAAATCATATCACTTCAATAATTGAAATGAAAGATAGCATCAAAATAAATGGACATTCTGTCATGATGGGCTATCTTAATGACGATGATAGGAACAACAAAATATTTAAATCAGGGAGTCTCGTAATACAAAAATAAATATATCATTATGATATATTTATTCCATTTTTATATATCATTTTTAATCTTCAATCTATAGATCTATCAACATAAGTTTCTGTTAATACAATAATTATCAAATCATTCAGTAATTCTGGCATAAAGATTGCATTTATAACAACAAATAAATCTATTAAGGAGAAATAATGAAAAATAAAAAGTCAATAATTAGAGTTTCTGTTATTATAGCAATTGTTGCATTCTTATTTGTATTGCCAGTAACTGTATTTTCACAAGACACTCTTGAAGAAAAAGCAGAAGATTTCGGTGATCGTATGGATCAATGGGGCGAAAAAATGGACGAATGGGGCAATGATCTTGAAGACGCTCTTGAAAATGGAGATGTCAAACCTCCTCCACCATTACCGTTTGGAGATAACTACGATAATGATTATAAGATAAGTCCAAAATTAGGTGCATATATAAACGATATGGATTTTGAAGATGCTTATGAAAAACATTATCCATATTGTTATGGAGTTTATGTATCAGATGTAACTGACGGTAGTAATTCTGACAATGCGGGAATCCGTGGTGGGGATATTATAATGGAATTTGATGGCGAAAAAGTTCGTTTCGAAGATCATTTATTACAATTAAGAGATAGTAAAAATATTGGTGAAACCGTTACGATCAAAGTGTTTCGCAATGAGGAAGAAATTGAGACTCAACTCACTTTTGCAGCACCAAAGCCAAAAAAAGAAAAAGATGATATGGTACATTTGTCGGGGTTGCAATTTAAGATGAAGATGAAACCACATCCTGGATATGGTGGCGGTGGACCGAAAGTAATTCTTTTAGAAGCTGATTTTGGTGGTATTAATGATATACTACAAGCCAATGGCTTCGACAACTTAACCGACACTTTTATGCCCTTATTCGGTGGTTATGGTATGGGCAATGTTGGTAATGGTTGGTTCATTGGTGGCGGTGGATATGGCTACGAAAAAATTCAAAAGAAATCAGTAGAAGGTGGAACACGTCGATACGAATATCTTGTTGGATTTGGCGGTGTTACGGTTAATAAAAAAGTTGCACTGATGAAGAATGTAATAGTTGACTTAGGTCTGCTTATCGGTGGTGGAGAAGCATCTTTAGAACTACGCCAAACTGATGGCGATTACTCCTGGAATGTTGATTTTGATGATGATCCAAATTATTATTCATTAAAATACCGCAAAGCCTTCATGGCATATCGTCCCTCAGCCGGTGTGTTAGTAAGAGTATTGCCATGGATGGGGATTCATGGTTCAGTTGGTTACCTTGGATCGTACTCATTCAACGATGACTGGAAAGATGATTATTTTGAATATACAGTAGGTGGAGATTCACCAAAAGTATTAGATGGACTTTCTTACTCCTTGGGCGTTTGGTTCGGACACTAATCAATCCTCCTAGAATGGTAAAAGTGGTCGGTTGTGACAACCGACCACTTTTTTTTATGTCTAAGATGATAGTACAATTAACTCAATTATTATTTAATTTATATTATGGAAACAGGAATTTTTGCTGCATTTTCAAAAAAAGTAATAAGCACAATTATTGCTGTGGGATCCATGTTCTATTCAACAATAGATGGAGTAACTCCTGTAATGAATACTCCTGATATCCAATATAAAAACGATTATGTCTATATTTCTACAACTATAGAAAATTGTTACACAGAAGATCTGAATCAAATTTTCTATTCAGGCAACATGATATCGATACATTTCTCAGTTGATTTATATCAAGTTGGTCAAAAAGATCCGGATTCAACATATAAGTTTTATCATGCCCTTCAATATTCACCTATAGCAGATGATTTTACAATTTTTTACTCCGAACGAAATGAGACCATATCATCACTTAACATAGACCAAGCTAAAAATATATTACCACGTATAATAAATTATCCAACCACATCTTCTGTCAATATTGATGATAATATAAATTATTATATATCAGTAACCGCATGGCTAGATAAGATTTACTTTGAAGGAATGGATGAGGAGTTAAATCTTTTATATTATTGGAATAGTATTAGACCCAATAACAAAACTATTCAGTTTTCAAAATCTGATTTCCAAATATGACATTCCGTCTTCCATCTTTTCGTACGCAAATAATTCTTTTGGTAGTTTTACTAATTATAACATCTGTATTATTTTTTCGCGAGTTCTTTATAAACAGTTTCCAATCATTTTCCGACACTTCTGAGACCTTAAGCACAAATGACAAATCTCGTAAACTTTACGAAGATTACAATTTTCAAATAGATGAAATTAATCGAGAACAATTTCGGAGAGATATTGAAGAAATTATGTCTACGGAAAATCAGAAAGCAATTGCACGCCGAGTATTTATAAATGAAATAGAACTCTATTCAAAATTCATCTTTTTTTTCTTAACTGTGATTGTAGTTCTTCTATTTTTAATAAGTTTTTACTTTATAACTCGCCCCCTTAAACGATTACAAGATGCAACTTTACAATTAGCTCAGGGGAATTTAACGGTAATAGTTAAAGAAAGCAGATTTTCACCTCTAAATGATTTAATAGTATCTTTTAATAATATGGCACATGAGCTATCGTCGAATAGAAAAAAATTAATTCAAGCGGAAAAGGACGCTGCGTGGCGCGATATGGCACGTATTTTAGCGCACGAAATAAAGAATCCTCTAACACCAATTAGATTATCGCTTGAACGTCTAGAGATAAAGTATACATCAAAATCCGAAGACTTAGATGATGTTTTTTCAAATGTTACTAAAGTAATACACGAAGAAATTAACAATTTGCAAACCTTTGCAAGTGAGTTTTCGAAATTTGCAAGGTTACCTGTAGCAGTGATGAAACATTATAATATTAATCAACAAATAGCAGAAATTTGTACACCCTATCAATCAGAGTTAAAAATTACTTTAATATTAGATGAAAAACTTCCTTCAATATTTGCAGATAAAATTCAAGTTAAACAAGTACTAGAAAACTTGATTCAAAACAGTATAAATGCTGCAAGAAAGAATTTCACTATTAAGATAAATACAAACTTTACTGACTCAAATATTGAAATTTCAATAAATGATAATGGTCATGGAATTGAAGTGAAAGATATTAGCGAAATTTTTAACCCATATTTTACAAAAAGTCGCGGTGGCACGGGACTTGGTCTAGCCATCGTAAGACGCATTATTGAAAACCATGGCGGCAGTATTACTGTCGAAAGTCAAGTTGATATAGGCACTACTTTTAATTTATCATTTCCAATCGTACACAAGCAGGAGCAATAATCATGAAAATTTTAATTGTTGATGATGAAATTAATATTCGAATGACGTTAAAAGATATTTTGGAAGATGAAGGCTATGAAACTTTTGTAGCCGGGACAGGTGAAAAAGCTATTAAAATTGCCTCAAAAGAACATATTGATATGATAATCCTTGATGTTAAACTGCCTGGTATGGATGGAATTGAGACATTTAAGAAAATAAACAAAGATAAACCAGATTTAGATGTGCTAATGATTTCCGGCCACAGTGATATCTCAACAGCTGTTTCCGCTGTAAAATTAGGAGCATATGACTTTCTTGAAAAACCACTGTCAATGATAAAAATTTTGACAACAGCTCGTAATATTAAAGAAAAACAATCCTTAAAAAATCAAGTCGTCCAAGAAGAGAACGCTCAGTATGAAAAGCATAAACTCATCGGTGATTCTCCGCAAATTAAAAGAGTGTTACAATTAATCGAAAAAGTAGCTCCGACCGACTCAAAGGTTTTAATTCGCGGTGAGAGCGGTACAGGAAAAGAACTTGTCGCATTTGCGATTCATCATAAAAGCAAGCGCAATCGGAAACCGTTTATCAAATTTAATTCAGCCGCTATTCCTTCTTCACTCGTAGAAAGCGAACTTTTTGGGCATGAGAAAGGTGCCTTCACAGGAGCTGATTTGCAAAAGCTTGGAAAGCTAGAGCAAGCCAATAACGGAACACTATTTCTTGACGAGATAGGTGATATGGATTTATCTGTCCAGGCAAAAATATTGCGCGTTATTCAAGAAGGTACTTTTGAAAGAGTCGGCGGTAACAAAACTATTAATATTGACGTTCGATTGATTGCTGCAACACACAAAGACTTGGAAGAAATGGCGCAAAAGGGAACTTTTCGTGATGATCTTTTCTACAGACTTAACGTTGTACCTATACCAATTTCATCATTGCGTGAACGAGAAGGTGATATTGAAATTTTAACTGAACATTTCCTGGAATATTATTCACGAGAATTCAAAACACAGAAAAAAACTATGTTACCTTCGGCAATGGAAAATTTATCGCAATATTCCTTGCCTGGCAATGTTAGAGAATTAAAAAACATCATCGAAAGACTTTGTATTCTTGTCACAAAAGATTTTATTACTAAAGATGATATTGCACCACATCTGCTGTTAAAGAAATCATCTTCTGAATTAGATATTGCAACAATTGATGGTAAATCCTTTAAAGAAGTAAAATTCGATTTTGAAAAAAGATTCCTACAACAACAATTAAAACAATATCATTGGAATATAAGTTTAATAGCAAAAAAGCTGGGTATCCAACAACCAAATTTATCACGTAAGATTAAAGAATTAGGACTATCCAAATAAAGTTAACTAACAAAATGAATATATAAACACGAATATCTGTTGTTTAGTTGTTTTTTGTTTTATTTGCCTAATTCATTTTAATTACTTTGCATAATCAGTGGTTTTTGATGTTTATATATTTTTCTGATCATTTTTATCATACTACAGCTAATCGGTAGAATCCACTTGATATTGATAATAAGACCATATTATCGTAATATGGTCGCACTAATATCTGCGAAACATCGTGTTTTACACTCTATTGAGACTCCGTTAGCGGTCAATCTATAATTACAGTACACAGCGAGGTGTACTATGGGAGTTCCAATTCATATCGGGGGCAACCCTTTTAGTCAAATATCTGCATCCTTTCTGCATAATATTCTATTCAATAACAACCAACAACGTACAAGGAGTATCACTATTATGAAAAAAATACTAATACTGTTAACGCTAATTATCATCATGCCACTACAAGCGCAAAACATAATAAATAAATTAGGCGGTACTGATAATACAGTGACCTATGATGTAACCGATTCAGGTGATAATCTACTATTCCGAGTACAGGGCGATGCTGGTGCTTTGTTTTTAGGAACTTTGTGGGGTGGCACTATTCCCGCCACAGGAGAAGGTACCCGAATGATGTGGTATCCTAACAAGTCGGCATTTAGAGTTGGAACAATTCTGAACGTGCCCCCATCTGACGATGGTACACAATGGGATGATAACAATATTGGAGATTATTCAACCGCGATGGGTTTTAATACAAAAGCAAGCGGAGAATCTTCAACCGCGATGGGTCGAGGTACAACAGCTAGCGGAGATTATTCAACCGCGATGGGTTGGGGTACAAAAGCAGCCGGAGATTATTCAACCGCGATGGGACTTTTTACAACAGCAAGCGGAGAATCTTCAACCGCGATGGGCAGAGAAATAGGAGCCTTAGGCGACTATTCTTTTGCTATTGCCCTAAATAACCAAAATGGAACCAATGTAACACAAACCAACACAATGGCAGTTATGGGCGGTAAAGTTGGTATCGGTACGTTAAACCCTGCTGTGGAGTTCGTTGTAGATGGGACTACTCATTTAGAAGGGAATTTAGCTGTAGGAAGTTCCTCAGTTGACAAGCAGTTGTTTTTTAATGGTACCGGTGGTGATGCTGTCTTAAAAATGTATTCGTCTGGTGAATTTGCTATGGGGACTGATTCCGGTGTCGATTTAAAATTGGCAGCAGGGAATATTTTCAAAATTCAGACTTACGAAGGTAGTGCGAAAGATCGGTTCTATATTGCAAATAATGGTAAGGTTGGTATTGGGACTACGAATCCGGCGAACAAACTAACTGTATCTAGCACAACAGCTGATGCTTATATAAGATTAGAAAATACAACTTACAATAGAGCACTGAATCTTTATTCAGGAGATACAGGGGCAGCATTACCGTACATAGACACAGGAGGTTCATCAACTCCATTAAGAATACAACCAAATGGCGGAGATACGCATATCAATGCTGGAACAGGCGGCAATGTCGGAATTGGGACCTCAACACCTACAAGCAAGTTGCACGTAACTGGTTTAGCTGGATATGCAACTGATGCAGCAGCTGGTTCAGCAGGACTTACTTCAGGAGCGATCTATTACACTAGCGGACATGCAACTTTGCCGAATGGTGTACTTATGGTTAAACAATAATCTACATAAACACTGTTATTATTGGTAATGGTAAAGGACAGTAATAACGTATTAAATAATTAGAATGTAAAATGAAAACAATTAAATATTTGTTAATCTCGATAGTATTATTGAGCATTACAA
>CAZWKR010000020.1:0-36615 GCA_964634215.1 uncultured bacterium
ATCTGCGTACTGCAGAGGCGTTTGCAGCTACACCGAATCCAATTCCTGGAGCAGTTAATACAACACTAGGCGATATGTTTGATGTAGTAGAGGCTGCAGCAAAAACAGCGTCTAGCAAAATACTTGTAACTTGTTATTCTGGACAGACTGCTTCTTTTGCCCATACACTATTGCGTCTCAAAGGGTATGAAGCATATACAATGAAATTTGGAATGAGCATGCATCATGTTGATAACGATGTTTGGACAGGTAAATGCTCAGATAAAAATGCAGGTGATTTAGTAACAACAGCTTCACCGGCATTGCCGACATTTGATTATCCAGAACTGAACACAGGTGAAGAGACTGGCGAAGCGATTCTTGATGAAAGAATTGAAGCTGCAATTGCTGCATGGGGTACTTTATTAACTAATCCTGAAGAAGTAATTAACAATACAAGTGCATATAATGTAATGAATTACTGGTCAGAAGCAGATTACATTGGACATGGTCACATAGACGGTGCTTATCAATTAACACCTGGTACGCTAACGGTCGCTGGAAATTTAAGTGCATTTGATGATCAGGGCGCAAATATCTTTTATTGCTATACTGGTCAGACTGCAGCAGCATCAATTGCTTATTTGACAGTGCTTGGTTATGATGTTAAATCTATTGCATATGGTTTTAATAATATGTATTGGAGTGAGTTACCTGGACATAAGTGGGGAAATTGCCCAAGTTGTGGTGGATAGTTAGTACTTAATATCATTGTATAAATAAATATAGGCGGATGATGAAATATTTAAAATTGAAATTCAATAGAAATCTAAAATTATCAACTATACTACTGTTGTTGGTTACGTTTTTAGGTATTTCAAATATATTTGGTTCAAAACCAAATATATCAATTTCATCATCCGCTTTATATCCACGCTTAAGTATGATGGATACAGAAGAACAAGTACATTGGCGAAGTTTATTGAGTTATGATCAACAATTTGGTAGCAAATTCGGAATTGATGGACTATTTGAATATGGTTCTGAAAACGATCATTTTCAGAATCCTCTCCGTATTCATCATTTGACAGCGGATGTTAAACTATGGAATCATGAGCTAAGTATTGGTCGCATTGCGATATGGAATACCTTACAAAATGCACGAATAGATGGTGCGAAACTTGATATAAACACAAAAAAATTAGGTACGCTTAGTTTGGTTGGTGGTTTAAAAGCAGTCACAGACTTTAGTGATACATTATTTACAGATAATACATATATCATGGGGTCATGGTCAAAAGGGCGGATTGGTAAAAACATAGCTGTATCATTTTGGATGAAAGGTGATGCTGATGAGATTAAACCGTTTGCCGGATTATATTTTAACACATCACGTTATGGGATCCGCATTTCGCATGCGATAGCATTTGATATTGGCGAAACAGAATTAAATTATGCAAGGATTCGCTTAAGTAAACGTTTTGGAGACCATACGGTTGGTATCGGTTTCCGACAAAAAAGATTTGAATATTACAGTTATTTTGAAACGTTGAGTAATGAAATATCAATTGCTCCGACGATTACTTTTGATGTTAATTCACTTATGTCCAAAAAGTTTTTATGGCGAAATCAGCTTTCATATCGCCTTGCAGAAGAAGGTAAAAGTTTTTTAGTTAGTTCAATTAATTATAAAAAAGTTCAAGCGTCGTTCTTAGGCGGACTAGAGGGCGATAATAAAATGTTTGGACTTATATTAGGAGCCACCCAAAAACTTAGCAATCCATTAAGTTTTGGAGGTAGCGTGGCATTGAATGCTTTGGATTATGGAGATTTTGCTGATCTTAAATCATCATCAGGTGCTTATGGATGGGTTGGGTGGCAACCAAAAGATTTTATAATGTTGAAATTATACGGACGATTTTCAACAAACCCCTATTTTGAACAAGATGGAAGAGGAGGAATAATAATAAATGTGGCGTTTTAAGATAGCGATATTTTTAATCCCGCTAATTTTTGTCTTTGGTCAAGAAAAAGACCGTACCCTCTTCCAACATACTTTACATGTTGATGACATGGAATTGGCTTGCGAATATTGTCATGCCGGTATAAAAGATGCTGACGGGCCTTCTTGGAGTATTTTCCCTAAAATGGCTACATGTGAAGAATGTCATGATGGTGATACAGCAGATGATGCTTGCGAATATTGTCATAGCAATCCCGATGATCCACTAGAATTCAGCAAAAAGTGGGTGCGTAGTGGACTTGGTTTTTCGCACTCAACACATTTAAAAGAATCGAACGACTGTAGTGAATGTCATGGTTATATTGATGCTGATGACGAAATCGATTTTCCAAATGTATGGAATGAAAACGATTGTTTTACTTGTCACGAAGATTTAGAAGAAGCACCGCAGAGTCACAATTTTGCTTGGGAACAATTCCATGGTGCTGAAATGAACGCAAGTACCGATAATAACTGTACTCTTTGTCATACTAATAATAGTTGTGAAGAATGTCATCAGTTGCAACAATTTACACCGGAAACGCATCCGGTTGATTATTTATTTACCCATGGTTTTGAAGCAAAAGCCGGGGTGATGGAATGTACAACTTGTCATGAAATTATAGAGGATTGTTATTCCTGTCATGTAGAAAATCAGGTTATGCCAATGAATCATAATTTTCACAATTGGGTTAGTTTGACAGATGGAGGTTTACATGGTGAATTTGCAGAAAGCGAAGCTGAACTTTGTGTTACATGTCATATCCCTTCAAAGGATTTGTCATGCTTAAAATGCCATGGAGATTAATGATGAAAAAATTATTAATATTCTCTTTCATAATGTTTCTTATTACTGGTTGTACAAAGCTTAGTGAACCGACAATGCATACCAGCGATTGGACTGATCAGAGCTCGGAAAATTCACATATGGCAAAAATTGCTGTAACAGGTACTGAAGGATGTAAAGCATGTCACGGTGGTATAGAAAAACATGATTATTTTGGTGGATCAAGTGGTGTATCTTGTTACGAATGCCATGCGGGGGGTCCTAGCGGACATCCGGCATTTAGTATATGGGTGGGGTCACCCGAGCATGATGATTTCCACGGGAATGATGACCTTGACAGATGTGTACAATGTCATAGTGGTTTTACGGATGAAAGCGGTGGTCTTGCAGAAGTAAGTTGCTTTACCTGCCATAAATAGTTTTATATAAACCCAATATGGTACTAAACTATAATATCCATGAGTATCTAATACGGATATTCTATATTTAATATTTGGATAAGTTCATCTGATAATGCTAATTTTCAAGGTAAGCAGGAAACCTAACGTTGTAAATCCTGTCTCAGAACGGATCTAACTGGTGAAATAACAGAATTAAATTGTTTCACGTGTCACAATGATTTTAAAACACTTTAAGGACAAATAATGAAAAAAGTAATTATAACGCTTCTAACATTGACGGCTTTTGTTTTAGCCCAAGATTTTGAATATATTGGTAGTGCAAAATGCAAAATGTGCCATAAAAAAGCAGAGAAAGGTGCTCAATACACGAAATGGGAAGCAAGTGTACATGCTAAAGCATTTGATACATTAAAATCCGAAGAATCTGCCCAAATAGCTAAGGAAAAAGGAATTGAAGTTGAAGCTTGGAAAGCACCGGAATGTTTAAAATGTCATACTACCGGTTTTGGAGCAGGTGGATATGAAGTAAAAGGAGATGACTTTTGGAATCCTACAGCAGAAGATAAAGCTGGTGCAAAGGCAGTAAAACGAATGGCTGGATTACAAGCAGTCGGTTGTGAGTCTTGTCATGGTGCAGGTAGTAAGTACAAATCCAAAAAAACTAAGGAAGCAATTATTGCTGGAGAAATAACAGCTGCATCAGTTGGTCTATTAGAGGTTAACGAAGCAACTTGTGTTGCGTGTCATAACGAAGAAAGTCCAACACACAAACCATTCAACTATGAAGAAAGAGTAGCAGAATTCTCGCATCCAAATCCTGCTAACTAAAAATATAAAATAATATTCAATGTTGGGGAATTTCAAAAAACTATTAATTCTTTTTGGAATTCCCCTTCTTTTATTTAGTCAGGACAATGACGATTGTCTTAGCTGTCATGATGATGATACTTTAACTAAAACCCGCCGTGGCATCGAAGTATCAATGTATGTCACTGATGAACATTTAGAGAATTCTCCACATGAGGGATTTGAATGTATAGATTGCCATGAAGATCTGTATGGTATTGAAGATTATCCACACAATAATAATTTAGAATTACCATTCTGCGGTAGGTGTCATGAAGAGGCTCAGGAAGAATTTATTGATCACTTTTTTGAACCTTTAAGAGTAAAGGGTTATACTACAATCCCGACCTGTACTGATTGCCACGGTACACATGCAGTATCATGGAAAGGGGAACCACGACAAGTTTGTGGCATATGCCACAATGATGTTTTAGATGACTTTCTTCATTCTGCACATTGGGGATTCCCTAATGAAGAAGATAATCTTAATTGTGTATCATGTCATTCGCCGCATGATAAGGATGAACGATCACACTATTCTGAAAACGAATGGAAGATTCATATAACAGAGGAATGTAGAGATTGCCATGCAAAAGAAGTACAAAATTATGATAATAGCGCGCATTATCAAGAAGTAGCATCCGGAAATTTAAAAGCTCCTATTTGTACAGATTGTCATGCAACACACCGTGTTTTGTCTCCACGAGATCAGGAAAGTATTGTCTCAGTTGCAAGATTAGATGTTGTCTGTATGAATTGCCATGCGGGTTATGATGCTTCGATTCATCGTCTACAAGAGAATGATGATCCAAGATTGGAAACATGCGTAGTATGTCACACCGGGCACCAAACCGAGATGAAGGGTGACGCTGTGACTACTGTGTTTGACATCAAGCTTGATGAGGTTTGTATTAGATGTCATGAGGGAAGTTTAATTATTGAAGAAGATAGAGCCCATGGAGCAATTCATAGAGAAGAAATTACTAAAGTTGCTATGGGAGAGGAATCTAATTGTGGTGATTGTCATACTTATCATTATATGGCACCTGATCATGAACAAGATCGGGCTTTAGAAAAATCATGTGCGGATTGTCACCATGAAGAACAAGAACAATATGAGAATTCAACGCATTATGTTACCCGTGCAAGAGGCCATTTAGAATCACCGGGATGTATTGATTGTCATGATGAAAGGCGTATTGGTAAAGCTGAGGAAGAATTTGTAGGTCAATCAGCAATTGAACTATGTAGTCGTTGCCATGGAGACCGCGACTTAACAATGCAATTTCAGTTGAATCCAGACGTAGTAGAAGGTTATGAGACTTCTTATCATGGGCAAATGTATCAACTCGGCTATCAAGGGGAAAAGTTTGCAACTTGTGTTTCATGTCATGATAATCATTCTGTACTACCGAGTGACAATGCTGAATCCTCAGTTGGTAAGGATAATATCATCGCTACATGCGCTCAATGTCATGACAATGTAAATGATAATTTTGTACAATTTTTAACTCATCACACACCCCATACCAAATCTGAGAATAAAGTGTTAACTTGGATTAATACATTTATGTTGTGGTTGCTTGGTGGTGTATTATCTATATTTGGAACGCATACAATACTTTGGTTAGTTAGACTACTAATTAGACGTATTAAATATGGGCCGATCAAAAAGCCATCAAAGACTGAATTAAGAGTAGAACGATTTGCGATTCTTGAGCGAATGCTTCATTTTTTAATGGCTTTATCATTTTTATTATTAGCAAGTACGGGGCTCCCCTTAAAATATTCTCACTCTGAAATGGCAACATGGTTAGTAAACAATGTTATTGGGTTTGAAAAAGCTGCCTTATTACATAGAATTGCGGCTTTTACGATGGGAATAGTTTTCATAATTCATCTTGGTAAAATAGCGCATAAGGCAGTTATTAAAAAACAAAAGGGAATATTTATAGGTCCAAATAGTTTGGTGCCTAATTGGCAAGATTTTAAAGACTTTTTTAACCACATTGCTTATTTTCTTGGAATTAAAAAAGAACAGCCCGCATGGGGACGATGGACATATTGGGAGAAATTTGATTATTTTGCTGTTGTCTGGGGTATGTTAATAATTGGATCTTCAGGGTTAACACTATGGTTCCCTGAATCGTTTTCTCGATTATTCCCGGGGTGGTTAATTAATGCAGCACATATAATCCATTCTGAGGAAGCTCTCTTGGCGACGGGATTTATTTTTGTAGTACATTTTTTCAATACTCATCTAAGACCGGGGGCATTCCCAATGGATGAAGTTATTTTTACAGGCCGTGTAACTGAAAATAAATTTGAAGAGGAAAGGTCATTAGAATTAGATATTTTAACAAAAGAAGAATACAAATCAAAATTAATTTCTCCTTTGCCAAAATGGATTAAAATATTTTATTATTTTGTTGGATACTCCTTCTTATTTATTGGTTTAGCATTATTAGTGCTTATTCTAATCGGCACATTCGGTTAAAATAATGAAACAATTCGGCAAAATCGCTAAAATTTTATTATTTACATTTGGAAGTATTGTACTGTTACTATTTCTACTATATGGAGCAGCCGAATTAACATCAAAACCAAATTTTTGTTCTTCCTGCCATTTTATGGAACCCTATGTTGAGAATTGGAAAACTTCGACTCATGCTGATGTAACTTGTACGGATTGTCATTTCCCGCCCGGATTAAAATCAAAGATCAAAGGAAAATTAACTGCCGCATCGATGGTTGTAAATTATTTTACAGGTGTGTACAAAAAAAGTAAACCATGGGCAGAAATTGATGATGCAAGTTGCCTGCGTTCAGGGTGCCATGTCGAACAGCAATTAAATGAAGATGTGGTTTTTAAACAAGAGATCCATTTTAATCATAATTCACATTTAAATGATTTACGCCGTAATAAGGAGTTACGTTGTACAAGCTGTCATTCACAAATTGTACAAGGTGATCATATGACAGTAACTGAATCAACTTGTTTTTTATGTCACTTCAAGAATCCAGAAGAAGAACCAATCAATGATTGTACCTGGTGCCATTCTGCACCAGTTGAGCAAAATGATTCCCCAAATGCTTACGATCATAGTTTTGTAAAAGAAAACAATATTGATTGTACAAATTGTCATGGTACAATGATTGTGGGAGATGGGGAGGTTCTTGAAAGTAGATGCAGTTTCTGTCATGCAGAAATTGGAAAGATTGAGAAAATTATAGATCCTGAATTCATGCATCAGATGCATGTTACAGACCATAAAGTGGAATGTGAAAATTGTCATTTACCAATTCAACATAAATCAGTATCACGTACCAAAGATATTTTACCGGAATGCCAAGAATGCCACCAAACCCCACATAAGGCACAATTTGATTTGTTTTCAGGAACTGGTGGTAAAAATGTTCAAGATCATCCTAATCCTATGTTTACTGCAGGATTGAATTGTAAAGCTTGCCATCTTTATCACGAATCAGAATTTGGTATTTCAGGCAAAACACTTGCCACCGGTGAATCATGCGAAAAGTGTCATGGAAAAGGTTATGCAAGGTTGTATCAACAATGGGAAGAGAACATGGTGGAGAAGTTGGGTTTAGTGGAAATTGGTTTACGAATTATTGATGATGGTTTAGATAGAAATATAAGTAATGACAATATTAGCAGAAACACAAAAAATCTTTTAAAAGATGCACTCTATAATTATGAATTGGTAAAAACAGGGAATGTGGTGCATAATGTTGCATATTCCGATCAATTGTTATTAGATGCATATAGTAATCTTCAAAAAATATTAGCTGCAGTTGGTTCTGATTCCACCCTACCGTCATTACAATTATATAACACTGAAAAACCTTCCAAATGTCAAAATTGTCATTACGGACAGGAAAGTAAAAAGGTAGAAGTATTTGGAATCAAATTTGATCATGCTACTCATATATTGAAAAACAATATTTCTTGTCTTTCTTGTCACTCTCATCAAAACACTCATGGTGAAACTATAATGGCAAGAGAGTCGTGTCTCTCTTGTCATCATTCACAAGAAGAAACCGGTTGTGTAAAATGTCACCAAATCCAAACGCATCTCTATGATGGCACAATAGAAATATCCGAAGCAATTCAACCAGATATTATGTATGACTCAGATGTTGAGTGTAAAGATTGTCATGAAGATGAAGATCAAACTATTACTAAGGCGTATGCACGAAATTGCAGCAATTGTCATGATGAAGAATATGATGGTTTGATTGAAGAATGGCAAGAGCAAACAAGATTAAAAATTTCAGTAATAAATAATTCTTTATCAAACATAATATATTATGACCTTGATAAAGCAAGTCGACAAAAAATTGATTCTATTAGATATGGAATCGAAAAAATCGAAAATGATAAAAGTTTAGGTGTCCACAACATTGAATTAATCACAAATTTACTTGATCAATACCTAAACATGATCAACGAAATATAAAATTAAAAAATATACATAGGATCACTCAATTATGTTAAAATTAAATAAGTTAATACTACCCTATATTCTATTAATTCCAATGTTGTTTTTGTTTTCTCAAGATGAAGATTCTTGCGTGGATTGCCACGAGGAGAGTGCTCATAGTACAGATATAGAAGTAGATGTATCTAATTCTATCCATGACGGTTTTGGTTGTTTGGACTGTCACACCGATAAAGATATAGAACATGATGAGGATACTGAGAGTGATTTTAATGTTGGTTGTGAAGGTTGCCGAGATTGCCATGAGGATGCATCTGATGCATACCAAGGTCATGGTATAGCATCAGTTGGTGATTGTGAAGATATGCCACAGTGTATGGACTGTCACGGTGATCATAATATTCTTCCAATCGAAGATAGAAATTCCATGGCGCATCCTACTAATTTACCAGGTACTTGCGGTATATGTCATGAGAACCTGGATATAACAACCAAATATGAAATTCTAATCAACCATCCTGTGGAAATTTATGAAAAAAGTGTACACGGGCAAGCATCTATGGGTGGTATTTACGTTGCGGCTACATGTAATGATTGCCATTCAACTGGGGAAACAGCACATAAGATTTATGCCCCGGGTCATCCTGAATCAACCATTAATCATTTCAATATTCCAAAAACTTGCGGAAAATGTCATAAAGGCATTGAAAAAGACTACTGGGATGGAATTCATGGAAAGTTAGCAGCAAGAGGGGAAACTGATACCCCTGTATGCACAAGCTGTCATGGTGAACATGGGATTCTTTCTCCAGATGACCCTAATTCACCCGTTTCAAAATCAAAAGTAGCTGAAATGACTTGTTCACCATGCCATGACTCTGCCAGACTTAATGAAAAATATGGTCTTCCCACTGCTAGGTTACAAACCTTTGTAGACAGTTATCATGGTCTAAAAAGTAAATCCGGTGATACTCATGTAGCGAATTGTGCTAGTTGTCATGGTGTGCATAGAATATTACCAAGCACAGACGAAACATCTTCAATCCATCCCAACAATCTTAAGCAGACGTGTGGTGAGTGTCATCCAAAAATATCGGATAGATTAGCCGCTGAGCCAATCCACGGGATTGGTGATGAGGGTTTACGTACTCCGATAGCGGTTATTATTGAAAAAATATATATATTAGCAATAATAGTGATCATTGGCTTTATGATATTACATTGGATTATAGACCTAATCCGGCAAATTGTTAATTCAATGCGTAAGCAACAAGTTAGAAGAATGAGAACACACGAAGTGTGGCAGCACACCTTGACAATGGTGAGTTTCATCGCATTAGCAATATCCGGATTTGCTCTACGTTTCAGCGATGCCTGGATAACTGAATTATTCTTTGGTTGGGAACGCGGATTTGAATTGCGAGGACTAATACATAGAATTTCAGCTGTTATATTTATTATCACTGTATTATGGCATTTAGTATTTTTATTAACTACTACTAGGGGTAAGGCATTCTTAAAAGATATGTGGCCAAACCTATTGGATTTCATGCAATTTTATGAAAGAATTATGTACAATTTAGGCAGAAGAGAAGAAACTCCACAATTTAAACGATTTAGTTATATCGAAAAAGCAGAATATTGGGCTTTAGTATGGGGAACATTGGTAATGATAATTACAGGATTATTCCTTTGGTTTGATAATTACTTTAGTCTATTTCTACCTAAAGGATTCTTGGATGTATCACTGGTGGTTCATTATTGGGAAGCATGGTTAGCAACCCTAGCTATTGGAGTATGGCATCTATACTCAACATTGTTCAATCCACATGTTTATCCAATGAATACTTCTTGGTTAACCGGTAAAATGCCGGAAGATATGTATAAACGTGAACATCCTGGACATTTAGAGGAAGCTAAAAAAGAAGAAAAGGATATGTTAAAGAAGGAAATGGAATCTTTGGCTATTTCAAAGGATGATTTGAAAAAATAAGTATTATAATTAAAATAGTACCATGATATAAATCAGCTCCTACTAGGAGCTGATTTATTCTGATTGATTAATACATTCAATTAAGATGTAAGAATATCGTATGTATCTTTTATTTCGTCGGTAGCGAGTTGAATTGCAAGAGTTATATTATCATTAATTAATAATTTCATATTTTTTAATCTTGGGTTGCTATAAAGGTTTCTTAAGAGTGTGTTTTTCACAACCTTTAACGCATCACATAGTTCAACAACCGATACTCCCTCTTTAAAACGTGTTTTGGCTAAATCACGACCGAAGGATATCATTATTGAGCGATCTCCATGCCGGACAGATGTTAGTAGGTTATTATAAAATACATCATTGTACCACATCAATCTTTCAGAACTTAAATTTTGATAATATTTAAATTTATGAGAATTTTTTGGTGAAGTTAATTCATTGAATATCTCTAAAACAAAAGCTTCATGTAAATAGTGCATTTCTTCAGCCAATATTAAAGAGGGTCTTTGAACAGTAAATCTTTTTAATCTTGAAAGATTTTTTCTATTCCAATCGTCGGGCATACTTTTTAGATTTTCGATAAGGTATGTAAGTCGATTGATAAATAAATGTCTTTTTTTTGGTTTCCATCCAAGTGTATCTCTTGTGAATGAACAATCTGTTGGGAATGTTTTGTCTAAATATTGAGTCATCCAATACCTTTCAAAAGGACGGTTTCCAATGAATCTTCCAATACCATCTCGAAAAACAATCCAAAACTTTGCTAGAAACTTGGGAATAAAAATTGGATTTTTAGAATCACCGTAAAACAATCGCGTTGATGCGGAGAATATATCTATTAAAGGCGTAGGTTTGTCTGAACTAGCAAGGAAAACATTTAAGGTATCAAGTTCATCAGTTTTCTCTACAATTCTACGAAGTATGTCATTAATACAATTTATATGAATATATGGTATAGCCATATTGCCTGTTCCCGCAATGATTCTAGATTTCCAACTTCTTGATAGCCACACATTCATAAAGGTATATAGAGGTTCATACTCACACCAATCGCTAAAAACTGCGGCAAAACGGACAATTGAACACTTAAAATATTTTGAATATTCTTTTACTAGATTTTCACCTACGATTTTAGTCTTAGCATATGGATATTCAGCATCAAGTTTGGACTGTTCATAAACAAGATCGCCGGATTTGGGAAATTTGCTTGATACGACAGAACTAGAAAAAATAAAATGTTTTACATTACTTTCTTTTGTTAAATCAAGTAAGTATTTAGTTGCATCAATATTGGTTTTTTGATATAAATCACTATAAACTTGATCTCCAAAATCATAATAAGCAGCAAGATGAATAACATAATCAATTTTATTAGCGTCACGGATTTTGTAAAATATTTTGGATAACTTTTTATTATCAGTTATATCAACTAATACCCAAGTGATGTTATCATGCAAAGGGATTCCAATTTCTTTCTGAGTACGTCTTGCGAAAGCATAAATATGATACTTTTCTTTTAAAACAGAAAGCAAATTACTGCCAATGAATCCGGACGCTCCTGTTAATATAATAGTTTCTTTAGAATCGGTTTGGAGTACCGTTTTCATAGGCAAGTATCCACTTCTATTATAATAACCTGCTCAATAGAGATTTCATTTTTAGCAGCATTTTTATCCTAACTAATATAATTAAATATTAAATGGTTGTGTAAGTCGACGGAGTTAGACAGCGTCAATGCATAAATGCTATATGGAATAATACAATGTAACTGTATTCTCTAAAAAAATCAAATATATAATTTTTATTTAACAATTTTATACTATACTATAATATATATGTTATATATATAACCCATACTATAATACCTATATATTAAAGAAGACCTATTTGTCCTTTTATCTTGTATAAATTTTGTTTAATATACATACAAGATAATTGTATTGAGTCACACAATATATCTGTATTGTTAATTTAAATAATAACAACGACCTAGCCGTCGGTATTTCGACTCTACGGTCGAATTGGGCTAAATAATAAAATAGGAGCGAAAATGAATCAGTATATTAAAATTACACTGTTAGTTCTCTTGGCATTGTGTTTTATACTCTTTATTGGTTGTAAAGGACCTGCTGGAGCGGATGGTGCTGATGGAGCCGATGGTGCTGACGGAGTAGATGGCATCGCTGGTGCGGATGGTAATGTAACATGTTTAGTTTGCCATTCAGATGCGAATTTAGAGAAAAAGAGACACGAATTCGCAATGTCAACTCATAGCGAAGGTCCAAATGTTGCTTATGCTGGTGGAAGGGGTTCTTGTTCCCGTTGTCACGGACATGAGGGATTTGTAGCATTCGCAGAGGGATTTGATGCGGAGAATATTGCTAATCCAAGTCCATGGGAATGCTCAACATGCCACGGACTTCATCAAACATTTGAATCAGAAGACTATGCTTTACGTCTAACTGATGCAGTTTCCATTTGGGATGGTGGTAATTTCCTATTAAAGGGAAACAATTATCTTGAAATCCAAGGGAATAGTAATTTATGTGCAAATTGTCACCAGTCAAGAAGAGCTGAACCAAATTTAACTAATCCTGGGGAAGCGACATTTAATATCACGAGTACTCATTACGGACCGCACCACGGTGCACAAGCCAATGTCCTTGCAGGAGTTGGTTTTGCTGAAATCGCAGGTTCAATTGCATACCCTGCAGCCGGTTCTTCATATCATATAGACGCATCATGTACAGGATGTCATATGGCAGAATTTGACAATGGAGAAGGCGGACATAGCTTTAATCCAAGCCTAGCGGCATGTAATGATTGCCACACTACCGCTGATTTTAATTATGGCGGTGTACAGGCGGAAATTGCTGGACTACTTGATGAGTTAAGAGATTTATTAGTTGCGGCGGGCGTTGTTGAACAAGGTCATGAAGATATTTATGAAATAAACCAAGATACCGGTGTAATAGAATTAGTATCCTATGCAGGTGAATATCATCCGGTTGTAGGAACTCATTCAATGGCTCACGCTCGAGGTTTCTTTAATTGGATTGGGCTTTTAGAAGACAGAAGCATGGGCGTACACAACCCGAAATATGTAAAAGCATTGTTGGAAAATACAATCGCTGCTATGTAATCGAAATAATATATAGTAAGTAGGTAAGAAGGGACACTTTATAGTGTCCCTTCTTATTTATAGGAACTACGTTTTACTTGCAAAGCCCTAGTATTGCTAGCACATTCTTTGGATTCATAACCGAAAGGTTGTATGCTGGAATCCTAAGACTATCTAAACGGGAAAAATCAATTCATAGAAGGGTTGGTACTATTTTTCATTTTTTTAAAATAACATAATTCACCCAAATAAATCAGCTCTAATAAAGGATGATTTATTACAATATATATTGAACTGTATTTTACATGTAGCGTAAATTAAACTATGTTTAATATAAACCATGTTTAATATTAGCAAAGCAGACAGAAATCTATCCGAATTACTCAGAATTTCATCGTTCATTGTGAATGATATTTGCGAGCAACAATTCATGGAGGAAGCAAGCTCCATACCGCTTTCCAAAAATCAATACTATATATTAAGAATTCTTGCAAATTCATCCCCTTTTAACTTGAGTGATCTAGCCAATATTCTATCTGTTAGCAATGCGGCAGCAGGTAAAAATATTGACAAGCTAGTTCATTATAAACTTGTTACGAGACGCTTCACCAAGACGGATCGTAGAAGTGCAAAGATATCGATTACTTCTGAAGGAAGACAGATCATAGAAAAATATAATGAGCTAAAAATTAAAAAGCAGGTTGAAATCTTTAAACAATATACATCAGCAGATAAAGAAAAATTCACCGAATATTTAAGAGTATTTATAGGTAACACTTTACATGAAAATATGGATACTGACATCTTATGTCTTCAGTGCACGGGGTTTTGCGGCGATGCTTGTGCAGTAGAAGAAAAAAAAGGTACATGCATAAGAAAACAAAAACTAAAAGGAACACATAATGGGAATTAATAGAAGGGATTTCTTGAAAACAATTGGTGCTGCTACTGCCACAGTTGCTACTCCGGGTGCGCTAAAGGCTCACACCGAACCTGGTGCAGAAGAATTTTATTCGATCTTGTTTGACGCAAATTTATGTATCGGATGTAGAAAATGTGAATGGGCATGTAATGAACAAAATGAATTACCCAATGAATCATTTGCAAACTTCGATGACAAAACTGTTTTTGATGAAATACGCGATATGACGCCTGATAAATTCACTGTTGTAAACAGGTATGATATAGAGGAACATGATAAACCCATATATATCAAAAAGCAATGTATGCATTGTAGTCAACCGGCTTGTGCTTCTGCATGTCTTACTGAGGCGATGAAAAAGACAGAAGAAGGTCCAATTATTTGGCGTGGTAATAAATGTATGGGATGTCGCTTTTGTATGTTGTCTTGTCCTTTTGATATACCAAAATTTGAATATGATAGTGCAAATCCACGTATAGCAAAGTGCACCATGTGCTATGATAGAATTGTGGAAGGTGATAAACCTGCGTGTGTTAGTATATGTCCTACTGAGGCGATCATCTTTGGAAAAAGAAGTGTTCTGCTCGACGAGGCAAAAAGACGCATATTTACTGAGCCTGACAGATATGTAAATTCAGTATTTGGTGACGGGGAAGCCGGTGGTACTGATTGGCTATATATTTCCCCTGTTCCATTTGAAAAAATCGGATTTAAGAAAGATATGTCATTAGAGGCCTATAATGAGCCAACAAAAGGTTTTCTTTACAGCGTTCCGTTTGTATTCGTTCTATGGCCTGCGATGCTTTTAGGTCTCTATAACGCGAATAAAGATAAAGTTGAAGTAACTGAGGGAGAAGATTCTAATGAATAGTGATAATATTGCCATCCGCGAGAAAAAGAGTATTTTAAAATTTATTTTAAGTGAATTAAAACCAAAAGGAAAAATATTCACACCGTTCAATATTATATCAGTTCCTGTGATAATTTTAGGTTTGGTGTTGATTGTAATACGATTTTGGAAAGGATTAGGTTCAATTACGAATTTAAATCAGGAATTCCCATGGGGAATTTGGATCGGATTCGATGTGGTAACCGGAGTAGCATTTGCAGGTGGGGCCTATGTACTTACATTTATGGTTTATATACTAAAATTGGAAAAATATCATTCAATAGTTAGAATAACCGTATTGAATGGATTTCTGGCATACATGTTTTATGCGGGTGCATTACTTTTAGATTTAGGTCGTCCTTGGAATGTAATTAACCCTATAATTGGTAATTCATTTGGAGTTAGCTCGGTATTGTTCCTTGTAGCTTGGCATTTTATGCTATATATGATAGCAGAGCTTATTGAATTCTCTCCGGCAATTGCCGAATGGTTGGGTCTTGATAGATTAAGAAAAATATTAAAAGCTATGACGATCGGTGCAGTAATATTTGGAATTACTTTATCAACCTTACACCAATCAGGACTTGGCGCATTATTTTTAATGGCAAGTGACAAAATTCACCCACTATGGTATACAGAGTTTATCCCTGTGTTATTTTTTATATCTAGCATTTTTGCAGGATTGTCCATGGTGATATTTGAAGGTTCGATCAGTAGTAAGGTATTTTCTGGTAAAATAAGCCATGATGACCACAAGAAACATGATGGAATTATCGTGGGTTTAGCCAAAGTCTGTGCGGTAGCAATGTTTGTGTATTTATTTTCTAAATTAATTGTATTAATACACGGTCAACATTTTGATCTAATGATGACAAAATGGGGATTGTGGTATTTGGTTGAAGTAATTGGTTTTGTACTAATACCGTGTATTCTTTTTGTATTTAGTGTTAGAAATTCTAACGTATTTTTCGCAAAAATAGCATCATTTCTTACACTTATCGGTATAATCTTGAATCGGTTAAATATTTCAGTTATTGCATTTAAATGGGATGTTGCAAATCACTATGTCCCAACTTGGATGGAAATTGAAGTTACCCTTTGCATAATATTCATTGAGATTTGGGTGATCAGATGGGTTGTCAATAGAATGCCGGTTCTTAACCAACATCCAGAATATTCTGACCATTAAATATTAAGGAGAAAAAATGTTTAATAATTATTTTGTAGATTTTTTTGCAACTAAAGGACTAGAATATATTGTAGTAATTATCTTTTTTATTGCAATTATCCCTTTCTGGAAATATTTAAACACACCTGCCAAGAAAATCAAAAACAAATAACACAATGATTGATTAGAGGACGAAAATGAAAATAAAAATTATATTAGTGCTGAGTGTTTTTTTAATAGTAAATATTTGTTTTGGGCAGTTGGTTGATCCTGCGCACGCAACACAATTTGGGAAGGAGATACCCCAAGAATGTATGGAATGTCATAAATGTGATGAGGGGCAATTACCAACAAAAGCCAATCTTTGTCTACGGTTGTGTACAAGATCTTCACCAGAAAGTACAACAACACATGATATTGTCATTATTGATCGTTTAATGGATAAGTACGAACCTGTAATATTTGCGCACGAATTACATGCTAGTATGTCCGCAATGAGTGGTGGGTGTGAAAATTGTCATCACTTTTCCGAAAGTATAGATGAAATACAATCTTGCGGGACTTCAGGTTGTCATTCAGAAGTAAATGAGGTAAATCTGAGAATGTCAAGACCATCACTAAAGGGTGCTTATCATCGTCAATGTATGGGATGTCATCGGGAGTGGAGTCATGACACTGATTGTGGAAATTGTCATGCTGAACTAACCGATGGAAATTCCAAAGTTGCCGAAATGGATAGATCCGATATAGTTGGTACACTTCATCCAAAAATAGAAGCAGAGTCAGTATATAATTTTAATACAACTTACAAAAACGGTAAGGTAGTTACTTTCCATCATGCTGACCACGTAGATCAATTTGGATTGAAATGTACTGACTGCCACCAGGGAGATAGTTGTTTTCACTGTCATGATACAGCAAAACAAGAGAGAGATGATATTAAGCACGTAGAACGGTGCGGTAAATGCCATGTCGAAGATGATAATTGTAACTTTTGTCATTCAGATGATCCGAAACCAGCATTTGAGCATTATGCATCCACAGGCTGGAAACTTAATGAATATCATATGGATTCCGAATGTAGTAACTGCCATGGATCTGCTCAACAATTTACAAAACCGTCAACAACATGTACCAATTGTCATATTCATTGGGATGTTGGAGTATTTGATCACAGTGTCACTGGACTAATATTAAGTGACGATCACGTGGAAGAAGATTGTGAGGTTTGCCACTTTGATCGAGATTTTAGCACATTGCCATCATGTGAAGAATGCCATGATGATATTAGTTATCCGGATGAGTTACCAGGAGAAAGATATTAAATAATAGTAAGCCAATGAAATCATCGACTGATAAAAACAATCTTTCTTTTGTTGGTAATGAGACTTTATTCAAGGAAATTGTCTATAATGCGTTGTGTGGGATAGCAATCTCAAATAAAAAGAAAGTAGTTTTTACAAATAGACGATTTCAAGAGATCTCCGGATATTCCTTGGAGGAATTTAATTCTCTGACAAGCGAACAACGTATAAAAAGAACTCACCCTAAAGATGTCTCAAAACTCAATAAATATTTGTCCAATGTATTAAAATGCAAAACTATAGAAAAACCGCTTTTTTATAGAATAATTAGAAAAGATGGAAAATTGATTTGGGTCGAAAGAATGTCTTCAATGATAAATCATAGCGGAAAAGAACTAATCATTTCTATATTTCAAGATTTCACCGATCACAAGCTAGTAAGTGAAGAACTTAAAGGAGTTAAAGATCATTTAGAAAATCTAGTTTCTAATGCGAGTTCTCCAATTATTGAGTGGGATGGAGATTATAAAATAACAAGATTTAATGAGGCATATGAACACATTACCGGCAGGAAGGCTAGCGAAGTTCTAGGTAAAAAAATAGACATACTTTTTTCAAAAAATAATCTTGAGGAGTTTTTAAAATATATTAAGATAACTACACAAGGTGTAAGGTGGGAGAACATAGAAATCGACATTAAACACATTGACGGGACCGTAAGAACAGTTTTGTGGAATTCGGCAAGTATTTATTCTTCAGACAAAAAAAGAAGAATTTCTACAATTGCCCAGGGACATGATATTACGAATCGCATTCAAGCAGAAAAGGAGTTAAAAACTGCCTTTTTAGAAATAAAAGAATTGCGAGATAGAATAGATGCGGAAAATGTTTATTTGCGTAAAAATATCAAACAAAATAATCTATATGAAGGAATGGTAGGCAACAGCGATAAAATCAAAGCAGTGGTTGTAAAAGCATCACAGGTTGCTAAAATGGATACAACAGTTTTATTAATTGGAGAAACTGGAACAGGTAAAGAATTGCTTGCAAGGGGTATTCATGATGCTAGTGCATATAAAAAGAAAGCGCTTGTTACAATAAATTGCGCAGCCATACCGGGGTCACTTATTGAAAGTGAATTGTTTGGGCATGAAAAAGGTGCATATACTGATGCACAATCAAAAAAAATTGGATTATTTGAAGTCGCGAATAATTCAACAATATTTCTTGATGAAATTGCTGAGTTGCCAATTGAAACTCAGGCTAAATTATTGAGGGTTATAGAGAATAAAGAAATCATTAGGCTAGGTAGTAATACTCCGATTAAGGTGAAAGTTAGGATTATTGCGGCGACTAATCAAAATTTAGAAAAAATGGTAGATGAAAAGAAATTTAGACAAGATTTATTCTACCGATTAAATGTTTATCCAATATTACTGCCTCCATTGAGAATGCTAAAAGGTGATATACGATTGCTTGTCGAGAAATTTGTTAGAGATTTTAACACGCAGATGGGTAAAAAAATTGAAAATATACCTAAAAAGACAATGAAAAAATTAGAAAAGTATACTTGGCCAGGGAATGTTAGAGAATTAAGGAATATTATTGAACGCAGTATGATACAATCCCCGGGTGGTGATTTGATCGTTGATGTTCCCAGTATAAGAACAGAATCACTGTTGCCTCATGCGACTCTTGAGGACCTAGAAAGAAAGCATATACAAAAAGTTTTAGAAGCAGCATTATGGAAAGTAAGTGGGAGAAATGGTGCTGCAGAAATATTGGGAATCAACCCTAATACACTTACATCAAAGATAAAAAAATTAGAAATTAAAAGACCATCGATATAGGTGTTCTAATTATCAACTAAACCAAGCCGTCGCAATATCAAAAGATTTTTGATATATCAAGAATCTTTTGATATTACATAAACAAATCCTACTAAAGAGTGCTCGAAATGTATGGGCGTTTTGTGCCTATATTGTTAAATATCAAATATATGTATAACACAATATAGTATTGGCACAGTGTTTGCTAATATAATAATGAAGTGAGCTAATTAAGAGCAATACACAAATAAAAAGAATAAAGGTATAAGAAGACTAATGTTAACAGAGGGATATATTGTGACGGAAAGCATTGGAGATTCCTCTAATACAATGAGTGCTTATATCTCTGATGCAGATAAATGTCTTTCTGATTTATTAAGAATATCATCATATATTGTTTCTAATATTTGCGAAAAACAATTTATGGAAGATTCCGCTTCTATAGCCGTATCGGATAATCAATTCTATATTTTAAAGATCCTTTCAAACGAATCGCCTATTAATTTAAGCAATTTAGCAAAGATACTTTTGATTAGTAATGCTGCTGTAGGCAAAATGATAGAAAAACTGGTGTGCAATAAGCTAGTAAATAGAAGGTATAGTAAAAGAGATAGGCGTTCGGCAATAGTATCTATTACTCCAAAAGGAAAAGAAATAGTCAAAAAGTATAATAATTTGATAATTGAAAAACAGATTGAAAATTTCAATCAATTTTCAACAAATGATAAAGAGAAATTTAAGGACTATTTAAAATTATTTATACGGTATTGTTTGACCGAAAAAATGGATACAAGCATGTTATGCTATCAATGCAACGGGTTATATGGTGAAGATTGTGTTGTTGAAGAAAAAATGGGGATTTGCCCAAGGAAAATAAATAGGAAGTAATACATGGGAATTGAAAGAAGAGAATTTATAAAAACAATGGCGATTGCTTCAGGTGCATTGACTGGTGCATCAAAATTAAAGGGTAAAGAAAAAGATATTCTTAATGCAGACAGATTTGGGGTATTAACAGATTTAACATATTGCGTTGGTTGTCGCAAGTGTGAATTAGCTTGTAATGAAGCAAACGATTTTCCAAATAAATCAATAGATCCATCCTCAAATACGACAGTATTTGAAAATGTGAGGAGGCCAACCTCAGACCAATATACTGTTGTTAATTCCTATGTTGGTAAAGGTTTGGATGGTGGAGCATTGAATGTAAAGATTCAATGCATGCACTGTGAACATCCCGCCTGCGCTTCGGCTTGCATTGTGGGTGCTTTGAAAAAGCATCCTGATGGACCGGTTACATATGATGCTTCGGCATGTATAGGATGTCGATATTGTATGATTGCGTGCCCGTTTCAAATTCCCGCGTATGAATACGAAAAAGTTTTAACACCGCAAGTTAGAAAATGTACTATGTGTTTTGAAAGAACCATTGAGAATGGACAGCTACCGGCGTGTGTGAATGCTTGCCCAATTGAAGCTATGGTCTTTGGTACGAGAAACGAGTTAATTGAAATTGCTCACGAGAGGATTCGAACACATCCCGACCGCTATGTTAATCATATTTATGGTGAATATGAGGTGGGAGGTACATCATGGATATATTTATCGAATCAACCATTTGTTGATATCGGTTTCCCGGAACTTGGTGACAAAAGTCCAGCAAAATTGACAGAATCAATTCAACATGGGATATTTAAAGGATTTGCCGGACCAGTATTACTATTTGGATTATTGGGAATTATTATGAAGGTTATGAAGAAGGAAGAGACAGATGAATAGCACCATTTCATATGAAAAACCTAGATATTTTACACCGGGAGTAATTGTTATTACTGTTTTGGCGGCTATTGGTTTGTTATCGCTTTTGGCGAGATTCATATTTGGCATTGGTGCTGTGACAAACCTTGATGATCAATATCCGTGGGGAATATGGATTGCCATTGATGTAGCATGTGGAGTGGCTTTAGCGGCAGGGGGGTTTATGACGGCATTTATAGCACATATTATACATGGCAAGGGGTATAAAAGTGTTATAAGACCAGCAATATTAACAGCAATGTTAGGGTACACTTTTGTTGCATTAGGTGTTTTCTCTGATCTTGGTAGATATTATAATATTTGGCATGTTTTATTACCATCGTATTGGAATCCAAATTCTGTATTACTGGAAGTTGGTTTATGTGTATTGGCTTATGTTACGGTGCTATATATAGAATTTATACCGGTAGTTATTGAACGTTTTCTCGGCAATGTAAACTTGCCTGGAGGTCTAAAAAAATTCAATAAGTTTTTTGAATGGTTACTAGCAATACTGGATAAAACCCTAAGTAAATTAATTTCTGTTTTCATTATATTGGGTGTTGTGTTGTCTTGTATGCATCAATCATCATTGGGTACATTGATGGCAATAGCAACCACAAAACTTCATCCACTATGGCACACACCGGTGTTGCCGTTACTTTTCCTATTGTCAGCATTTGTAGTAGGTTTTGCTATGGTAATATTTGAATCATTAATTGCATCTAAATCATTTCATTTAAAACCAGAGATTGGTGTATTAAGTAGATTGGCAAGATTTATTCCAATCCTATTAATTGTTTATTTCGGAGCTAAAGTGATGGATATTGTGAACAGAGACACATCTGCGTATTTATTTGATGGAAGTATTCAAAGTATCATGTTTTGGATAGAAATTGTAGGAGGGATTGTAATTCCATTCATCATTTTAATGTTTGAAAAAAATAGAAAAAATCCACTATGCCTGTTCGTTGGATCTTCTTTGGTAGTACTGGGTGTAGCTTTAAATAGGATCAATGTATTTATAACAGGCTATGCTCCACTTTATGCAGATGGACCATATATCCCTGCATGGACTGAAATTGCAGTAACTGTTGGATTTATTTCACTTATAATACTTTTGTACAGATTTTTTGCACTGAACTTTCCTGTAATTGAAAATATGGAGAATTAAAAATGAAAAAATCATGCTTATTTCTAGTAGCATATATATTTGTTGTAACGTTTGTTTATGGACAATTAACTGATACCATTCACCCTAAAGACCATGTTGGACTAAATGCACAAATGAACGATTATTGTCGAACCTGTCATACATGTGAATATCCGACAGCTGGCAACCCTTGTTTGATGCAATGTGCGAGACAGGGTGCATTATTCACAAGTAGTTATTCCTTTGAGGATGGCCCTGAAATTGTAGTTATTGAAAGATTACAGGAATTCTTTGAACCGGTAACCTTCTATCATGGTTTGCATGCATCCATGATGGATATTGGCGATGGTTGCATAATTTGCCATCATTATTCCGAGAAGTCAGGGGAAATTCCAAGTTGTAATAAATGTCATAAGAACAAAACTGATTATGCTAATTTGAATATGCCAAGTTTAAAAGGAGCATATCATAGACAATGTTTAGGATGTCACAAAGAGTGGAGCCATAAGGATGATTGTCAATTTTGTCATAAAGAAACTAAATCATTAGATGCATCAATAAGTACAACTGATAAAACAGATATTGTCGGTGTACCCCATCCATTGATTTCAGCCGACGAGAAATATGTTTATCAAACACCATATCAAAAAGCCCCCGTAGTTACTTTTCATCATACTGACCATGTCAATTTATTTGGATTAAAATGCACGGACTGTCATAAAGGTGATACTTGTTGTCGTTGTCATGATGTAGATAAGCCGAAGGAAAAAGAATGTCAGGTAGATCATGTGGAAAGCTGCTGTAAATGCCATATGGAAAGAAATTGCGATTTTTGCCATTCAGATAAAGAGAAACCACCATTTAATCATGATAAATCAACAGGATTTGTGTTAGGACATTATCATCAGGATGTGGATTGTAATAATTGTCATAGTTCTGTGAGTAATTTTATTACACCTTCTACTAATTGTACGGGTTGTCACATTCATTGGGAACTAGGTGTGTTTGACCATAGCGTTACTGGACTTGTACTAAATGATGATCACATAGAAGAAGAATGTGAAGTCTGCCACTTAGATCGAAATTTTAGAGCTGTACCAACATGTGAAAATTGTCACGATGACATAACCTATCCAGATGAGTTGCCGGGAGATAGCGTGCAAAAGTAAATTGTCAAATATATAATAAAAAACCAGCTCTCATACGAGCTGGTTTTTTATTATAGACAGTAATTAATTATTATTATTATTATTATTATGCGTACGCGTGTAATCCACCGAAGAAATAATTACCATAGAAGGTAACAAATATCATTGATGTCCCAATAATGGATAATATCGCTAAGCGACTTCCCTTCCAATCACGATTATATCGCGCATGTAGTACGGCTGAATAGAAGAACCATACTAATAATGATCCAACTTCCTTTGGATCCCAACTCCAGAATGTGCCCCACGCCTGCTCAGCCCATATCGCTCCTGCGAAAAGTGCTCCAACAGTATAAAGAGGGTATCCAAGTGAAACAGCGCGATAATTTATTTCATCAAATAAATCAAGTTTACCAGAAATTTTATTGATTGATAATCCTAGTCTGCGATATATAAAATAGTATATAATCGGAAAATATATTAATGTAATAGCATATGCTGATCCTATGAACTCAAAGAAACGCCACATACTGCCAAGATGTCTTTGAGGTGTTATTAAAACAATATTATTGTGAACTAAAATGCCTACTGTCAAACTTGCCAAAGCAAAGCTTAAGGCAAATATTGCAAATAACACACCACCGTATCCTACATTCTTGGAATCAACAAGTTTTTTCTTAAAGAAGTGTCCCGTAATAGCGATCATTGGAATAAATAGTAAGCCAAGGATTATTGCTAATTGTCCGAGTAAAGTTCGTGCATTTTCATATTCCAAACGGCTCGCAAATTGCGACATCACCTGAAAAGCAGTATGGTGGGGTGTTAGTCCTACTATTTTTAAAACGAAAAATAAGACAATCGGTATATAAACAAGATACAAAACGGCCATTGACAAAAATCCGTTAAATTCCTTTTTGTCATCTTTTATATATGTGTGTTGGCTTAAAAGATAAAATAAACTAACAGCTCCTGCGATTACAAATGCACCAGCTCCAATCGCCGCTAGCGATATATGTATCGTTAACCAATTGCTTTGTAAGGCAGGCATTAGGTTTTCTGCCGGGGATTTGTCCAGCAAAGCTGCAGCGGCATTTAACATAACAATAATTGGAGTGATAACTATGCCTAATATGGGACTTTTGTATTTTATAACACCATATAGAATTAGTAGGACACCTGCCCAAGACATGAGCATTAAAAATTCAAACATGCTTTGGAAACGAATTTGCCCAGCAAGATTCCATTTAATAATAAATCCACCTGTCTGGAATAAAACACCAATTGCTAATAGAAAAGTTCCTATTTTGTGAAGAGAATCTTTTTTTAATGAAAAGAACATCGCAAAAGCGATGAATCCACCTAAATAGAAAATGAATGTGTACCAGAAAAAATTTTGATATAAAGTTTCCGTCATTTGATACTCCATATTTTTATGTTTGCGGATTCAATTGAATAGTTAGTATCTCCTAATTTGTCAAAACCGCTATAATCAATTAAATCCAATAGATATTTTTGACCAGGTTTGACAGAATGAAATCCGGGCATTTCTTTATAACTAATTTGAGAGTGAACCAATTCCCCATTTTTATAAAAGTCAGCTTTTACGGCCGGATTAATTTCCTTATCAGAGTCAGACGATATACTACCTTGTCCCATAATTTTTGCATCAGGTTCAAATTGATTGATAATTAGACTCCATTCTTCGTCAATTGAATATGATTCTTTAAAGGAAACTTCAACGGTTTCTTTATAGATTTCTAGTTCAACACTCGGTGGCTGTTCCATACTACGTTGTTCCATATCATGAGGTTGTGCGCCGTCGAGTTGAAACGTATAATCTGCTACGGAAGTTTCTTCTTGTAATGCAAAATATCCTAGTACGACAAGTAAAATAATTCCCAATGTAATAAGTAAATTTTTATTCATCATTTATCCTTTTTATGATGTTATCCAATTCTTCTTGAAATGCAATTTTATTTTTAGCGGATATGCCACCAATTGTTATATTCTTTTTATTTATAGCTACCCATATCTGTCTTGGCCAAAACATAAAAGACATAATTAGACCAATTGTTGATATAATCATACCAATAAAGATCAATGGTATGCCTTTATTAGCGTTTAATGATAGCCCGGTTACCCAATTCGCTTCATTGTGTTCAAGCTCTTGATTGTTCTGAATACGACCAATTACTTGTGAACGATTTGGAATATTTGTAAAGAACTCATTAACAAGTGGTTTATAATCTGATTGGTGGATGGAAACATGTTTATATATTAGTGGACTGTTAACAGTTATCTCGTGTTTTGCTAGTAATGTGCCATCATGATCAAAAAGACGAACATAGGAGCGGAAATCTGAGATTCGTGGTCCAGTTCCAGATTTATAATATCGTACACGGAAACTATCAACCACCATGGTCGGATGGTCATCTTCCGATACTACAAAGTGCCATTGGAATAAATCGGGGAAATGATCAAAATATTCAGTTTGATTATATTCTTCAGCAATTATGTAGCGAAATTCACTGCGATCGGTCGTGGTATAAATAAGACTTCCTAATACTATCACAAGTAAAGAAATATGTGTTGTGATATGTCCTAAAGAGCTCCAACGATATTTACGTGCGGCTAATAAATTTTCGTTATTTGACACAGATTCGGATACTTTATATAAGCGGCTTTTAAACAATTTTTTAATGTTTTCGGCAGTATCAGATCCATGATTTTTTAATTGTTCTGCCCCATGCATGTTTTTAATAGTTTCAGTATTTAAGAATCTTACTTGGGTAATTGATTTAAGGGCGGGTTTTAAATTTTGAATTACACATAATAAAACAGAAACGATCAGGAACCACAATAGAATTGAATACCACCATGAAGAATAAGGCGAATGCTGTTGAAATAATGTGTGCAGGAATGAATTTTTCGCAAAAAATGCGGGATATTCATTTATAAGCATTGATAATAATGATGTAGCTCCCAATGTGATCAAAATGATTATCGCAAACTTCATTGATGTAAATAAATTATATAATTTTCGCATAATTGATGGATCAGTATTTTGTTTAATTGTCATAAAATTTGATGCGGAAATTAGTACACAAAGTTAACTTATAAAAGTAAAACCCTTAAATACGAATCACTGTTTTTATGTGCACAAAACAGACAGATTTGTTAATCAAACTATTCTATTTTATAAAATATACGTTGTTAAGAGGATGTGTAAGTCCTTAATTTTCGACCGATAATTCGAAAAATAAACCAACAATTTGAATAAATAAAAATATTATGACTTTATCTAGGAAACAAGAAGAACGAGAAACAAGAAAAAAACTTATACTAAATAGCGCTCTCGAGGTTTTTAAAACAAAAGGGCTAGAACACTCAACAATGGACGAAATCGCCCAAGAAGCAGATTTCGGTAAAGCAACACTATATTATTATTTTAAATCTAAAGAAGAAATATTTAATACGATTTTGATAAAAGGATGGACAGCGTTGTGGGACGGAATCGAAGATGTGGTAATAGAAGATAATACACCACGCAGAAAATTTATAAAGATTATAAAAAAGATAATTGAATTAGTAAATGAAGATAGACCTCTTTATGAATTTCTGTTTTTTGCCCCGCAAACTCATCCCCCAACTGATGATGTTGAACCTGAATGGAAACAGTATCAAGTTAAATTGACAAACACGATGCACAAGCTAATTGAAATCGGTATTGAAGCAGGTGAATTTCCAAATATAGATAGTCAACTAACACTAAAAGCATTGGGTCACATTTTCCATGGTATGATTTTAATGGGCAAGGACCGTGAAAATATTTCTGAGGAAGAAGTAGAAGAACTTTTCACAAAATTCCTTAAAAAGAGGCAATAATGCCGTTAGCGAAATTAAGAACTGCAGTTGTTATTTTATTTTTTCCAATCATTATCTATGCTGCCGGAAATAAATTGTCCGGAAGTATTTATGATAGTGACAGTAGTGAACCGCTGCCATTTGTAAATGTATTTTTTGAAGGGACTGACATGGGTACTACTACAAATACTGATGGATATTTTTCATTTTCAGAAATACCGTTTGATGAGGGCAGATTGAAAGTCTCTATGATGGGTTATGAAACAATCTCCCGGCATATTCAACTTACAGCAGACAATATAATAAATATACAATTAGAAAAAATATTAATTGAAATGTCATCGGTAGTAATTACAGGAACCAGAACAGAGCGATATTTAAAAGATGTTCCGGTTACTACACAGGTTTTAAAGGGAGCCAAGTTACGTGAATCCGGCCCAATGGATGTATCACAAATACTTAATGAATTGACTGGTGTCGCAGTAGTTGAAAACCAATTTGGTACCGGTATTGAATTAGCCGGGTTTGGTGCAGACCATATATTAGTATTGATTGATGGTATGGAAATTTTAGGTAGAACTAATGGACAACTAGATATTTCTCAAATTGCTACCGATCAAATTGAACGGATTGAAGTTGTTAAGGGGGCTTCGTCGGCTCTATATGGCAGTGAAGCGATGGGTGGAATAATCAACATCATAACCAAAAAACCACAAAAAGATTTTAATATTTCGCTAAGTGGCGATGGCGGTAGTTATGGACGTCTCAATGGAGATATAACTTTAATGGGAGGTATTGGAAATTGGCGTTCAAAATTATTTGCGAACAGACGAAAATATGGAGGAAATGACTCAAATAATAATAGTTTGTGGGAAAATGGAAGTTCTTACACAAAATATAATACAGGATTAAGAATTGAAAATCCTGAAATACTTGATGGTATTCTTAGACTTGATAGTAGAGTATTTTTTGAAACACAAAAATTAAACACAGAAAACATTTTTGAAGATGTTACGAATAATAAACGTTTGACAAGCCGATTAGAATATGAAGGAAACAGAAAAACAATACAGTATAAAACAGGATTGGAATATTCATATTTTAACCACTTATATGAACAATTTGTATTGTCATCAGGGTATAAAAGAGCTAGCGATGTTACAATTGACAATCTGTTTAAAGTAGACATGGCGTTTCAAATGGGAATATCGAGTCATCTTATAAATGGTGGTATTGGATATGAGTATGAATCTATTGAATCAGATAGGATTAATACAAACAAGCAAAATTCAAATTTACTATTTGGTTTTGCACAAGACGAATGGCAATTCAATCCAAAACTGACCTTCCTTGCAGGGTTTAGAATTGATGACCATTCTTTATATGGTAATTATCTTTCGCCTAAATTTTCTCTAATGTTTAAACCTGAACCAATTTCAAGGATAAGATTTTCATATGGGAACGGCTTTAAAGCGCCAACTTTTAAAGAATTATTCTTAGACTATCAAGTATTACAAATTGGTTATAATATAATTGGGAATCCTGATTTAGAACCGGAAATTTCCAATAGTTTAATTTTTGACATGGAGAGATGGCATACCAATAAATATCATGGAAGGGTGAACATATTTTATAATGAAATCCAAAATCTAATTGATTACGTAAGCAGAGGATTCGATGAGACCGGTCAGCATATATGGCAAACTGCAAATATATATAAAGCAATTACCAAAGGATTCGATATAGATCTAACATATTTCTTTACACGCAAAATTGAATTTGCAATTGGCTATAGTTATTTAGATACCTGGGATGTGGATAATGAAAGTCCAATTAATTTAAAGGCGAAACATAAAGGTAATTCCAAACTTAGAATTCAATTCCCACTTAACATACATTTTAATGTTCGCGCTCAGTATGTTGGAGAAAGGTATTTTGGCGAGGAGGGTATTACTGATGGTATATTTCAAGAAAGTTGGATAGATGAATATTTTTTGTTACACACAAATTTGAATATTCCATTAATAAAAAAAATAGAACTCAATGTTGGCGTAAACAATATTACAGATGTTTATGATGAGGTGTGGGGACCAATGCCAGGACGTGAATGGTATATCGGTCTAAGATTTAATCAAAATAATAAATAAGGAAACAAAATGAAATACTTACTTATAGTACTTATGGTATTTACATTCATTACAATTGGATGTAAAAATAACTCAACAAATTCCGATGACACGAGCGGAATAAATACACACTCAACAGTTAATGTTAAGGATGCAACAGAATACTTTAGTTTCAGTAACAATTCCGGTTCAGCCGATGAAGCTGCTGAGCATGACATTGTTTTTTATGCAAGTCAGTGGCAACCGGCACCACAAGCTCCTGTGATCTGGGATCCAAGATTTAGAGTAAATGAAGGAATAAGTATTGCAGTATTAAAAGATACTAAACTTGACGAAGTAACCCAAGTACCTGCAAATGGTGAATTTATTGCAAACTATTCGACTGAAACTGATATCTGGTATCATATGATAAATCAAGTTACGGTTGTACCGAACGAAAATGTTTGGATTGTCAATACATCTGATGGAAAATTCCCCGCTTTTGAAATAACAAATTATTATGATGAACAGGGAAATTCGGGTGTTTACACAATAGAATGGAAATATTTATCTGAATGATATAAAACAGTATGAGTAATTCTAGCATAAGTTAAGAAATGGTCAATTATTGAGACTATTAGATTTAATGAAGTATAATTTACTAGTAATCTCATTTTCACAATAAATTGGAAATAACATGAACAATCTTTCAATATATCATTATTTACCAATCATCACGACTATACTTTCAATTATATTTGCTTACACAATTTTTGATCGATACCGGAAACGAAATTATAAAGGGCAGCATTTGTTTTGGTGGGGTCTTGGGGTTGTGGTTTACGGGATGGGCACTTTCGCAGAGGGATACATTACTTTATTCGGATGGAATCCTGTTATCTTTAAATTTTGGTATATTGTAGGCGCACTGATGGGTGGGGCACCTCTCGCTCAAGGAACAGTATGGTTTCTTTTAAAGGAAACTACTGCTCGAAGACTGACTTATGCCTTGGTATTGGTTGTTTCTGTGTCAGCAATTTTTGTTTCACTTAGTCCAATAAATTATGAGCTAGTAAATCCTCATCTTCCGAGTGGCAAGGTACTTGGGTGGCAATGGACGAGGGGATTTAGCCCATTTATTAACCTTTATGCTGTGATATTCTTAGTTGGTGGAGCTATACTGTCGGCTTGGCGCTTCAGGAAACGATCATCTGATAATATTACTAGTCCTATACAAAGAGATAGATTTATTGGTAATGTCCTAATTGCGATTGGAGCTATCTTACCTGGAATTGGGGGTGCCTTGACACGAGTCGGCTTTACATTAATTCTTTACATTACAGAAATTCTTGGTATATTATTGATATGGGCTGGGTACTGGTATAATATTCGCAAACGACCAGTAAAATAAGAGTACAAGCAAACTATTTTATTGACCTGCCCTGATTGTTTTTACTGCTTTTTACATTAGCTTTTCTGTAATCTAATTAGATGAAAGAACGCCGTAATTGCCTGTCTCAATTTTAATGGGGCGGGCTTATTTGCATACATTTAACTACAATCCACTTATATCGTCAGGAATTTCCCTACTTATAGTTAGTTTATATCCTGATTGACAAGAAATCAAAGTACTGTTAAAATTAATGTAGTTAAACTGCTTGGTAAACAGGAGGTGTATGCCAATGTTTGTTAAAAGTACATTTATTAAAATATATGTTTTTGATGTGGAAGAAAAGCAGGGTTATGTAAAAATATCCAAAATAATTGTCAACAAGTTTATATCCATCATTAAAACTATTGGGATTGTTGTGATAAAACATGTTTTCAATTCTCACTTAATTAATAATTGCCGGAAACAAAAAAGATTCCATTTGGAAGATTGGTGGATAATGCATCTGCATCATATTGGTTTACCTCCTGCCACTAATCGTTATTCCAAATTATCAGTTTCCGGCAATTCTTTAATTATAACAAAATTAATATAATAAGAAAAGAAACAATGAAAAAGAAAATATTAATAGTTGATGATGAACCTGGAATTGTGAGACTACTGTCAATGCGATTAAAGATGAAAGGTTATGATGTATTTGCAGCTTATGATGGATTGGAAGGCGTAAAGGTTGCTGTAAAAGAGATACCGGATCTGATATTGCTAGATATAAAAATGCCACAGGGTGGTGGTATTGGAGCATTTGAAAGATTAATTCAAATAGACGCTACAAAAGAAATACCTGTAATTTTTATGACCGCTTTTCCAACAGAGGAAATAAGAACACAAGTATTAAAAATGGGTGCAAAGGACTGTATTTCAAAACCATTTATCAGTAAAGATTTCGAAAAAACTATCGAAATTACTATTGCGTAAAAAAAAGGTATCTTTTTGATCTATCAGTTTCAATTAATTAGCTGGATACTATTAGTTACGACGCTAATAAACGTTTTTGTTATCATAATAGCTTGGCAAAGACGCAACCAGATTATAGCAAAATATCTAATTATTCTGGCAAGTGGAGCAGCATTATGGAGTTTTTCATCCATATTTGAAACAGCTGCAACGGATATATCACATGTATTAATATGGGCACAAATATCCTATTTGGGTATAACAATCGTGCCTCTGGCATATTTCTTACTTGCATTGGCATATGGTCAACATTATAAATATATAACCCAACGTAATATAGTCTTGTTGTCAATTGTACCCTTATTTACTTTATTAATGGTCGCAACACAAAATTGGCATCATGCATGGTATACAAGTATTTCAATCGACTCAAATACTAACATGCCCATTTATGGTTACAGTATTTGGTTTTGGTTATATACTATCTATAGTTATTTATTATTAGCTATTGGCGTAGTTGTACTTATTAAAACCATTTTAAGTGTACCGTCTCGTTACAAATCACAAATTATAACGGTTATTGTTGGAGCTGTATTACCTTTCACTGGAAATATAATTTATGTGTTTAAGATTAATCCGGTACCCGGATTAGATTGGACACCGATTGCTTTTGGACTGTCAGGATTGTTTCTAACGTGGGGAATCCTTGGGTTTCAATTATTGAACTTAGTTCCTATCGCACGTAATAAATTAGTAGAGGCGATGAAAAATGGCGTTTTGGTAACTGACTATCGTGGTAAAATTTTAGACTTTAATCCTGCTATGCAGGCTATTACCGGAATAACTGCAAAAAACGCCATTGGTCAGAATGTTATTCAGACATTTTCAAATTGGGAAGAATTTATTAACTGTTACGATGTTAAAACAGAAATCAGGGAAGAAATCTGTTTACTAAAAAATGAAACCACTAATTACTATGATTTGCAGATTACATTACTATATAGTCGACATCAAGGGCCTGCAGGTCAAATTATTACATTACACGATATAACAGAGCAAAAACAAATTGAGGAAGAATTAAACAGGAGTAAAGAGCGTTTTAAGCAGGTTGCTGAAAATGCTCAAGAGTGGATTTGGGAAGTAAATGCTCAGGGGCAATATACCTATGCTAGTCCTGTTGCGAAAGATATTATCGGATACGATGTAGAGGAGATTGTTGGTAAAAAATATTTTTATGATTTTTTTCCAGAAAACGATCGAGAGAATTTAAAAGAAGAAGCCTTAAATATTTTTGCAAAAAAACAATCATTTACTAAGTTTGAAAATGTAAATATTCACAAAAATGGTAGGGTGGTTTATCTATCAACTAGCGGTGTGCCTGTATTGGACAAATATGGTTCACTATTAGCATATCGTGGTTCGGACACGGATATAACCGAACAAAAACAGGCAGATCTACTGCAATCCGTTGTTTACCAAATATCAGAGGCAACCCAAAGTGCAGATAATTTAGACGCTCTATATAAGTCAATCCACTCTATCCTAAAACAGGTTTTAGATGTTACCAATTTTTATATTGCCCAATATGATGAAAAGACAAAACTGTTGTCCTTTCCATTCGATAGAGATTCAGAGGATGAATACCCCACGACCGCCCGCCCACTTGGCAATGGAATTACCGAATATATGATAAAGACGGGTCGGCCACTTTTATTAAATAAAAATGATATTGAAGAATATAAACGCAAAGGCAAGTTTGAAGCGATTGGAGCGTTGTCTGAACAATGGATGGGATCGCCATTAAGGGTTAAAAACAAGGTAATAGGTGTAATTGCAGTTAACAGTTACCATGATCCGAACCTTTATACTAATTCTGATTTAAAGATTCTGACATTTGTTGCTGAACAGGTTGCACGAGCTATTGAGCATAAACAGTCAATCACCGATTTGGAAGTGGAAAAAACGTATCTCGATGAACTCTTTACTTCATCACCTGAGGCATTGGCTCTAGTAACTACTGACAGTACTATCTTGCATGTTAATGAGCAATTTACTTCACTATTCGGATTTGATGAAGGTGAGGTTTTTGGTCGAAATATTGATGATTTGTTGGTCGCTTCTGAAGACAAGAAAAAAGCTCAAAAATACACTCAGGAGGTTGCTACTGGGAAACGCATGTATTTTGAAGCATTACGGAAGAAAAAAGACGGATCTACAGTTCACGTGTCAGTTTTAAGTTCTCCCGTAAATTATAAGGGCGATGTGTTGGCGGTATATGCCGCATATCGTGATATAACTGATCGTATTAAAGCTGCGGATCGATTAAAAAAATCTGAAGAGAAATATCGCTCACAATCTGTTGAATTATCAGAGTCGAATTCCATGAAAGCAATGTTATTAGATGTCATTGCTCACGACCTAAGAAATCCGGCAGGAGTAATAAAAGGATTTGCCGAATTCGGTTTAGAAATGGATCCAAATAATGAAATATTGAAAGAAATTGATGGTGGTGTTGATAATCTATTAAATGTAATAAGCGATGCAACAACACTTTCGAAAGTCGCTTTGGGCGATAAAATTAATAAAGAGGAATTGGATTTAGTAAGCGTCATTAGGGTTGCTATTGATGAGAGTTCATCACAATTACAATTTGCCAAGATAAAATTAGATTTACAAATTGAAGAAAAATTAAAGGTGATCGCAAATCCGATTATTTGTGAGATTTTTAGAAATTATATTAGTAATGCAATAAAATATGCCGAAGCAGGTAAAAAGATTGTCATTGATGCAGTTGTGGAAGATGATAATGTTACTGTAAATGTTAAAGATTATGGAGAAACGATTAAGCAAAAAGAACGTGAAAATGTATTTATACGGAATGTCCAATTGGGTAAAACTAAGGGTAGAGGGTTAGGCTTAGCAATCGTTAAACGTATTGCCGATGCTCATGATGCTCAAGTAGGCGTTAAACCGAATGAACCAAAAGGAAATGTGTTTTATCTTAAACTACCATTAGTTAGGCCAAAGTAGTAATAGATATTTCATTAAGAGAATAAAGTATTAATGAGTGTAGTAATATGAAATCAGATAAAGAATTAAGAAAAGTTTTTAATATATCTATAGAAGATAAAGATATTATTTATGTTTCTTTTCTCAAAGAGGAAAGGGATCCAGATAGTAGTGTCCGTATTGCAGAATTGTTAAAAAGTGATATGTTTACTGTTTTTAAACAAGACACCAAACGGAAATTTAAAATTATTGTAGATTTATCTCCATTAGGAAAAGGAGGGTTCACAAATAGTAGTTCTAGAAAAAAATATGTTGAGGTCTCCGAGCATAAACAGATCACTAAAATTGCTATAATTGGCGGCAATGTTTTAATAAGAACAACAACCGGACTTATATTTAAAGCTGCCGGGAAGGGACAAATAATGAAATGGTTTACGAATAAGACTGATGCTTTTACATGGTTGGAGAAAAATTAAAATGGCAAAATCTGCATTAGAAATATATGAAAAATATGTAGCACTCACATTAAAACAATTACTTCCGGTAATGCAAAAATATGCATTGGGTGATTTCAGCGAAAGTATTGATATCCCTGAAGAGGAAGATGAATTTACCGAACTTTTGGTCGGAATAAGCTTGATGGTAGAGGATATTAAAGAAATCATTGATGAAAAACAGTCGACCATTACCAAGCTCACTCAAACTGAAAAGAAATTAAATAATGCTGTAAATAGGTTGACGAAGAGCGAAAAACAATATCGCGAACTTTCTGAACATTTATCAGAATCAAATGCTATGAAAGAATTATTATTGGATATAATTGCTCACGACCTAAAAAATCCTGCAGGAGTAATAAAGGGATTTGCTCAACTCGGGTTAGACAATGATCCTGGTAATGAAATATTGGTAGAAATTGATCTTGGTGCCGAAAGTCTATTAAATGTAATCAATAATGCAACTGTCTTATCAAAAGTTACACTTGGTGATGATATCGATAAAGAAAGGATGGATTTAACTAATATGATTAAAAGTATCATAAAGGAGTTTTTACCACATTTACAGCAGCCGGAAATGACACTAGACATGAAAATGAAGGATGGAATAATTGTAAATGCAAATCCGATAATTAGTGAAGTGTTTAGAAATTATATTAACAATGCTATTAAATATGCAAAAATAGGTAAAAAGATAATAATCGATACCGATACAGAAAATGGAGATATTGTTGTAAATGTTAAAGATTTTGGAGAAACTATAGATAAGAAAAACCGAAAAAATATATTTACACGAAAATATCAATTGAGTAAAAGTAAAGGTCGTGGACTAGGCTTGGCAATCGTTAAACGAATTGCTGATGCTCATAATGCTCAAGTAGGTGTTAAACCCAATGACAATAGAGGGAATGTATTTTATCTAAAACTACCGTTGGTTAGTCAAAAGTAGTAATAGATATTCCTTTAAGGAAATAGAGAATAGAAGAGGTGCTAGAGAGAT
>CAZWKR010000021.1:0-34397 GCA_964634215.1 uncultured bacterium
CCAATCCTTCTATTGGATTATTATTTGAATACTTAACATTACCTGAGATGATCACATACTCCACGCTTGGTGTTGGATTTTGCCATTCAAGATATGGATAACCATTGTTTATTTCACCGGCAGCAATCGCACTTATTTTTCCTGCTCCGCCAGCGTCCATATCCCAATAATCTTCATTGGCAACATCATCATTAGGATTGTTTCTAAAATCCCAGACCGGGGCTGATAAATCTCCTATTGATAGAAGTGTAAACGTTGCTACGGTCTTCATTTCTGTAGTTGTTTTAGCGGTAGCACCCGTTGCTGTTGTTTGATTGGATAACTCACTATCCCAAAAATTATTGGTATAGGTAGGTGTACCATAACTTCCACCTATAAAGCCTTTATCGGTTGGATCTATTGCTCCATCACAAAAAACAGAACCGGTTGAGTAACAGTACTCGTTTGTTGAGGAATTATAGCCACAAAAAGCTCCAATTTCTGAACTGGTGCCGCTCAAATCAGTCACATCTCCTCTACTGTAGCAATTGCTTATCAGCCCAGTACTAAGATTCATCCCCACTAAGCCGCCGACCTCATTAGTACCGCTAACCGCTCCGGTACTGTAACTGTTGCTGATCGGAGAATTATTCTCCCCTACTAAACCGCCGACTTCATTTTTTTCTCCTGACACAACTCCCGTGCTGTAACAGTTTTCAATCGTAGAATTAGAACCATGATACCCCACAAGACCGCCTATATATTTTTCTCCTGACGCGGCTCCCGTACCGTAACAATTGCTAATTATAGAAGAAATCTCACTAAGCCCCACAAGACCACCTACCCAACCGTCATGGCCAGTAACTGATGATACATCTCCAGTGCTGTAACTGTTGCTAATTTCAGAACTAATATTATGCCCCACAAGACCACCGATATAGTCCAAGTTTGCTGACACAGTTACACTGCTCCAGCAATTATCAATTAGTGAATTATCATCATTCTTCCCCACAAGACCGCCAACATAACCTACTTCTGCGTATACAGATCCAGTGCTGTAGCAGTCAAGTACTGTACAAGCTTTAGTACGCCCTACGAGACCACCAACATTATCTTCAGTACTAACAATATCTACATCGGTTACACCAAGGTTTTGTATGGTAGCCCCATCAGCATATCCAAATAATCCAGTATAATAATTCTCGCTATCGATCGTTAAACCATCAATTGTATAATCCTGACCGTTATAATTACCGGTAAATTTAGTTGAATTGTTACCGATCGGTGAAAAACCTGCACCGCAATTCCAAGTGCTTGTACTGCTCGCGTCAATGTTTGCAGTCTGTTCAAAATCATCACCCCATGAACTTTCATTTTCACTGATCCACCTCAAATGCTCTAACGTAGAGACCTGACGTGGATTACCGGTTGGTTCCGTACTTATAGGTAAAGCAATAGCTGTTCCATTTTCCCAAGCTAAGAATGGATAACCATCATTGATCGTATCCATATCCCAGTGATCGTCATTGGCAACATCATCATTCGGATTTGTCTCAAAGTCCCAGACTGGAAGAGATAAACCACTTGTAACATCATTTGTGAAAGTACATACATTTTTCATTTCGGCTGTGGTTTTCCCATTACTATAAGCACCAGTTGCTGTTGTCTGATTAGATAACTCACTGTCCCAAAAATTATTGGTATAGGTAGGTGTACCACTACTGACACCGACAAAACCTTTATCGGTTGGATCTGTAGCTCCATCATATAAAACTGAGCCAGTTGAGTAGCTGTACTCAATTGTTCCCGTATTTTCACCAACAAAGGCTCCAATACTTATTCCGGAACTACCGCTGATTCTAGTCACATCTCCCCTGCTGTAACAATTGCTTATTTCAGAAGAACTATCATTATTGCCTACAAGACCGCCGACCTCAAGTTCGCCGCTAACCGCTCCGGTACTATAACTGTTGCTGATCGGACCAGAATTCTCCCCTACTAAACCGCCGATTTCGTACTCTTCTCCTGACACAGCTCCCGTGCTATAACAGTTTTCAATCGAACAGTCATTATCATTATCACCCACAAGACCACCAACATAGGTACGTCCTGACACAGCTCCGGTGCTGTAACAATTGCTAATTTCAGAGGACCTCTCATTAAGACCCACTAGACCACCTACATAATCCATATCGTGATTTAATGCTGATACGTCTCCGGTGCTGTAACTGTTGCTGATCGTAGACTCATAATTTACTCCCACAAGACCTCCGATATAGTGCAAGTTTCCTACCACAGTTGCACTGCTCCAGCAATTATCAATTAGTGAATTAGTATCATTATTGCCTACAAGACCGCCGACATAACCATTTTCTGCGAATACTGTTCCGGTACTGTAGCAATTGTCAATTAGTGAACCAGGTTCACTATACCCCACTAGAATACCAACTTCGTAATCGCCGGTAATATTTGCATTGGTTACACCTAAATTTTCTATTGTAGCATCGTTAATATCACCAAAAAGACCTTGGTTGCTATCATCACGATTGATATACAAACCGTCAATGGTATGACCCTGCCCATTATAACTTCCCATAAAATCCGGTGACCCGCCACTGATTGGTGTAAAGCCGGCACCGCTGTCCCAAGTATTTGATGTGCTTGCATCAATATTGGCAGTTTGAATGTAATGCTTATCCCATTCTGCTGAAGTTTGCGATAACCAATAAAGATTATTTAACGTAGCAATTTGATATGGATTCCCCGCAGAACCATCTCCGGCAGCAGGAGGTGTGGAGGTTTGAGCTAAAAGTGTTACAGTGCTAAGCGTGATGAGTGTTAGAATGTGCAGCATTTTCTTCATTGTGGTCTCCTTGCAATGATTAAAATATATTTATTCAGTATATGAATAGATAAGTCCTCGGTACCACAAATTAGTCAAATACACTCTCATAAGTAAAGCATAAATATGAGTTTAGATAACTTGTAGCGTATAATACAGATATCTTATAATTTTTATAAATTTCTGTATAAAAAAGCCGTATTATTGCAACGGGTAACAGTGTCTTGTCATTCCCAATTTTGTCGGGAATCTATATTAGTAATAAATGGATACCCGCCTTTGCGAGTATTACAGCATAAAATAAAAAGCTCCACCGCAATTGCGGTGGGTTCTTTTATACTATATATTAAATAGTTACAACTATTTCAATAGCATCAACTTTGTAGTCTTTACTTTATTACCTGATGTTATCTTACTTAAGTAAATACCTGCAGGTACTTGTTCACTATGTTGATTTGTGCCATTCCAAATCACCGAATGCCAACCTTTTGTTTGGTAGTTATCTTGCAATGTCGATATTAACTGTCCTGTAATATCATATATTTGAATTGTTACCTTACTATCAATATCTATTCCATAACTTATTGTTGTACTCGGATTAAATGGGTTCGGATAGGCAGGCAAGATTGTAAACACTTCCGGTACTGAAAGCAGTTCATCCTCAATTGCCAATTGTATAACAGATCCCGCTCCTAAATTTATTGTAAACGGATTCTCGTCACTATCATTATTAGGGATTTCAATGTATGTCGCATCCTGTACCGATGACATCTTTGGGAAACCTGGAATGGTTAGTTGAACAGTAAATGCTGTATTGCCTGACGGAAGTATGGGTGATGTTGGTTGCGTCACAAAACTAAAGTAACTGGTATAAGGAGTTACAACTGAAGGAAGCGGGAATAGATGCAGATCTGCATCTCCAACATTCTCGACAACAACCCCGACGTTATAAGTACCTCCCGGAATAACATTACCAATATCGTAATTTCCACCATTAAAAATTTCATTACCATTAATAAATATCTTAATCTCGGGAGCTTGTGTTGTTGATGAAACTGTAGGAATCTCTGGACCTACAGCCAGGTTTCCTATTTTATCAAAATTCACTCCAATTGGTGTGAGAGGAATATTAGTATCTGTATTATTATAATAATATAAATATTCAATATGAGTTTCTCCAAGAACATTCCCAAAGCACCAATAATTTCCCTTAGTTCGATAAAGGTAAATACCACCCTTTTGGTAATATCTAACGTCATCATATGACCCAGTATCTACATATATTCCGTTCACCTCAATTGTTGATGCACCAGCAACTGTCATATTTTGTGCAAATACTGCACAGGTTCCGAATATAACAATTACTAAAATAAATAACATTCTCTTCATACACACCTCCTAATTATCAGAATTTTATCAGTCATCATATTTATATATAAAAATAACAATCTTCAGTATAATAAATTAGATATTTATGTTTACGTAAGTAAAGCATTAATATAGTTTTAGATAATCTATAGCATGCAATACAAACATTACGTATTACAACAAATTACTGTTTAAAAATTGCGCCATTCAATTACATTTTATTTACTTTTTATCTTTCCGATTGCTGATTACAATATTTTCTATCTATTTTTAGCGATAATTTATTAAAGGAAAACCAATGTCTAAAAAGCCACTTCCGGAAATCACAATTAAAGCAATATTTCTTGGTATTTTACTTTCAATGATATTAGCTGGTGCAAATGCATACCTTGGTTTATTTGCAGGTATGACTGTATCCGCATCTATTCCCGCAGCCGTTATTTCGATGGGAGTATTACGCTTATTCCGTCGTTCCAATATACTCGAAAATAATATTGTGCAAACTGCAGCTTCGGCCGGTGAATCGCTTGCAGCTGGTGTTATCTTTACTATTCCCGCTCTTGTTTTAATGGGTTACTGGACGGAATTCAACTATTTTGAAGTTGCCAAGATAGCAAGTATAGGTGGCATAATCGGTGTATTATTTACGGTTCCTTTACGTCGCGCCTTAATAGTTGAAGCTAAACTGACTTTCCCTGAAGGTATTGCCACTGCGGCAGTTTTAAAAGCCGGTGATAGAAATCAAGAGGGTGAAGCAGCCGAATCCGCTAAAGGTGGAATGAAATTAATTGGTTTAGCTGGACTAGTGGGCGGATTAATGAAATTAGCACATCAAGGATTTCAATTATGGGCTCCTGCTTTAACCGGTGCAATTAAAATGCCGTTCGGAAAAGGTGCTATCTTTGGTTTAGGTACAAACCTCTCCCCTGCTCTTATAGCAGTTGGTTACATTGTTGGTCGGAATATTGGTATTTTAGTAGTTGGAGGTGGATTAATTTCATGGGCTGTTGCAATTCCAATTTATTCAGCGATTAATGGTTGGGAAGGCAATTTATTTGAGGTTGCTGAAAATATCTGGAATACACAAATTAGATATTTGGGTATTGGTGCAATGGTGGTAGGTGGAATTTGGTCGCTTATTAAATTATCAAAACCATTGGTTTCAGGTATAAAGGCCAGTCTTGATTCAATGAAACACTCCAATGAAGGCAAAACAATTGCACGTGAAGAACAAGATTTTCCGATTAAGTACGTTGGTTATGCATTATTGGTGTTATTGATTCCTGTATTCCTATTATATCTCGGAATTCTTGAATCAGTTTGGATGGCAGTTTTAATGTCAATCGTGATGATGATCTTTGGCTTTTTATTCTCCGCCGTTGCATCATATATGGCAGGTGTTGTTGGTTCGTCAAATAATCCAATATCCGGTGTTACTATTGCAACAATTTTATTTTCCTCACTTTTACTACTAACCTTATTAGGAGCGGGTTCTGTTAAAGGTGCCGCTGCAGCGATATTGATTGGTGCGGTAGTGTGTTGTGCGGCATCAATTGGTGGGGATAATCTGCAAGATTTAAAGACCGGTCATATTTTAGGTGCTACACCATGGAAACAACAGATCATGCAAATAATTGGCACGATCAGTGCCGCAGTTGTATTGGGACTTGTACTCGATATTTTACATACTGCCTATACGATAGGTTCTCCTGCCCTTTCAGCTCCACAGGCTACATTGATGCAATCAGTTGCGGAAGGTGTTTTTCAGGGTAATCTTCCATGGACAATGGTAATAATCGGTGGAATCATCGGAATATTAATTATAATGTTGGATGTTCGACAAGAACGTATCGGTTCAGATTTCCGCATACCGGTATTAGCAGTTGCGGTAGGTATTTATTTACCAATTGAATTAACCGTACCAATTTTCATCGGTGGAATGATCTCGCACTTAGGGAATAAAAAAGGTGCAACCGAAGTTACCAAACGGAACGGATTACTATTATCGTCGGGTTTGATCACAGGTGAAGCACTCATGGGAATTTTAGTTGCTGTACCAATATTCATAACTTCAAATAAAGATTGGTGGCCGACATGGGGCTCATATACTTGGCTAGGTACTTTATTCTTCATCGGTGTTATGTATTGGTTATACAAAACATTAGTGAGCAAGAAACAATAATTAACTTTTATAAAATACTATGGCAATAAATATAGAATTACTTGAGCGACTTCCAAAAGTTGAGTTGCATTGTCACCTAGACGGTTGTTTAAGAGTTGAAACTGTCCTTGATCTTGCACAAAAAGGGAATATCAAACTCCCTTCATTTGACTTTGATATATTACAAAAAGCCCTTACTATCGGTGATAATCGAGTAACACTTGAAGAATATCTTGAAAGATTTGATATTACATTAAGTGTTATGCAAACTCCCGGAAGTATAAAACGGATTGCTTTTGAATTAATTGAGGATGTTGCCAAAGAGAATGTCAGGTATATAGAAGTTCGTTATTCTCCAATTTTGCACACTAAGAAAGGAATGAGACTTAGTGAATCGGTTGATGCAGTTATTGCCGGTTTAAGGGATGGGGAAAAGGAATTTGGTGTAAAATCAGGAATTATAATTTGCGGTATACGAAATATATCACCGGCAGTATCGCTGAAACTTGCCGATCTTACGGTACAGTATAAGAATAAAGGCGTTGTTGGTTTTGACCTGGCTGGTGCTGAAGAGAATTTTCCGGCGAAAGATCATAAAGAAGCATTTTATTTAATCGAAAATAATAATATTAATGCTACTATTCACGCTGGTGAAGCCTTTGGTCCTTCTTCAATTCATCAGGCAATTCATTATTGCGGTGCTCATAGAATTGGACATGGTACTCGTTTGAAGGAAGATAAAACTTTAATGAATTATGTGAATGACCACCGTATACCATTGGAAATTTGTCTTACTTCAAATTGGCACACACGTTCAGTACGTTCTTTGAAATATCATCCTGCCAGGTATTATTATGATGAGGGATTACGTATTTCACTGAATACTGATAATCGTCTCATTTCAGATACAACTTTAACCAAGGAATTTGCACTTGCGCATGAATTATTTGGATTCTATTTGAATGATTTCCGTAGAATGACGATAACTGCAATGAAGAGTGCTTTCCTTAGCTACAAAACTCGTAAAGAGATGATCCGCGAAATTGCTGAGGAATTTGAACAGGAATTCGGTTTAATGCCTGAGTATATAGAAACGGTTCACAATAGAATTAAAACTAGAAAGTAAGATCTGTTCGTCACTCTAATGGCGAATAGAATAAAAAACAAGTATCTTGATTTTTAAGCATAAAAAAAGAGCCGTTAAGGCTCTTTTTTTATATTAACGATAAATATTTACTACGGCATTCGCATAATCATGGCACGCCAGGTTCTACCATGAAACCAAGTCTGATCAGGATAATATACTGTCATATCCCTATTAAAATGAATTAAATGATATGCAATTTCATCACCTCCGGGTGTGGCTGAAAAACCCGCTGAATACCATGCACCACTCGTATTATTATTCTGTAATTCGAAACTCAATACTCTCGTTTTTGCACCGGTCCATCCTGAAGGTAATTTATCAGTATATGCTGTAAAAGTACCCGTACTCGTAATTCCTGTAATCTCCAGTATCTCTATAAATCGAGTACCGCTTTCACCAAGTATAATGTCGCCACTTACCTCCAAACTAGCATTGGGTTTTTCTAGACCAATACCTACATTACCATTCTTTAATACTGTCATGGCATTATCTTTAATGATATTGTTTGGATTTGCAGGATTACCAATCCCTATTTCAAATAATGGGTCAGTATCTACCCACGATCCGGGATTACCTCCACCGATATTACACCTACCAATTGCAAATGAATTACTACTCTCCGCGATAGTCTGAAGCCCCATCGCAGTGGATAGGTTACCACTAGCTATTGTGTTACTGCCCATTGCAGTTGACCAATCTCCACTTGCAGTAGTGTGCCAACCTAAAGCTATGGATGCACCCCAACCACTAGCTATTGAATTTACTCCCAATGCTATAGAATAAGCTCCTACATTGGCATCATCCCATTCGTTTCCACTAACAAATCCTGCTCGAAAAGCTGCCTTCTTAGGATACCACATCATTCTTGTACCAACACCCTCAAGCGGGATAGTTCCATTATCATAAACCCCTGTAAATAAAATACCATCTTCACCATTAACATGTAAATTTGCACTCGGACTATTATTACCTATCCCAACCTTCCCTTCGCCTGTTACTACAAAAACTTCCTCAGAATCACTATTTAAAACTACAAATTTATCACTGGCTGTATTTCCACCAAGTGTCATTGTAATTCCTTGAGCATTGATAAATACAAGCAAGCCCACCAATATTAAATATAATAGTTTTTTCATAATATCCCTCAATTATTCAACTTTCATAAGGACCATACGAAATGGTCTATTCTGAAAATTACTATTGTTCGGGTGCGTTATATAGATCTGTGTTGTCATACCTGCGCTTAAGTACTCACCCAGAGAATCCCAGGCTCCATAACTATTATATATCTCACAAGTTAGTATTCTAGTGTTGGTATTATTATATCCAGTCGGAAAATTAATAAGTGTATTACTACTACTGCCACTTGTTGTGCCAGTTAACTCAGTAATTTCATTAAATATCAATCCGCTAACACCGACTTTTACAGTACCCTCAACGTTTAGTGTAGCATCAGGACTGCTAGTACCTATACCAACATTTCCGCCCGAATCTTGGATTACAACTTTTCCATCTGATGCGGCTGAACGGATATACCAATCTCCTTTTGCACCATAATGGATATGGGAAGCACTGCTTCCAATGCCTAATGCCTCAAACTTTGCTGTATTATCAGCACCATTCAATGAAGTAGAAATAACATGCAAATTTGAATGTGGTTCTGTTATTCCGATACCTACTTTCCCCTCACCAGTTACTACCAAACCTTCCTCTGAAACGCTGTTTTCAATTACGAACTTATCGTTTTCAGTATTGCCGCCAAGTGTATTTGTAATTCCTTGAGCATTTACAGATACAATCCAACCGACTAATATTATATATATTAACTTTTTCATAATATTCTCCTATTAGTTTTTGAACGATTATTTATTTTCTAATTCTTCAATACGTTTAGTTAATTCAATAATTAAAGCTTGCTGCGCTTTAGCAACTTCAATTAACAATGGTGTTAACTTGCTGTAATCAATACCTTCGGCATCAATACCGTTTTCCTCATAAACTACGATTTCCGGTAATACTATACCGACTTCCTCCGCAATACAGCCAACATCATGCCTGCCGCCATGTTCTTCATCCCAGTCAAAATAGACACCACGCAATTCCGCTAATTTCTCTAACGGATTATCTATCTCAACAATATTATTTTTCCATCTTATAGATGAACTAGCACCATAATTTGTACCCGGACCTGCCGCATAATAATCGTACTCTTGTCCATGTGCCCAGACCGCACGACTATTATTTCCTGCAGCTCTGAATGCTCCGCCATAATTTTCACCGCTAGTATTGGTAGCATGACCCCGTACTGCTCTACCAGATGAACTAGCTGTAGAAAAGTGACCACCGTAATTAACTCCACTTGGATAAGTCGCTTCTGCCCAAATACCATAACCTGTGGCTGCAATAGCGGAGACTCCAATACCCCCACTGCCGGTTGCAAAACCGTGGACTCCACGACCTGAACTGCCATTTGCGGTACCATAGACTCCAGAACCCGTACTGCCGGTTGCAAAACCGTGGACTCCATGACCTGAACTGCCGTATGCGGTACCGCAGACTGCCTGACCTGAACTGCTGGATGAAAAACCATAAATTGCATAATCAGAATGTCCATTTCCCCCAACACTTAATTTAGATAAAGGGTTTGTTGTACCTATACCAACATTACATTCACCGTTAACTACTAAACCGGCTTCTGAATTTTTATTTTCAACTACAAATTTATCGTCGGCTGTATTCCCGCCTAGCGTATTTGTAATACCTTGAGCGTTTACAGATACAATCCAACCGACTAATATTAAATATATTAATTTTTTCATAATATTTTCCTAGTAGTTTAGAACAATTACCTATTTTCCAATTCTTCAACACGCGCTTGTAATTCCTGAATAGCTCTAACTAATAATGGCGTTAACCGTCCATAATCAATACCCATCGGTTCACGATTGACATCGCCCTCAGGATCACCACCTACTGCTTGTGGATATATATTTTGTAATTCTTGTGCCAGGAACCCAATTTGCTGATTCCCTGGAGCCGATTTCATTTCATATTGCCTTACTCTTATTTTAGAAACTTTATCTAATGCGCTAGGATAATCAATTATATTCATTTTCAATCTGGCATCAGAAACCGTTACATAACTTACACCTCCTGATCCATCTCCATTTATACCCCCAAGATATGTATCATCACCATCCCAAAACCTGAGGAATCCATTCGAACTTCCCGGATTAGCATTTGGACCAAGTCTAATTCTAACTCCGTCTGCATTTACACCAGTATTTGAATTTCTAAATTCTGCAATATATCCAAATCCATCATTAACCGTTGCCTCGAACTGATATGTCGGGGCAAAGCCCGTATACCCAACTTGGACTGGATCGGCAAAATAATTATGATTTCCACCATAACCCCAGCTAAAATAATCACCATTAAACCAGGCTGCTTCGATGCTATTTGCTCTTAAGAAAGTTCCTGTAGAATTTTTATTTAAATTTGCTGGGCCGACAATATCTAATTTATAAACAGGATGAACGGTTCCGATACCAACATTACCATCACTATTTATTGTCAGCATTTCAGTATTATTTGTTCCAAAATATAGATTACCTGACTGTGAATTCAATAAATAAAAATGGTCACCCCACGATTGTATAAAAGCAGTAGGAGTTGCGTCTTGATAAAAACTAATTTGGGGATCAGCTCCACTAGTACTTTGTAATCTTAACAACTCAGCTGAATCATCGCTTATATGCAGATTTACAGTGGGATTGTTTGTGCCTATCCCAACCATTCCTTCACCTGTCACTACTAGACCTGCTTCAGCATCACTATTTTCAACTACAAATTTATCTGCGGATGTATTTCCACCAAGTGTATTTGTAATTCCTTGAGCATTTATCGATACAATCCAACCGACTAATATTAAATATATTAACTTTTTCATAATATCTCCTTATTAGTTTTAGAACGATTATTTATTTTCTAATTCCTCCACACGTTTTTGAAGCGCTTTTATAGCTTCTACTAATAGAGGAGTTAACTTGCTGTAATCCATTCCATCGGCATCAATACCATTTTCCTCATAAACTACGATTTCTGGCAATACTTTACCGACTTCTTCTGCAATACAGCCAACATCATGTCCGCCACCATGTTCTTCGTCCCAATCAAAATACACACCGCGTAGTTTGGCTAATTTCTCTAACGGATTATCTATTTCAATAATATTCTTTTTCCATCGTTTGGAAGAACTAGCACCATAATTAGTTCCTGCCCCTGCGGCATAAAAATCATATGCTTTTCCGGCAGCATATACGCCAATACCATCTGAACTTTGAGTCGCTTCAAATACGCCACCATATGCTGAGCCGGTGGATGTAGAGGAAGTAGCATAGATACCCCTACCGCTTGGATTATCTGTTTCAAAGAAACCACCATAATGTAATCCAGAAGAGGCTGTTGCTTCTCCTTTTACACCATATTTTGTACCAATTCCGGTTACACCTGATCCATTATTACCAATACCCTCACCCGTAACACCTGTTGCATAATCTCCCCACCCAGTACCCCAAATTGCCCTAGCACTGTTATTAAAAACATGACTCCTAACGCCAACAATCCGAGTTTCAGTTTCAACCATCACTTTTGAATCAATTGGATCGTCTCTGCCAATAACAACTGATCCACCTTGAGCCATGATCAGATCATTTCCAGATATTGTCCAATCATTATCAGCACTTGCTGTAGGAAGTTGTTGCCAAGTACCAATTCCAGAACCATCTGAAGTTAGGACATAGCCACTATTTGCTCCTGTCGGCAATCTAAATCCTTGCATATTTGAAGTGCCACCAACATCTAATTTAAATACAGGATTTACTACACTAATTCCCACATTCCCGTGACCTGTAGCTGTAAGTATTTTTCCTCCAGTTGAATTCTCTATTATAAATCTATCTGAATCTGAACCACCGCCAAGTGTGTTTGTAATTCCTTGAGCATTAATAGTTGTAATCCAAACTACACATAATAAAAATATTGATTTTTTCATGATATTCTCCTATTTGACTAATGTGATCTTGGAAGTTTTAATTTCATTAACAGATAGATCATCACCAGCAATAATCTTAAATAAATACATACCGGCAGGAGCCAAACTGCCATTACTGAGTAATCCATTCCAGGTTATCTCATACCATCCGGCTTCTTGTTCATCATGGAATAATGTTGTCACCTTTCGTCCCATTAAGTCATATATCATGATTGAAACGTCCCGAACATCAGGAATACCATACTGAATTGTCGTCGTCGGATTAAATGGATTCGGATAAGCCGATTTTAGTGTGAATTCAGCAGGCAATGATTCGATATCGGTTATTTCAACTGGTAACGTAACAGTTCCATTGCCACCAGGCGTTAAAGTTGTTGTACAGTCTCCTTCATTCACTTGACCATAATCATACGCAATAAATGATGAACCGCTTTGCACGACTATATCATCAACACACATTTTTGCACCTTCAAATAGTTCTACAGATGAGCTACCATCAACATCAAGGTTAGAAGTTTGTGTAAAAGCAAAGCTCGTAAAAGTGACTATTACAATTAGAATTGCTAGATTCTTCATATTATCCTCCAAAGGATTATGTAGTTAGGATTGTACAATTGGGATATCTTTAAATATAGAATGATAAGTACTATAGTGCATCTTGAATCACCTATTACTCCCGTTAGTTAGTGGAATCAACGATTATAGCATCCTTTAATATTAATTAGGATTACTAATAGTTAAAAAGTATTATAATTAAATAATTTAGGCTAGTGTCGGATCACAACAACTTTGCCGAATTCATGGGATCCATCTGCAGTGTAAACCGCTAAAAGATATACTCCGCTACCAATCCATTTGCCACTTTGATCTTTTCCGTCCCATTGAATTTGATAACCATGCAGACCCAAATCAGAAGTATCCAATGTGCGAATTACTTCACCGGTTATTGTCATTACTTTTAAGGAAGAATTATCCTTTAAATTATCAATGATCAAAGGTTTATCGGATGGTATATGAAATGGACTTGGAAATACTCTAAGTTCAGAGTAATTCTTCTTAGCCGTACCAAATGGAATTCGGAAAGAGTTAATACCACTAATAGTTGAAATGTATGCTATTCCATTATCATCATCAAAAACCATGTCAGTCACATTATTTGACAGTAACGGATAATTGTCAGTGTTAATGCTTTCAACACTTATATTATTATTATTGTCAGGCCAAAATGTTGAATTGTTTAGGAGTACATGAATCCCATCGGAACCGGAAACAGTCCAGGCATTTCCATTTGCATCTAAGCGGACTTCCGATTCCTGACCAAATGAAATATTTGGGAAATAATATCGAGGACTCTCATACTTAATCGGATCATCATCTGAAAACTGTAAATCGAAATAGGTTAAACCATTCGGAGTTAACATATATAATCTATTTTCCGGAGTTATGGCCATTGACCAAATCGTTTTATTTGGAAAAACCGAATTAATATTGATACTATGCCATTGAAATTCATCAGATTGAGCCGGATTACCCGAATAAGAAAGCATCGCTAATCCCCCATCGGTAAAACCGATATTCGTTTCACCATCTTGAAATGACCCAACCCAAACACGCATCCATGCGTCAATTGCGACTGCGCTAGGAGTTAAACCAATAACACTTGAGGCATCTTCAGCGTTAAACGAATTCCAATCCCCTTCAATTGTTTTAACATGCAATGGTTCATGCTTGGTTGTAGCAAAAGCATCGGCAACCCACAGATTTCCGTCACGATCAAATTCAATATCTTTTACTATTAAATATTCGTTTGAAAAATAATCAAGATAGGTTGTGTCAATTAAAGTATAATTGGTTGGATCATCAACATCTATAATAATAATCCCTCCGCCATTGAGATTTGGATATGTACCTTCAATAGCACAGTACAAAAGACCGCCGGGACCTTGTGCCAATTTTGCAACAGAAACCCCGAAATCAACAGGAATTGAATCAGCAATAAAAAAATCATAATCTTTATCGGTTTGAATTTTTACATCTTCCTCAGATTTAACTATATTTCGCCATCCGCTTGTTTCTTTAATAGCAATTCCTGCATTTGATCCACCAACAATTCTACCATCTTCAAGAATTGTAATTGCCTGAAAATTATTGGTTGCCGGGGCATTAGGAATTGTATATTTAATTGTTTGGCTGTCATCTATAAATGCTATACCGGTAGTAGTTGCTAATACAATACTATCATCATTTAATATATTAATTGAATTAATTGAATTTTTTGGAATTGATATTTGTTCAATAGTAGTTTCGCCAAAATAATATATTTTGCTTTCCCCAACTCCAATGATAGTACCATGAGATAATAATGCAATATCATTAATTGTATAACCTGCCAATGAATGATATACTGATAATTGGTTATCATTTAAATCTATTAAAAACAAAGTATTCTCTGAATAACAATATAATTCATTTTGTCTTAGAAAGAGATTACTGACAGAATTTTCTAATTCAGTAAGAGGTCTAATCCAATTATTTGGATCGTCGCCTAAATCCCCCTTATATAACCCAATTTCTGTTGCGACATATACATAATTATTAAATATCTCAATATTGTATATTTTTTTTCCATGAGGCCAATTTGGATAAATATCCTTATGAATGAATTCATCGTTTAAAAAACTAAATTCGATTATACCAAAATCATTATTATCCCGATAGACAGCATATACAATTGAGTCGCTAATGGCAAATTCAATTATTTCTGACATATTATAATTAAATTCCTTAATAGATTGTCGAGAATCAACATCATAAATTTGTACAAATCCTGTTGGCTCTCCCCCACCAATCCATATTTTACCGGATGTATCCATAGCTAAACAATTAACCTTTGTACCGGTTAATCCATCAATATTGTTAATATTATCAAAAGTTTGGCTACTTGTATCATAAATCAACAATCCACCATCAGTAGCACATATAAGACTTTCTCCGTATTCAGTAATCTCATGGATATTCAATAGTGAAGTAAATGAATCCCAATCTCCAATCCGAGCTTGACCAAAAAGCGTAAAAAACGATAATATGGGAATTATTATATATCGCATATTACGCAAACGGAATTGGTATAAAACATAATACAAAAATTGCTAAACAGATGTATCCAATCCGTTTATTTTTATCGGACAATGGAATGTCTACATCATGAACCGGAGGATGTTTAGTTGTCCGCATCAAAATCAAAATTAATGCTGCCCAAACTAACCAATTTAATGAAAGAAGTCCCATTGGAATTAGTGCAAGCAGGGCAATTTTTGCCACAATATTGTGCTTTCTACCTAACATCGCATAAGCGATATGCCCACCGTCTAATTGTCCGATTGGAAGTAAATTTAACATTGTTACGAGTAGTCCAATCCACCCCGCAAAAGCGATGGGATGCAACATAATATCTTGAGCACCTCCAAGACTAGGAAATATTACTGCTATTAGGAATTTCATCAATATTGAATCACCTAATGTAATCCCAATTTCAGCCGATGAAATTTCGACAACTTGCGAAAGTGACAATCCAATTATTAACGCAGGGACAGCCACTATGAAACCGGCAATTGGACCGGCTGCACCAATTTGTAGTAATGCATCTTTTCTATAAATTGGTGATTTTATTTTAATGAATGCTCCAAAAGTACCAATGAAAGTTGGCGCAGGAATAAAATATGGTAAAGTTGCCACTACATTATGTTTCCGTGCATAGTAATAATGACCAAATTCATGAAAACCTAATATCAACATCAACGTAACAGAGAACGGCCAACCATTAATTATTCCCAACGGATTTTGCAATGGATTGATTCCTTCCATTATTGCACCGGCAAGTAATGTTGTAAAAATCGTTAGTATAAATAATATTAAGTTGATTCGTGGAATTTTGGGAAATTTAATCACGATTGGTTTATTATATTTTGCCCGTAATTGTAAATCATCTCCAATAGATTGAAATTCTATAGAGTACGGTTCATCTTTTAATATCTTCTTGATATAATCAATGGAGCTATCGCTAAGTAGTGTTCCTTGCGCAATAAATTCATCTTCTTGCATACCAACTTTTTTGACAAGAAAATACCGGTCAATTTTTGTCAATAACGATTTGAAATCTGAATCATTCATGTTTGCTAAATGAATTTAATACTTTAAAAGTAAATAAAGGTTTCAGCACTAAATAATTATAAATCAGATTCTAATTGATCTAACTGTTCGGGCTTATTAATTCGTCTAACAACACCACGGACAAATTGTCCGATTTGCGCTCCATCAACAACACGATGGTCAAATACAGCCCCTCCGCTAAGAAAAGTACGTATAGCAATTTCTCCTTTAACAACTGTGGGCTTTTTTTCATATTTGCCCATAGCAATTACACCGGGTATTTTTGCTGCAGGAAAGAGAGCCGGTAATGCAGTAGTCAAACCAAGTGTCCCAACATTTGTAACCATCATTGATCCAAAAGAATCTTCAGAAAAACCAAGAAATTTCCATTTGATTCCTAATCCATATACTAAAAATCTTAATAATAGATATACCCATTTACGAAAAGGCCAAGGAATTTTACTTAATACATATTTGTTTTTCATCGATGAATCCTCAGTTCCTTTCCTGGCTTCAGCCGCTTTTTCTTTAAGTTCCTTAGCAATTTCTGATACCGTTTTTGTATGAGCTGATTCAATCTTTACTGCACTCATCTCCTGTCCTCCAGAAATTAACACTGATACCATAATATCAACATAATCTCTTGGGATAACTCTTCCTCTACGTACAAAACAATTCATTTCAGGAGCATTAAATGCTAAAGATCTTGCAACCACTGAAGTAATAACACTTGTCATTGTGATTTTATTCCCTGCTTTACGTTGTTCCGATATATATTCATCGGCTTTTGTTACATCAACATCTAATGTACCAAAAACTTTAGCATCTTTTGCTGGAGAATATATCGCATTTGCGATTAGGCGCCAGGGTGTGTTAAACTTATCTTGACTCATATTTATCCTATTTAATTTTTAACTTTTTGGAATACTGACGTATAGCAAACGGTGCATACCAAATATAAAACGATATAATCGCTACTATTGCTAGCGGTATAATATACCATGGCCATGGTCCCATAACATCCATTATTGATCCGTTTTCCGGTTTCCAACATATAAACAAATAATTACCTTTAAAAATCAGATTAAATATTGCAATAAAACCAGTATATATTAAAGTTATTCTGAACACTTTCCATATTGATTTATGTGTTGGTGAATATTTTTGTACAAAAACCATGTACAATACTGCTACTATAATTAACCCGTGTGATGTGAAAAATTGAAAAAACCGATAATGTGGAAATCCATAGATTCCGATATCGGGAGTTAATAGAGCCTGTATTGCTCCACCAAGACCCCAAAAATAGTTGATTTCAAATAATGTATAATTTTTATTGATCAGCATTATTGCAGACAATACAATTGAAACTCCACAAAGATGTAATGGCAAAGACGTTCCAAGATGCCAATCTCCATTATACAATCGCCATATAGTTAATGATACTTCCTGTAATATTAAGGCTACAGCAATGATATAACGCATTTTAATATCAATTTTGGGATTTCTTAATTTTTTCCTAAATATAAATATCAGGATATAAACACCAAATAGAAATAAAAGCGCATTTATATGATGCTGTGAGAAGAAAGAAAACGGATTATTTGGGTAATCGTAGTAGGCAAAAGATATATTCATAATTCTCCCTTATGTCATATTCAGTGGAATGATTAATCTACAAATATTTGATGAATAATTCCTATAATTTGAATTCTTTTTAACCCAATAACAAACTAGGTAAAGTCTGATTAGCATTAAATAGTTTCAACACAAAGAGATCTTTATAAAGTACAAAAAAAATGCCCCGCTGAATTACCCTCGAGAAAAACTTTTTCCCTGAAGAGCACGCCGTACCAACGGGGCTTCTTAAATTTCATTTCAAATAATATAACTCTATTCTCAGAAAATATACATACTGAAAATTATTAAAAACAAAACAAAAAATAATAATATTAATGTATTGCTTAATGTATCAGGATTTCGATTTAAAGCTATACTTTATAATATTGTCTAATATATATGTAGCACAGATATTTACAATTACTGCAAAAGCAATATACCATGTCCAGGCTAATCCGAAATATTTTAACGCTAATACTATTAAAATACTAACAACTAAACCAGTTGCGATACTAACAGGACTGAATTCACGCTTCATTTTACTTAAGATGAACAAACTTAATAACCCTCCATAAGTAAAAGATGCAATCTGCAAACCCATTATTACAATTGCTTCATCTCCCTCGTCAAATATCAGAGCAATCCCAATTAAAATTGCTGCCCAAACCAAACTTACTAAACGAGATAATTTTAATGATTTTGTTTTCCTTACCCAATCGTTGATTGTTGACGAAGCAAGCGAGTTAATTGACGAACTCAAAGTTGACATTGCTGATGACAACACACCTGCCAAAAGCAACCCTTTTAAACCGACCGGTAAGTATTGTGCAATAAATGTTGGGAACTCTCGGTCATTTTCCATATCCATTCCACCGAAATAATAATATATGAGTGATCCGGCAAAGAGAAAAACACAAAATTGGATAAATACAAAAACACCGCTGCCAACCATCGCTTTACGAGCAGATGATAAGTTTTTAGTACCAAGTACACGTTGTACCATCATATAGTCCGCACCATGCGATGCAAAAGAAAGTAGTGTACCACCTATAAATGCACTAAGGAATGCAAATGGGTTCGTAAAAAGATGCCAATCTATATTGAATATCTTAAATTTATTTTGAGTATCTAAATCGTTGATAATATTAACTAAAGACATATCCGAATTGGTTAACACAAAAATAATTGAAATAAGTCCACCGCTTAAATATAGAAAAAATTGAAAACTATCAATCCAGACTATTGAACGAATACCACCCGAATATGTGTAGACCAAAGTAACGAATCCAATAATTAGAATTGAAGTATATAGAGACCATCCGGTAATTAATTGAACTATTACTGCAACGGCGAGAAATCGGATTCCATCTGCTAAAACCCTTGTTATCATAAATATACCGGAAGCTAATTTTTGGATTTTATGACCAAATCTTTCCCCGAGGACTTCATAAATTGAAGTTATTCCGGTTTTGAAATAAATTGGCAAAAGGAATATACTTACTAATATTCTTCCCACAATATACCCTAAAGCCAATTGTAGGAATTGCCAATCACCACGATATGCTAATCCCGGAATACTTATGAATGTTAGCACTGATGTCTCCGTAGCAACAATCGAAAACATAGCTGTTAACCATGGTAATGATCTTCCTGCGACAAAATAGTCTGATGAAGATTGATTCTTCCTACCCTGCCATATACCAAATCCGGCAGAACCAGTCAAAAATATTACTATTATTATAAAATCGATATTATGCATAGAGTAAAATATTAATACTAAAATGATTTATAAGTCATGCGGCAATTGAACTAGTTTAACAATTATGGCAAAATTCTGAAATAAATTTAATCATACCATTCTCCTTATAATAGGAATTGTACCCAATAGACGTTTTCAACTAATTTTATTAGATTTATATAAGTACATATATTTATTTGTTTAATACACATCGATATTGTTAATTGCTTGGGATTAACAAAGCGGAGCTATTTAGAATTACAAAAAATCAATTAAGTGGAAGGATATGAATAATAAAAGGATCTGTGTTGTTGGAGCCGGGAAATGGGGTAAAAATCACATTAACACATTAAATCAATTGAATTGTTTGGGAGCTGTGGTTGATAAAGATGATAATCAGTTAAGTATATTTAAAAAGAAATATCCATTTATTAAAACGTATAATCATGTCAATGAAACAATAGATGATAATTATGACGGTTATGTCGTCGCTACAAATGCTCACACCCATTTTGAAATCACTAAAATATTACTTGAGAACCATCAACATGTCTTAGTTGAAAAGCCCATCACCCTCAATAGTGATGATGCTATTAAATTACATAAGTTGGCACTTGACAAGAATGTAAATTTAATGGTTGGTCATGTGTTACTTTTTCATCCTGCTTTCGAAAAAATTAAATCATTACTAGATGATGGGACTTTGGGACAACTTCAATATATGTACAGCAATCGTTTGAATCTTGGTACAATTAGAACTGAGGAAAATGTCTTTTGGAGTTTTGCCCCGCATGATATTGCTCTATATCAATATTTTACCAATTCATTTCCGCAAAAAATAACATCTCGCGGCAGCGATGTATTGCAAGATGGCGTTCATGATACGACAATTACAACAATTGAATACCCCAACAATGTAATGGGGCATATTTTTGTTAGTTGGCTTCATCCATTTAAAGAACATCGATTTGTTGTTGTAGGCTCAAAAGGTATGATCAGATTTGAAGATTCTTTAGAAGGTAAACCTTTAGTTTTATATGATAAAAGTGTGGACTGGAAGGACGGTAAACCGATTCCACATAGTGGATCTACACGTCATATTGAATATGACGATAAAATGCCTCTTACTGCCGAATTACAATATTTTATAGATCATTTAAATGGAAATCCGATCACGATTAACAATTCTGAAAATGCCATAGAAGTAATTAAAATATTAGAATTGGCGACAAAAAGTCTTATGGAGAATAAATAATTATGTCAAAAACATTTTTCGTACATGAATCAAGTTATGTTGATGATAATGTTACTATTGGCCAAGGAACAAAAGTATGGCATTTTTCACATATCCAAACCGGATCTATATTGGGGACAAACTGTAGCGTTGGTCAAAATGTTAATATTGCCAATAATGTGAAAATAGGAAATAACGTAAAAATTCAAAATAATGTATCTATTTATGAAGGAGTTGAGCTAGAAGATTATGTCTTCTGTGGTCCATCAATGGTTTTTACAAATATAAAACTACCTAGATCTGAATTTCCACAAAGAGGAACAGAATATTATCTTAAAACATTAGTAAAAAATTCAGCTTCGATTGGTGCCAATGCTACAATCGTTTGTGGGATAACTATTGGTGAATATGCCCTAATTGGCTCCGGTGCTGTTGTAACGAAAGATATCCCACCTTACTCGTTAGCAGTCGGGAACCCTGCTAAAATTGTGGGAAAAGTAGATAAGAAAGGTAATTTAGTTAGCAGTTAATAAAATAAGCTCACGATTCTTTTATTTGTGAGTAAAAGGTTATTTAATTCCACTTGATGACATTAAAACAAAAAACAGTCTCTGGTATGATTTGGAGTTTTATTGATAGTTTAGCTAATCAAGGAATTCAATTTATTATTGGAATTATTTTAGCACGGATTTTATCGCCAAGAGAATTTGGTTTAATTGGTATGTTAACTATTTTTATTGTTTTGTCGCAGTCATTTGTTGATAGCGGTTTTACAAATGCTTTAATTAGAAAAAAGGATTGCACTCAAACAGATTATTCAACTGTTTTTTATTTTAATTTTGTTGTTGGAATTATTTTTTATCTTATACTGTTTTATTCTGCCGGAACAATTAGCGATTTTTTTAACGAGCCTCAATTAAAACAGTTACTACAAGTATTAGGCCTGGGTTTAATATTAAACGCACTTGGCATTATACAACGCACAATACTTACGAAGAATATAAATTTTAAACTCCAAGCACGAGTTTCATTTATTTCTTCAGTATTATCCGGAATAATTGCAATCTATATGGCTTTTAACGGTTTTGGGGTTTGGAGTCTTGTTATTCTTACTTTAAGCAGATTTGGTTTTACTTCAGTATTTCTATGGATATGGACCAAGTGGAAACCGAGTCTAATTTTTAGTATAAAATCATTTACAGAACTTTTTTCGTTTGGTAGTAAAATTTTGATTACTGGATTAATTGAAATAATATACAGAAATATTTATTATTTAATAATTGGAAAGTATTTTTCAGCAGTCCAATTAGGTTACTACACAAGGGCAGATCAGTTTAACGCAATACCGTCTGCAAATTTGACTCAAATTGTTCAAAAAGTAAGCTACCCTGTTTTATCAAATTTGCAAGAAGATATGGTAAAGTTAAAATCTGTTTATCGTCAAATTATTACAAGTGTTATGTTAGTTACATTTATATTAATGTTAGGTATGGCCGCAGTAGCAGAACCACTAATATTAACGTTAATAGGTGAGAAATGGGCACCCGCTATTATCTATTTACAATTGCTTTGTTTTGTAGGAATGTTTTATCCTTTACATGCTCTAAATTTAAATATGCTTCAAGTTCAAGGACGTGGTAATCTTTTAGTAAAAATTGAAATAATAAAAAAAATGATGGCAGTCCCAATTATTATCATTGGAATAATATTAGGAATTAAAGCAATGATAGTGGGGATGATTGTACTCTCCTCAGCTTCTTATTTTTTAAACAGTTATTATTCCGGCAGATTTATTGAATATTCAAGCATTCAACAACTTAAGGATATTTCATCTTCATTTTTTTTAGCAGTCTTCGTAAGCACTATTGTCTTTGCAATTGGTAAACTAATACATACTCATAATCATTTTATATTGTTGATTCAAATATTGATCGGTGCTATTTTAACATTTGGGATTGTCGAGTTGTTTCAATTAGAAAGTTATATATTCATAAAAAATATTGTTACGGAAAAAATTCGGAACAAGAAGTAAATCTATGAAAAACAACAGTTATAATAAATTATATAAAGTTTTAAGTCTTATTAGACATCCCCAAATAAAGTTAACATTTCTAAATAAATTCGGAAATCGTAAAAAATGTAATGTTTGTGGTAATTCATTTAGCATTTTTATACCGTATAACTACGGAAAAAAATCGTATTTGTTAAGTGATATGAAAATAGTTGGAAGCGACGTTGATAATTTTGCATGTCCAATTTGTGGTGCTCATGATAGGACTCGTCATATATTTTTGTATTTTTCTAAATTGAATCTGTGGAACAAATTTGAAAGATCTTCTATCCTCCATTGTTCACCTGAAAAGCATATTTACAAAAAAATAAAAAAACTAAAATACAAAAAATATGTTCTGGGAGATATTGATACTGAAAGATATAACTTTTCGAATGAAATTGCAAAAATTGACTTAACTAATATTGATTTTCCAGATGAGTCATTTGATATCATTATTGCCAATCATGTCCTTGAACATATACCGGAATATAAAAACGCAATTAAAGAAATTTATAGAGTGCTTAAAAAAGGCGGATTTGCCATATTACAAACACCTTACTCTGACTTATTAAAAAAGACGTTTTATGATGAGAATATAAACACTAATGAATTAAGATTGAGATTTTATGGAGAAGAAGATCATTATAGAATTTTTGGAGAGGACTTTTTTAATGTTTTTAGTAAAATTGGTTTCACCATTAGCAGAAAATATCATGATGATTTGATTAGTAAAAAAGAAACTTACATACATGGAGTAAATCCCAAAGAAGATCTATTCCTATTTGGGAAATAAAATTATATTATGAATAAAAAAATATTTGTAACTCAACCTACACTTCCTCCACTTGATGATTTCGTAGAATTATTAAAAGAGATATGGGACAGTAAATGGATAACAAATGACGGTAATTATCATCAAGAATTTGAAAAAAAGTTAGCTGAATTTCTTGGTGTAAAATACATTTCACTTTTTTCAAATGGTACTTTGGCACTAATTACTGCGTTACAAGAATTGAAAATAACCGGAGAAGTAATTACCACTCCTTATAGCTTTGTTGCGTCTACACATGCCTTATGGTGGAATGGGATTAAACCGGTCTTTGCTGACATTGATCCAGAATATTGTACTATTGATCCCGAAAGGATTGAAGCTACTATTACGGCTAAAACAACAGCTATTGTTCCTGTACATGTTTATGGAAATCCTTGTAATGTTGAAAAAATACAAGAGATTGCAGATACCTACGGTTTAAAAGTAATCTATGATGCCGCACCCGCTTTTGGAGTTGAAATAAACAAAAACTCTGTTTTAAACTATGGTGACCTTTCTATTCTAAGCTTCCATGCAACCAAAACTTTTAATACAATTGAAGGTGGAGCCATTATCTGTCATGATGAAAAAACAAAAAAACGTATCGATTTTCTAAAAAACTTTGGTTTTGCTGATGAAACAATTGTAGTTGCTCCAGGCATTAATGCGAAAATGAATGAAGTACAGGCTGCTTTTGGTCTATTACAATTAAAAACATTTAATGAACAAATTGCAAAACGCAAAATTGTTGATGATACTTATCGTGAGTTATTAAAAGAAGTTGAAGGAATTAATTTTTTAAATAAAATTGAAGGGGTTAAATATAATTACTCTTATTTCCCGATATTTATTAATCAAGAAAAATATGGCATGAGTCGTGATGATTTATATAATAAATTAAAAGATCATCATATTTTCAGCAGACGATATTACTACCCACTTATTAGTAATTTTTCTGCATATAAGGGTCTGGACTCTGCAAAATCCGAAAATTTACCCGTTGCAAATAGAATTTCTGACCAGGTGCTTTGTCTGCCAATCTATCCAGATATTGAAATTGACTCAATAAAACGTATTGTTGAATTAATTTTATAAAACACATGAAATTGGTAATAATGCGGATCTGCTTTAATTCTATAAACTTTTTCGGCAGTCATTAAGAATACAAATGACTGGATTATTTTGTGTTCCTCAAACAATTATCAGGGATAACAAATAATAATATTTCAAGTAAATCTCTACATTAATCTTAAATTTATATGAGAACAAAAAAAGATATAATGGTTTCAGTTCTGATGGTTACATATAATCATGGAAAATATATTTCTAAAACATTAGAATCTGTAATAAAGCAAAAAGTCGATTTTTATTATGAAATAGTTGTAGGAGAAGATTTTTCTAGTGATAATACTCGTACAATTGTTAAAAACTATGCCCAGAAACATCCCGATAAAATTAAATTATTACTGCAGCATAAAAATATTGGAATGGAACGTAATTTTTTTGCCACCTTTAAAGCTTGTACAGGTAAATATATTGCATTTTGTGACGGTGACGATTATTGGACAGATCCTAACAAATTACAAAAACAAGTAGACTTTTTAGAATCACATTCTGACTATGGCCTAGTACATTGCAACATGGATAAGCTGTATGACAAAACAGGAAAACTAGTCAACAACACTAATCAAATATTAAATTTTTCAAATATCGAAATCTTCAATGGATTACTTTCATTCCAATATAGTATTGCAACTTTAACGGTTTTAGCTAGGTCAGAATTATTATCCAAAGCAATGAGAAATTTAACCGTGACTGATTATTTAATGCTCGATCTGCCTATATGGTTAGAGATGGCTCAACTAACAAAATTTTATTATTTTAAGGAATCTGTCGGTGTTTATAGGAAGGTACAGGGATCGGCTTCCAATGATAGGACTACTTACAGAGCTTTTATTGAATCAGGTCTTCGCATTAGATTAGATTATGCAACTAAATACTCAACCACAATAGCGATTAAAAATAAATTACAAAAGGATTATTCAAAAAGTTTATTACTTAAAGCTTTTCATTCAAAGAATCAACAACATAGTGCGCAGTATAATTCATATTTAAAGAAACATAGTTTGGAATGTAGTCCATATCATAAATTAATTTACTTATCTATTAATAATAAAATTTTACATATACTTATAAATATTTTTGATAGATTAAGAAATATATTAATATCGACAATGAAATATATCATTCGAAAAAATGTTTAAAATATTATTAAAATATTATTTACCATTGAATCTTTTGTTCGATATTTCCACATCAACTATTTGGGAAATTAGTACAAGCTCCGCATCTATTAGAGGTATCATATTAACAGCAATATTATTTGTTGCTTGGTTCAAGGAACCTAAAAATAAAATATATGTTCCATTTTTTTTTATTACTATTTACATATTATTAATGCTTCCATTTACTTCGGACTTATTAGTTTCATTAAAATTATCTAGTAAATTTATTTTAACGATTTGGGCTTTTCCGATATTCTATGTTTATAGTCATTTATACACAGAAAAAGTTATTATTAGAAATATATTACTATTATCAATAATGCTGATAGTGAACTATGCAATTTCAACAATATATGGGATTGGTGGTTCAGCATATACTGACAGTACCGATTTTTTGGTTGGTAGCCTTTCAGACTCATGGCTTACTTATACATTTATACTCTTTCTATATATAATTATTTTAAAAACGAAAAATATTAAAACGTCAGCAAAATTTATTTACTTAATATTGTTTACATTATTAGTAGTCCAATTACTATTAGGTCTGAAACGTACCGCGATCATTACATTTTTTACTGGTATAATTATTTATTTATTTTTGGAGAAATTAAACTTTAACTCAATTATAACATATATCTTGGGATTTGTTTTTGTCTTGCTCCTGTTAAATCAATATTCTGATGTTCTTGAGGATAGAATATATGCTCGTGGTGACCGTGTTCAAGGCAAATATAAAGACATTATTGAATCTGAAGCTCGTTATCTTGAATCTTATTATGTTTGGGAAAAAACGCTTTCGTTTGAAAGTATTTCCGAATCATTATTTGGTATAGAAGCATTTAATTCAAATGGCAATTATGGACCTGGTAATATATTTGGTCGTAGAGTCCTCCATATAGATTATAATTTGATAGTCAATACAATAGGTTTGGTGGGCTTATTTTTTTATTTCTATATTTTTTATTATATATATCAACATTTTAAAGAAAGAAAATCATATATAGACTATACATATCGAGAATTATTTCTCGTGATATTCATCACACAATTTTTTGCTTCAATTGGAGGTCAAATGTTATCAGTTACTTATGGTAGTATTAAATTCATCTTTATGGCAATTGCCTTAAATAAATATAAACAAAATTGAGCTGAACTAAATGTTGAAGATTTTGTACATCGCTCCACTATCACTAATTCGTAAACAGAGTGCCGGTGGTGTTGAGACTGCAACTGAAAACATTTTGGAAGGATACTCCGATATTGATGAATTAGAGATCATCGTTCTTTCATTTAGAAGTGACAAATTCAAAAATCTAACAAGTAAATATTCAGAGAATATTACAATTATTCAAAAAAGTCCAAAATATAAAAATAATTTGTTAAATATTTTGTTTTATCAAAGAAAAATAATTAGAGGGATCATTAACAAAGAAAAACCAGATTTAATACATTCTCATGGAACAGGTCCCAATATACTAAGTATTAGCAATCTCCCAAAAGATAGAATAATAATTACTCAGCATGGTATTAATAGAATTGAATTGAAATTTCAAAATACTTTTAGAAATAAAATGAAATATTTTTATAAAAGTATTATTGAAACTATTTATTTCCCAAAATTTTCAAATTACATATTTATTTCTAATCACAATTTTAACTATGCAAAAAACAATTATAATACAATTTTTTCTAATTATGTTATAATACCAAATGCTGTTAATACGAATTATTTTAAAATTAAAACTAAGAATACAACTAATAATCACATACTTTATGTAGGATTTATTAGCCGATTAAAAAATCTTTTATTTTTAATTAAAATTATTAATGAACTAAAATATAATAAGAAAATTTTCAAATTAACTATTGTTGGAGAAATCAAGGATTCTAACTACTATGAGGAATGTAAACAGTATATTAAATCTAATAATTTAGATAACATTATTTCATTTAAGGGGTATATGAATCAAAATCAATTACTAGAATTATATAATGTTATGGACATATTTGTTTTACCATCATTGCAAGAGAATAGTCCAATAAGTCTGCTTGAGGCCATGGCAGCAGGCAAAGTATCATTAGCTTCAAACATTGGCGGTATACCAGAAATAATTAACAATAAGAAAACTGGTTTTATATTTGAAAACAACAACTCTAAAGAATTATATGATATCCTGGCAAATTTGCATAATAATTACCCTTTAATGGAATCTATTGGTAACAATGCTCAAAAACAAATTATGGATAGATACAATCCTCAACATATTGCAAGACTAATGAACAATTTTTACAAATTAACAGCAAATGACTAAAGAAAATCCCAATAAATACAACTTTTATGATTATTTGTACTTATTCCTTACTAAAATTTTAGATTACTTATTATTACCATATTGGAAACTTCGCCTTAAGAGCCTAGGAAAAAATTCAAAACTAAAACCAGGTGTTAAAATACTTGGTAGCGGGAATAGAGTTACAATTGGAAATAATTTTAAAATTTGGAATGACAGTATTTTAGCTGTTGGAAAAGGACAAATTATCATTGGTAATAATGGTCATTTTGGTGTAAGAGTCTATATAAATGCAACAGAAGGAATTGTCAAGATTGGCAATAATGTCGCAATCGCTCCATATACCCAAATTTATTCATATTCAAATTACTCCGATCTTAAAAAACAAATTGGCGATATTAAAAAAGTAGCAAATGTTTCTATAGGTAATAATGTTTTTATCGGAAGTAATGCAGTTATATTACCGGGCATCACAATTCATGATGGGGCAATAATTGCTGCTGGTGCAGTTGTAATTAAAGATGTTAAGTCAAATACTGTTGTTGGTGGTGTACCAGCGAAGGAAATTAAACAATAATAATAAGAACCAATATTAAATAGATATCTAGAAATGAAAAATAAGAGTATTGCAGTTATTGGTTTAAAAGGACTTCCAGCATTTGGAGGCGCGGCAGCAGTTGGAGAAAATCTAATTTCTCATCTAAATGAAGAGTATGATTTTACGATTTATTCGGTTTCTTCACATACGAATTTAAAAACAGGTACTTATAAAGGTTCTCATCAAATTGTATTTTCAGCAATAAAGCACAAAAAGTTAAATACGCTTCTTTATTATATAAAATCTGCCTTTCATGCATTTTTCATTGGTAACTACGATTTAATACACTTACATCATAGCGACGCAACTTTTATACTATTGCTTTTGAGAATTAAATATAAAGTTGTTGTTACTACGCATGGCGTTCAAAACTTAGGTCTTTTGAAAAAATGGGTAAAATATAAACAGCTTTTTAAATTTCAAATAAAATTTCTGCTTCCACTTGCCAATAGAATATCTTGTGTATCTAAGACTGAACAAAAATGGTTATTAAAATATTACGATATTAAGGCAGTATTTATTCCAAATGGCATATCAAAGAATTTTCAACATGTAACCAATACTTATACATCTTCAATTTTTTTTGGAGCGGGTAGAATCATACAATCAAAAGGATGTGATCTATTACTGAGAGCACTCAATAATATTAATTTTTCTGAAAAAATAGCCATTGCTGGTGATATGAATCAAACTCCTGACTATAAAGAACTGATTCTACAATTATCGAATAATCTTAATATAAAATTCTTAGGATTGATTAAAGATAAAAACGAATTATTAAATCATATCCAATCTTCAAAGATTTTTGTTTATCCCTCTGAAAGGGAATCAATGTCAATGATGCTTTTGGAAGCTGCTTCAGTAAAAACACCAATTATATGCAGTGATATTACTGAAAATAGAGATATGTTCAGTAAAGATGAGGTACTCTTTTTTTCACTAGATAAAACAAATGATTTAGACAATATCATTACTTGGGCATTAGATAATTATGAAATAATGAAGATTAAGGCCGACAATGCCTATTCTCGTGTGTTAAAATCTAATAATTGGAATAACATCAAAGATGAGTATAAAAAGATATATAATACATTAATATAAATAGATTTTAAAGTGATTAAATTTAAATTATGTAATATCTGATGCAACAATTAAGGTCATATAAAATGAAGATTCTAGAGATTCCGGTAAATAAATTGTTATACGAATCATTAGAATGATGAGATTCCAAAACATATTTCAATACAGTAAACTTCAAACTTGAAAATTAAAATATCATGAATAAGAAGAAGAATAATTATTATTATTTCCTCATCGATATATTGTTAACAGTTATTATTTACGTTATATTTAATTTTAATAAGTTTGGGAATCTAGTACCTCATGGTATATACTCAATCCTGTTTATAATATTTCTTGCCTATTGGTACACATTATCATCATATTATAATAAATATAACACTGTATTAGGGGGCAATCATTTAACATTTATTAAAGCAATTATATCCTCCTCAATACTTACTCTATTTCTAGTTACAAGTACAGTGTCACTTACGGGGATGATAGCTATATCAAGACTATTTCTTATACAGATTACTTTATTCCCAATGATAATTGAAATACTGATTGTATTCATTTTCCGAAAAATATTATCATCAAAATCTGCTGTAGAAGATTATAAAAAGCCAGATGTTAAAATATCTGCCAATTCACATTACAATTTTATATGGGTGGCAACTGGGGCTATCATGCTTTTTATCATTTACAGTTTAATGATAAAAATGAAAACAGGTACTTTTTATCTATACCCGTGGAGTGAACGTATTCTGTTAGTTTTATTCGCTTCTTGGCTTGCTGGAATTCTGTTGACAAAAAAATATACATTAGTTATGACTACTAATATTTCCTATATACTAGGTCCATATATAAAATCGGGATTCGTCATGCTACTAATAGCAGCCGGGGGATATTTTTTCTTTCGTATTGAATCGATGTCCCGATTTCTTCTATTTGGAACAATTTTAATTTTTACGATACTTGAAACATTCTCATTCTTTATTTATTACATTAGTAAAAGACATGATAGCGAGTCAAATATTGATGATTTATTAGCTACAACTAATTTTTCTTGGAATATTGAAAACTTTAACTTTGATGTTGAATCGGAACAGTATCAATCTGACAAAGAAATTAGTATTGAGTCAATATTTAATCAAATAAGCACATTAGATGACAAGAATCTAATTATTGATTTTCTTGAAAAGAATTTGAATAATATTAAAATTAATTTTCACTCAAGTTCTATATTTTCAAGTACTACAATAGAAAATATTGAGATTATTAGAAATAATTCGAAAAATTTATTGGTAAATCTTCATAAGATAAACGATATAAGATATTTAAATCAATATCTAATCACTTCTCATATGAAACTGATCCCGGATGGCATCTTAGTTGGACATTTATTACCAATTGAAACAACATTTAGTCGTTTACAAAATCAGATGCCAAAATTACTATTTACAATATTTTATCCATTCCATTTTATATTTACACGTATTACACCAAAAATACCAAAATTCAATCGACTATATTTCTTCATAACTAGAGGAAATAATAGAACAATCTCAAAAGCAGAAATGTACGGTAGGCTAAATTTCTGCGGATTCAAAATTGAAAAAGATATATTAATAAATGACAAATTATTCTTTATTGCTAAAAAAGTAAAGACTGTATCTAAGAGCACAAATCCATCTTATCACCCAATTGTAAAACTTGCACGCGTAGGTCACAATAAAGAATTAATAACAATTCATAAATTCAGAACAATGCACCCATATAGTGAATTCCTTCAAAAAGATATTTATGAGGAAAATGAATTAGACTCACGTGGTAAATTCAAAAACGATTTCCGAATTACTTCATGGGGTAGAATAATGAGAAAGTTTTGGATTGATGAGCTTCCTCAAATTTATGACTGGGTACAGGGACGCATAAATCTAGTTGGTGTTAGAGCACTAAGCGAACAATACTTTAGCCTTTACCCAAAAGAATTACAAGATCTAAGAACAAGATTTAAGCCAGGAATAATTCCGCCTTATTACGTGGATATGCCAAAAGATTTAGATGACATTTTCAAAAGTGAAGAACAATATTTAAATCAAAAAACCAGAGCTCCTCTTAAAACAGATTTCAAATATGGTATGAAAGCATTAATAAATATTATCTTTAAAGGGGCAAGAAGTGGTTAAAAGAATTTTTCAATCTAGATAAATCTAGATTGCGCCAATTAGGGCCAAATTGTAGTAGGATGTAAAATATTTAATCTATCCTCTATACCATCACCGTTAAAATCGATTATATGATTAGAATCAATATTATAATTATCTGTAGTCGATTCCCATTCAGTTAATCCACTCCATGAAATATTATTCTGATATAAAATATCAGTCCTCCCATCATTATTAAAATCACCATATGCAAATGAACCAACGTCTAAATTAGTAAATTTTATATCGGGACCTACTATTTTCCAAGCTTGATTACCACTTTGTATATCCCAATTAATTACACGTATATATATTGGATGCCCAATAATATTATCGACAAAATTAATGTGATTTGGTTCACTTTGTAATATTCCATTGTAAACACATTCTCCATTCGCTGTTGCATCTCTACCACCACCACCAGTAGCAAGATTCCATTCGTAACTTGTATCGATTGGTTTACACTCTGAATATATAAGATCATCCCACATTAAGGTCTGTCTAACAGGATAATCCGGTCCCGACATGTAATCCGTCGGAAAATAATTTCCTATGATATTTGCCATATCTCTTGGGATACCTCTGATTACAACTGAATGCCACTTAGGAGAATTCATTGGAAGAAAATAATTATTTAAGATATTAATAGTTCCACCTGCAAGATTTTCAGAACCGGCATCATCCTTAGTATACATGTTGGGACAACCCCACAAATCAGTATAACCACATCCATGCATATCAAATCTATGGGAATAACCTTCTGGCCCCATTAAATTGTATTCCGCAGTATAAGATGGTGGTTCCATACCAGTATTTTTCACGCCAGCAATATCATGTCTATTATTATTAAAAATATTATAGGAAATTGTAGTTTCTGTTTTATTCCTATTACAAACACCATAACCTATATGAGGATTTTGATTATTATGAATATAATTATGATGAATATTGACATTTACTGATTCAATAATGTAAATACCAAATACATACCAATTATATATTTCGCAGTTATGAACTTCTAGATTATCGGAATATTCCTGTTTAATACCAAGAGCTTGTTTTCCATAATTAGTAGAACTCGATGTGCTGTCAGGGCCGCGTAATCGCAAACCAGTAATTTGTACATTATTACCCGCCATTATTGCTGGATACTCAAACAAATAATCTGTTTCTAAGAAACTATTTGAATATATTAGTGCACCCTTAGAACTATTTCTACCACGACCACTAGCCAATGTAACTCCATCCGGTATTGTTAGCGAACCACCTCGGGGGATTTCAATCTCGAGATTATCATTAACATAAACTGTATCACCATAACTGGCATTTGCTAATTTCGATTTAAGTAAACTATAATCATTTGTAATAATCACTACATCACTTTCTGCTTGGGTAACAATTGGGAAATACCCCGAACCTCCACCATAGGGACGACCTACTGGATCGTTCATCTCAACATGGGTAGTAGAGTCAGCTGCTATTATTGGCAAAAATATTTGTGAGTGAAGTGGTAAAATAAGCGTTAAAAGAAACACAAATACTGAATATCCCTTTATTATAATATATTTTTTTGATAGTTTCATGTCAATTACTGTTTAAAATTACGTTATAAGATATATTATTTCCATCGGGAGGTAGTCTATTTAGATGTAGGGTTGTCTCGGATTAGATATTGTTATCCTACCTATTTGTATATAGGATAAAACCTCACATCTATTACTCATAATGTTTTTATTAGACATCTAAGGAAGTTAATCCTGCACGAATAGCGTATTTTGTCAGTTCAGGGATATTATGGA
>CAZWKR010000022.1:0-27168 GCA_964634215.1 uncultured bacterium
ATTAAAAAGTCTGAAATACTACATTATTAGTTATAGAAATGTTGGCATCTATCAGGAAGCTGCCACAAAAAGAATTTATACGGATTTGAAAAAGATCCTAAATACTAACGAATTAAAAGTAACAACTGTTTATAACACCCGCGGTGGATTTGATACAACCTGTACCGAAGGTCATTTATAGTAGAAAAACGTTTATTTCACTATTTCCAAATTATTAAAAGAAATGTAAATTGCGCCCCGATTGTAGCGAACTACTTGACAATTTGACTCCGTAGCTCAGTTGGTAGAGCAGTGGCCTTTTAAGCCATTGGTCGAGCGTTCGAGTCGCTCCGGAGTCACCAAACATTGCCCCTCTTGAAAATACTATTCTCGAGGGGTTTTTTGTTTCTTGTTGAGTTTGTTAACGGGAATCAAATAATACAGTATTATGCATACGGTTTCTATGCATGAAAGCAGATATTTGCCGACAGTAGGTCTATGATTGAATTAGCTATAGATGAAAGCAATACTACATTATTTTCGACTCAATTTGACAAACTAACTTAGATATTTAAATAAATCATATTTAGTAAATATTTTGTTGATTTGTGTATCAAATTTCCCCTGACCAATATTTCTTGATACTAATGTTTTACTAGTAGTGCCTGGTATTATACGCAATGTAGATGTAGATGATTTGATCTGTTTTGATTTTATCCTTTTCATAATAGTCATTGCCTTAAACCAAGCATCATCACAATATGGACTTATCTCTAGAAACACCTCCTTATTAAAGACCTCCTGATGTAACGATCCAGGTGGAAATAGACAGCCCGCACCAGAATATGGAAAATTATTATATGAGGGATATTCCAGGTTTTTTAACTCTTTGTTCCAATTAAAAACTGTTTGAAGACTGTTGGGGGAAGCCTTAATAATATAACGAGCCATATGGCAATGGATATAATCGGGATCAATTATATAAGATTCATAAAGCTCCTTCAGCCAGTGTTTCTTATAATATAAATCATCATCGGCAGTAACTAAAATAGCACCAGGATATTTTTCAAGAGTATGAATAATTTTTGAATATGAAAATAAATCTTCACAAAAATTAATTTGTAGTCCCCTAGCTTTTTGTTGAATTAGTTTTTTAGTAAACCGACTTTCATTTGATAATTTATCCAAACTGAAGTCTGTCTTTTTAACCCACAATATCAATTGATCAGGTTTCAAAGATTGATTAAGTAATGTTTCAATTGCAAGATAAACACGATCAATTCTTTCCGGTATGGTTGTTAAAGTAACTATTATTGGTACGCTTCGCCTGGTAACAGTTACTCCTATAGTTCTATTGAATTGTGCATTATAATGATAAAAAGATTCAATACTTTGATTTCTCACAAAGCCATATACGTTTGTGAGAAATTTCCCTAAAACGGGAATATGTTTGAGGGCTTTTAATTTATCAATCAATATTTACTTTCAGTTGATACAAGATAAAAGATAGTCATATTAATTGATAAGAAATAATCAATTTCTATTCAAATTATAAATTTATCCTAACTAATTTATATCGTATTTTAATTACACGTTTTATATCTTGATGAAAAGATTCTTAAAAAAAATATTGAAAAATTTATTTGATACGTTTGGGTATAAAATAATACACCATTCAAATCTCGATGACTGGCAGATACGTCCAACTGTTAAATATTATGATAAATCTAATTTGCCGGAAGAGGCTACAGAATATTTAAATATAAACAATCCTATTCTGCAATCATTACAAAATGATTATCTAAAATTTGATAAAATAGTAACCCAACCCCTAATCTGGGATAAAAACTACATCAATGATGAAAATATATTATTTTTCCGCGGTGATAATGCTTATGTCAGACAGATCCACCCCAGTAAAAATAATATTTTGAGTTATGCTTTAACAACCTACCATGCTTTAGAGAATGACTATCTGAATCTTTTCTCAATTATTGAAGAAGATAAATACTTTGGAAATTACTGTTTAACCATTGCAAACCGATTGATATCAAGAGATCTATTGGATTCAATCATTGAAATATATTTTCTTGAAAAACATTTAAATATCCTATCACAAAGCAGAAAATTGAATATATTGGATATTGGAGCCGGGTATGGAAGATTGGCGCACCGAGCTTTGATTGCAAGTCCCAATATATCAAAATATTACTGTACTGATGCAGTTGCTATCTCAACATTTATTTCAGATTACTACATCAAGTTTAGGAAACTAGAAGATCGGGGAATATTAGTCCCCCTTCATAATATAGTTGATACACTAAAAAATAATACCGTTGATATAGCAATAAATATACACAGTTTTTCTGAATGTCATCTCACCGCTATTGATTGGTGGGTTTCATTATTAAGGAAACATGAAGTCAAATACTTAATGATTGTACCGAACGGTGATGAACAAGGGGGAAAACTTCTCTTAAATGTTCATGGTGAGAATTTTATGGAAATAGTTTTAAAACACGGATATAAACTAGTTATAAAAAGTCCTAAATATGATGATCCTGTAGTTCAAAAGTATGGCCTATATTCTACTTATCACTTTCTATTTGAACTTCAAAATTGAGAATAAGTAGTAAGCTGCGGGATTATGTTATTGACCGCTAAGTTGCTTGAAGCCTCTGTGAATTATTATTAGTGGAATTTGCCAAAAATGTTTTAACCCCCAGTAAGTTTTCAAGAACCTAATAAACCCAGATAAACTGTAAACTCCTTCCGGTAACGTCTGGTATAGATATAGAGTCCAATATGATGGGATAAATCCAACTAGATCCCGGGAGCGACTGCGTGCCCTATATCCAACTTTGTCAATTTTAGAAACCTTTGTTTTTTCAATATCCTCAAGGACCTCGGATGATATCTGGGCATTAAATGTTGTTTTGATGTATTTAAGTGATTCCTTTACAGGAAGTATCATGTTTAGTCGTGTTGATTGAGACACTAAACGTTTCCAATCAATCCTTGAAGGATAAGCGCTTATTATTATATACAGGTCCGCCAGATATCGGATAGGGGTGATTTTTTTATTAGCTCTGGTCGCTTGAATACAGGCGTGGAAAAGCATGTCTGTACAACAAATTATTTTTGTTTCTACATTATGTAATTTAATTGTTTCTGCATTCAACCATAATTCATTATCAGCATCAATTGCTAAAATTTCTGGTAGCAAATGCCAGTGCAGATCGAACCCGCGTCCAAGCGAATCTGTAAAATTCCAGGCATGCAAAGTAGTTAGATTTTGTTCTGAGAAATTGGCAGGTGCTATTGGTCTCCCCTGCCAACCGGTATCTTGTAATAACTCTATAGCATCCAGTGCTCGGTCAGGCTTTACAAGCACATCAAAATCATTGATCGGTCTAAGGCCTATATCCGGATAATACTTATTAGCAACTGCAGCTCCCTTGATAATCATAGTTTTAATATTATTCTTGTGAAACAGATCAAGAAGTTTTGCGGTAAGATGAAACAATATTTGATTATTATACCAGGATGAGCGATGAACTGCTTTCATTTCGTCTATTATTGTATCATTGATCCCAAGATTTTTTAGGTTATGATAGAGGAGCGGTAATAATCGAAATGAGCCTCTGTCAAGCTCGTCAATTTTAAACTTTGTTTTTAGCTCTTCCCATGCTTCGAGCGCAGAATAATCATCAAGAAGTGCAGCCTTTAAGAGTAACTCCTGCCTAGTCGTTGGATACCTTTTATTGTTATGTATCATTTTTTAAATTGTGATAGATTGAAAGTAAATTATAAGCGATAAGTCCAAAAAAATCATATTTCAATCAAGGTTTTATCTTTAATTATAAATGTTTGACTAGCTTCTTGTTGAACTAACTTATTATGACTAATCAATAAAATTGCTGGATGATAACTCAAATTTTTAAGGTTTTTAATTAAGCTTCCAATTTTTTCATCATCCAGGTTATTAGTTGGTTCGTCCAGAATTAATAATTTAGGTTTTAAAAGCAAGGCTCGTGCAATAGCAATACCTTGATATTCACCACCCGACAAAAGCACGCCCTGTTCACCAATCATTGTATCATAGCCCATAGGTAGCTGTTCAATAAAATAGTTGATGTTAGCAGCGGATGCCGCTTCCTTCACTGTAATATTATCTGTTCCTGGATAACCATAGGTTAGATTTTCCCAGATGCTTGCTGGAAAGATTATCGGGTTTTGCGTTACAACACCAATGTCTTTTCGTAATTGAGAGATATCAACATCTTGATATGTGCAACCGTCTGCATAAATCCATCCATACTGCGGCTTATAATTACCTAATATAAGGTTTACTATTGTACTTTTACCGGAGCCATTGGGACCACATATTACAGTTATTGAACCTGGGCTAAGATTTAGGTTAACACTTTTCAACAGCTCATTTTTTCCATATGAAAAATCAACTGCTTTTAATTTTATATAACCTGTGAACTTAATTCTTTTGCTTCCTTGATACGTAATATCATATTCAGTTTGATATAAATTGTATATAGTCGTAAGTGATTCATAACCCTCAATCGCGATTGGGATAGATCTGGTTACTGTTGACATTTGAGCCTTCAACATCCCTGTTGCTACATAAAACGATATTAGATTCCCCAATGAGAGCAATTCATTTATAACTGCAATGCCACCAACCACAAGAATTAACACACCTGAAAATGCTATTAATGTACTTTGCAACGATTGATAGACAGAAATGATCCATGCATGTTTATAGCTAACATCTCGGAATGCCGTAATATCTTGTAGTTGTCTGTCCATCTCAAATCTTTCAGCTGAACGCTGAACTGTTAGATCCATTATTTGCAACACCCTAAGTAATCCCTTGGTGATAATCTCAAATAATCGATGTGATTTCTTTGTCCATATTTTAATTTTATTACTACCTATCCTGCTGAGAAGAACAATCAGGGGTGTAATAATCATCATAATCAGGAATAGTTTTATATTTAGGAAAAACAAGATACAACCTAGGGCACCACTAATGATTAATGATGGAATCAGTGAAGAAATAACAATATTACTAGCAAAGTCTAGTCTGTTAGTATCCTGAACTACTATGGTATGCAGTCGGGCAACATCAGTATTATCATAAAAACTGCGCGGGAACATGTATAGTTTATTTACTATTTGTTCTCGCAAGTTAAGTATGGCTGTTTTTACCGTCCTTAAAATTATTTTCTGAGACAGGAATGTAATGCTGTTACTTATTATATATAAAACTAGAACCGTAGCCCCAGCAAGGATGACCATATTTGTATTTTTTTGGGGAATAATGTCGTCAATTATATAGCGAACCAACAATACAATCGGCAATAATATAATTGGCTGAATGATATTTATTATTGTACTGAATATTAATTTATTTTTGTCCTCGCCAAAAGTCTGAAAATAGAATTTCCATTTATTACTGATCATTTGCCAGCCCTTCTTCGGTCTAATGACGCCTTTATAATTTTTGCTCTCTGAGATAAAAACTCCCGATTGATGATTCCTTTATTGCTAGTATGTATACGTCGCCGCAACAAGGTTTCAGGTAGAATCTTTAATCTTAGCGGAATTTCATTTGCTCTAAGAAACCAGCTCATTTCAGCACCCACTTTCCATTCGGTTTCAAACAAACCGACCTTAAAGAAAGATTGTCGTTTTATTAACATTGCAGGAACAACGTGTCCGGGGATTGAATCCTCGGAAAATTTTATACTTTTTTTTAACGTTTCTGGCAGTTCAGGACTCAGAAATTGCCGCACATGTCCTGAGATAATATCGTAGTCTGGGAATTCTTTAAACGCATCAATTTGGATTCGTGTTTTTCTTAAATCCCAGAGATCATCAGCACCCAAAAATGAAAAATACTGACCTTGGGCTTGGTTAATCCCGGTATTGAAAGCCGCTGCAGTACCCTGGTTATTTTGATAAAGATAGATGATATTATCATTTGTCTTAATTATTTTTGCTGTATCATCTCTTGAACCATCATCCACCACAATTATCTCAAGATTTGTATACGTTTGATCTAAAACACTTTGTAAAGTTTCAGAAAGATATTTTTCTCCATTATAGACGGGGATTATGACACTGACTAAACTATCACTCATGATTAACCCTTTTTTCCCTTTGTCTATCTATTGAACCTTTAAGTGCTTTTAATATATTTGAACGCATTTCATCAAGATGATAGGTTTGATTTCGCTCATGAACTCTTAGTTCAAGAAGTGTTTTGGGTAGAATTGTCATTTCCACTCCAGCATCCTTTGCGCGTGTCAACCATTCAGCATTTTCTCCAAATCTATAATTAGGATTATAACCGCCAATTTTTGTATATATTTTACGTCTGACTAAAATAGCACTCGCACCCAAAACAGGATGGTCATTTGTAAATAGCTTTTCTTTATACCAAGGGGGATTATCTATATTTTTCTCGATTTTCATTCTTCTGTGCGCAAATACAAATCCAATGTTTGAATGTTTATTTAAGTACTCAATCTGGACTTTTAATTTTTCAGGATACCAGATATCATCACAATCAATAAATGAAATAAAATTTCCTGTAGATTCTTCAATTCCTGTATTTCGTGCCACGGAAGGCCCCTGATTGGTTTGATAGAGATAACGCACATCTGCATATGATTTTGCTATTTGAGCACTTTTATCAGTAGAGCCATCATCAACTACGATCACTTCTATATTTTTATATTTTTGATTAAATACACTATCAATTGATTCTTTCAAGAACCTCTCCCCATTATATACCGGTATTATTACACTAATAAGTTGCTCGTTCATGATATGTTATTCTCTTTTAATAATTCGCCAATTAAGTGCGGAACATTTTTTACATCATTTCCCAGCTCTAATATATAACTTGTAGTATTTCTGACCAACCTTATCATCATATCATAGTCCATCTTACCCGAACCCGGTAGTTGAAAGATTGTATTTGGTGAAATCGCAAGTAAAGCTTTTGAGGCTGGAACCGGATAAAGTCGAGGAGACTTTATTTTAGTAATTTTTGGTAACAATACAGCTTTAATCTCAAAGCTAGTAATAAGTTTTTCTTGCGCTAATTGATTCATGAAAAAGATTGATTTTTCATATTTATTATTGTCATGTTCATTATTTGATTTTACTAATTCTATGTATTTCTCGATGTCAGCTTTCTTGAGTTTAAAGGAATTATACAGGCTATACATTTTCAGCGGCAGATTTGTATCTATAATAACATGATCATCACCAGCAAATCTTAAATGGGAATTAATACTTGCTAGAGCCGTATTTGATTTACCCGAACCACTCTTACCAACAATTAGTACGCCCCTGTTTTGGTAACCAACAGCACTAGCATGTATTAGTAGCAAACCCATTCTCAAAGACCACCAATGGAAAATTGAACGAAATGGTGAACTCGTGGATAAATATGGGATGGAATCCTTGCTACTATACCATATAATAGCTTTATTTGTTTTTTCGTCAAATAAACTTAAAGCTCTGGTCTCGCCATGGTACACACCTCTAATATTTTGTTTGTGAAAATAATTACGGGTGTGCTCTGGTCCCTCACTAGAAATATTTTTATCAGCATTTGTAGATATATGCTCTTCCCATAGATCAAATGGTAATTTAATTTTAGTTGATTTACTATCCCATACGGATATTGTTAATGAAATATTTTTGGTTTTTCCAGTTGCTAAATGATTAATGGCAGGAATACAATATGGGATCAATTCCGGCCCGGAAAAAACAATCTTAACATTGTGCGATGCAATATTAAAATATTTTACAATTTCCTCCGAGTGCCGCAATGAACTCAGAAATGATTTATCTACCGTATTAAAAAATTTATCAGGATCAGAAGCTAGTTTATAACCCATAAATTGTGCTTAGACAAATTGCTTTATATTGATTGTTTTATGATTTCTTTTCATTATCTTTTTCAGGCCATTTTTCATAATCAATTTCATGTATTGGATCTACTAATAAAAAATCCTGCATATCAGTAAATCTTTGAAGAGTTGGTATTTTTATACCGTTAGTTTCAACTCTGGTATCCTGATGGGCTTCAACGGATGTAATTATCTCTTGATTATTTTTGATTTCTGATGAAATCAGCAAATTTTCATTTTCTAAATCCGTAATAGATTTAATAATAATTGTCTTAAGATCGTCCAATTGTACAGAGGGGTAAATATCAGATAATGATTGTGAAATGCTATCTATAGAAATCTTTTTAGTTAATTGATTCCAAATATCAACACCGACACCATCATAACTATAATAGTTGCCATTATCGAGATTGATAATCACTACTTCATTGTCAAACATTTCATATACAATATTTGATCTATCAATTTGATATAATAATTGAGATTCCACTTGGTTGTCCTCACGCTTAATGTCGTTTCTAAGTTCTAATTTAATATTTAGCAATTCAAGAGTAATATACTAATGTCACCCACTTAAATTCTAAATTGTAATATCTAAAAGTTAAGATATTTCTCTCTAGCCGTTAAGTAAAAAGTTTATTAATACTGATTATTATTAATAACCATAAGGATTGTTTTAGTTTATTGATGGATACATTTTGTGTATATAGAACATACTTTATTGACGACTGGCTAAATGACCTTTTAAGCCATTGGTCGAGCGTTCGAGTCGCCCCGGAGTCACTTTTCTTTTTTGGACAACTTTTTTTCTTTAAATTAGTCTAACCTTATAAACGATTTTAATGTCCGGAACAATATGAAAAATATAATTACTTTTTCCAAAATTAAGAGTTCGTCTCTTATTGCTATATTTTTAATAGTAGCAAGTTCATTTTTTACATTTAATTGCAGTAAAGAGAATTCAGATAAAATACCTATAACAACAAATTCTGAAAAAGCTCTTGAATATTTTAACGAAGGTATAGCCTTAGCACAAAAATTACGCGGGCAAGAAGCTGTATATTATTATTTGAAAGCTATTGCTGAAGATAAGGAATTTGCAATGGCATATATGCAGCTAGCCCTAGTCCAAACAACTCCGAAATTGACTTTAAAATATTTTAACAAGGCTAAAGCATTAAGCAAAAAAGTTTCTGAAGGAGAACAGCTCACAATTCTTGCGATTGAAGCGAAATTTAATAATGATCGTGAAAAAGAGAACGATTATTATTTAGAATTAATCAAAAAATTTCCGAACGATGAAATGATTCATAGTATATACGGGAATTTTTTATTTAGCTTACGAAAATATAAGAGTACAATAAAACATCTTAAAATTGCTTTAGAAATAAATCCAGAATTATCTCAACCATATAATATGTTAGGCTACACTTACCGTCAACTTGGTGACTACGATGAAGCTGAAAAGTACTTTAAGCAATATATAGATCTCATTCAAAACGATCCGAATCCTTACGATTCATATGCTGAATTATTACTTAAAAAGGGAGAATTTGAAGAATCGATAGAATATTATCGCCAAGCACTTGAAATACAACCGAAATTTATCGCGTCCATAATTGGTATCTCAACCAATTTAACGCTTCTAGAAAGGCATGAAGATGCTTGTAACGAACTGGCGAGTATTGAGTTTCTTTCTGATGATCCCGGCAATCTAAAGCGAATGCATGTTGCAAAAGCTGTAGTTAATGTAGATCGCAGAAATTTTGATAGAGCCATTGAAGAGCTCAAAATGAATATATCCATATCAAAAGATATCAAAGATGACGTAGCGTTGGGTCAAGATTTGGCGCATATCGGAGGATTATACTTAATGAGTGATGATTACGAAAATGCTATTAAATACTCTGAAAAATCAATTGAATATTTTGAGAGATCAAACATCTCGCAAGAATTGAAATATTATATTAAAAGACAATTATTTGTTAGTGCCGGTAGAGTGGCATGGCACCAAAATGATATAGAAAAATTAAAAAAATATACAGAAAAATATGAGTCATCCGCACAAAAAACTCTGAACCTCAACGAGATAAGAAATGTCCACGAGCTTACGGGTCATATAAATTTGCTTGAAGAAAAGTATGAAGATGCAATTTATGAGTACAGACAAGCTAATTTAGAAAACCCAATCATTTTGTATATGATGGGCACTGCATATGAAGAACTTGGTGATTATAAAAAAGCCCAAAAAATATATAAATCTGTTGCGCATTTCAATTCATTAAATGATATGAACTATGCATTTATTCGCAAAATAGCTTTAGAAAAATTGAATAACTAAATACTATTTCACGTACCAATCAATCATATTTTCAATTGCGTCTGAACACACTTTACAGAATTCACCTCTATTTCGGGAAAACATAATACAATCAACCTCGGGACGGTACAATCCTTTAGCAAGATAGCCACCACCCTCAAAAGCACCTACTTTTCCATAATATTTCTGTGATTTTAATATCGGAATTGTTGATATTTTTAATTCTTCAAAAAGAGATTCCATTTCATCTGCACTAGCACTATCGGCGATCATTTGCCGCCGTTTTTGTTGATAAACTACTGCAATCGAATCATACGCATCTTGTCCCCACGGAGTTGGGATAGGTATCTCATCTTCAACTAAATGTTTCCATTTCAGACTGTTTGGATCAAATAGTGCAGTTACATTTGGTCTATTTGGTTCGTATTCAGGCAATGATACTCGATAAGCAACATTAGATGTATAATATTCATCCGCAAGGCTTGCGAATGAATGTCCAAATTCGTGTACAAATACATAATCTGCTTGGCTCGATAATGACGAAACTGTGGACCACAAATTATAAATTCCACCACCACCATATTTAGGATCATTGAATATTATCATAATTGCATCATAAGGTGCTTGTGCGGCTATTTCACGTAAATTCTTATTTGCAAATGTCAGAACATACCTATCGGAATCAAATGCATTAAATCGTAGATCCAAAGCAGACTTTTTCCAAATATTTTGACGCGGATTACTAATACCGATTTCTTCTGAAAATAAATCAATTGCCCATACATTAAAATCTGATTTGCGTGATTTAAATGGTTCGGTATCAAACATTACACCCACTAAATGTTTAGCATCCTTCTTATATTGTTTAGCGTCATCATTTCGATAGCCATCACCAAGGATTAGTATATCAACTTTATTGTTGGGGGAACCGTTACTAAATATATTCCACACTTTATTACTATTTACTATCGGTGAACGATTCACAAAACGGTTTGTCGGTTCGTGTTTATCATTATATATAATACTATATGTTCCATCTGGATTTCGTTTTTTCAGAATTAATCGAAATGGTAGTTTCGGTTCAGGAAATCGTTGTGATTCATGAATAGTACGCCATACACCATCGGCTGCTTCACCGGTTGTCTGCCATTCACCAAAAATACTTGCGAAAGCATAGGCATAAATTATTTGTTCTGACACTATATCGCTTACTTCAAAACGATAGAGACCTAATTGCATTTCATCAATTAAGTTGGTTTTACTGCCCGCCCAAGCACCCTCCAGGCGCAGCTCATCAAGACTGATGTGTTCTGTGTCTGCTACACCGCTATGAAAATAATCAAACCGCAGCGTATTATCAGTGAAAAAGTCATTGTAGATTATATTTTGACAAAATCCAACAGATAAGATAAATATTAAGATACGATATATCATAAGATCTCCAATTTCAAATATTTCTTTATATAACGTTTAAGCGTTTAATCTTGTTTTCGCAAACAAAGAAGAGGGTCTAAATTCAAGCTCAATTTTACAGAATAAAAATATTATTTAACTAAATTAAAAAGATATTTCTATGACCAAAGTAAACGATTCATTTATCCCACGCCATATAGGTCCATCACAAAAAGATATAAACAATATGCTAAAAGTTGTTGGATTAGATTCTATAAAAACTTTAGTAAGTGAAACTATTCCTAAATCAATTTTAAGCAATAAGTCTCTGGCTATTGACAAAGTGGTTAGTGAACATGATCTTGCACATTTATCTAAAAAGATCGCAGCTAAAAATAAAGTATTCCGTTCATTTATTGGACAGGGATATTTTGGCACAAAGGTTCCTGCTGTAATTCAGCGCAACATTCTAAAAAATCCCGGTTGGTACACCCAATATACTCCCTATCAGGCGGAAATTTCTCAAGGTCGATTGGAAGCATTACTTATTTTTCAAACAATGATATCTGATCTAACCGGTTTGCCATTGGCAAATGCGTCACTATTAGATGAAGCAACCGCCGCCGCTGAAGCAATGGCGATGTTCTTCCGTGAAGTTAAAAAAAATGACTGTAATGTGTTTTTTGTCTCTGAACACTGTCATCCCCAAACAATTGATGTACTTAAAACCCGCTCCGCTCCATTTGGAATTGAATTAATTATTGGAGATCACCAATCTTTTAAATTTAATGAAAATGTTTTTGGGGCGCTTGTCCAGTATCCAGCAACCGATGGTGAAATATTCGATTATACTGAATTCTGCAATTCTGCCCATAACTCAGGAGTTTATGTTGCCGTAGCTGCTGATATTATGAGCTTATTATTATTAACGCCTCCCGGTGAATTTGGCGCTGATGTCGCAATTGGCAATACTCAACGTTTTGGAGTGCCAATGGGTTATGGTGGTCCACACGCTGCCTATTTTGCAGCTAATGAAAAATTTCAACGTAAAATTCCCGGTCGTGTCATTGGTGTAACAGTTGATAGACACGGCAACCAAGCATACCGTATGGCACTGCAGACACGTGAGCAGCATATCCGTCGCGAGAAAGCCACTTCCAATATTTGCACAGCTCAAGTACTATTGGCAATAATGGCAGGGATGTATGCAGTTTACCACGGACCGGAACGCTTGAAACAAATTGCGGAATCTATTCATAATAATACAAAATTATTAGCCGATGGAATAACTAAACTTGGTCATAAAGTTTTAACAAAATCATTTTTTGATACTATAAGAATATCATTGAGCGGAAAATCTGCTGATGAAGTACGGAAGTCAGCTGAAAATGCACAGATTAATTTTCTATATTACGATAATGGTGATATTAGAATCAGTCTGGATGAATTGACAACTGAAAAAGACATTGAGGACATACTTACAATACTAACCACGAAGGGCGCAAAGAACACGAAGATAAATGAGAAAGATGAAATTGTATTAAAAAGAAAATCGGATTATTTAACACATCCAACTTTTAATTTATATCATTCTGAAACTGAAATGATGCGTTATTTACACCGTTTAGAAATGAAAGATTTATCTTTAAACACAAGCATGATTCCGCTTGGTTCCTGTACTATGAAGCTAAATGCAGCATCAGAAATGATGCCAATTACATTACCTGAGTTCACAGAACTACACCCGTTTTCTCCAGCTGACCAAGCACATGGATATCATCAAATAATTGAGGAATTGGGAAGTTATTTAACAAAAATTACCGGACTGCCATCCGTTTCTATGCAGCCCAATTCAGGTGCTCAGGGTGAATACACCGGATTAATGGTAATCCGTGCTTACCACCATAGCAGAAAAGAATCACAGCGTAATGTTTGTTTAATTCCAGCATCAGCTCACGGAACAAATCCGGCTAGTGCCGTAATGGCAGGGATGAAAGTTGTCGTTATCAAATGTGATGAGAGCGGTAATATTGATATCACAGATTTACGCTCCAAAGCAGAACAACACAGTCAAAACTTGGCAGCGTTTATGGTTACATATCCATCTACGCACGGCGTTTTTGAAGAGGCAATCGGTGAAATGTGTGATATCATTCACAAAAATGGCGGACAAGTTTACATGGATGGCGCCAACTTGAATGCGATGGTCGGTCTTTGTTATCCGGTTGATTTCGGTACTGATGTAATTCATATCAATCTGCATAAGACTTTTGCTATTCCGCACGGTGGCGGGGGTCCCGGAATGGGTCCGATCTGTGCCGCGAAACATCTCGTTGACTTTCTACCAAAGCATAGTGTTATTAAAGCTGGCAATGAAAAAGGCACAACCGCAGTATCGGCTGCACCGTGGGGCAGCGCTAATATCCTGCCAATATCATGGGCATATATTACAATGATGAATGGTGGCGGACTTACTAAAGCATCGCAAGTAGCAATATTAAATGCCAATTATATGGCGAAACGATTAGAGAAACATTTCCCCATACTTTATCGCGGTGCAAAAGGAAGAGTTGGGCATGAGTTTATAATTGATTTGCGTCCTTTGCGCAAAACATCAGGAATTACCGAAGAAGATGTTGCAAAACGTTTAATGGATTACGGATATCATGCACCCACGATGTCCTTCCCTGTTCCCGGAACGCTGATGATCGAGCCAACCGAAAGTGAATCTAAAGCGGAATTAGATAAATTCTGTGAGGCATTAATTTCTATCAAACAGGAAATTTTGGATGTGGAAACTGGCAAGGTGGACAAAACCGATAACGTACTTAAAAACGCCCCGCATCCTGCGCAGGAAATTGCTTCGGATAATTGGAATCATCCATATTCACGAGAGCAAGCTGCTTATCCTGCTGAATGGCTCAAGGACAGCAAATTTTGGCCATCAGTTGGACGTGTTGACAATGCATATGGAGACAGAAATTTGGTTTGTGCATGTCCACCGATTGGTGATTATGACGAGTAAATATTAATCTACTTGATTCGATTGCAATTCTTCCAATTCCTCCAATAAAACGAAATAGGATTCCTCAACCTTTTTTTCGTCCTCAAGTAATTTCTGTATCTGTTCAAAGTCGCTCGCAATTTCAGGATTATGTAACTCAATTTTAATATTTTCTAACGTCTCTTCTGTCTCTTCAAGCTTTCGTCTTAATACTCTAATTCTGTTGGCAATCCGTTTTTGCTCTTTATAGTTTGATTTATTTTTAGTCGCAAGCTTCTCAATTTTCTCAATTTTTTTTTCACTATCAACCGTTGATTCCTTTTTCCAAATGTAATAATCATAATTACCGGAATATGCCACAACCCTACCTTTGCCAATGTCATAGGTGGTTTTGGTAATTTCATTTAAAAAATGTCTGTCATGTGAAATACAAACAATAGTTCCGTCATATTCCTTTAACGCCGCTTCAACCACATCGCGTGAAATCATATCAAGATGGTTTGTCGGTTCGTCCAATAATAATAAATTGGCAGGTTGAATTAACATTTTGGCTAAAGCTAATCTTGATTTTTCACCTCCCGAAAGTACTCTGACAAGTTTTTCAACAGAATCGCCTGAAAACAAAAAACTACCTAAATAACTCCGTATCTCTGATTCATTTTTGCCGCTCGACACACTTTGAAGCACTTCAAATACAGTATGGTTCGGGTTCAGTATTTCCAATTGATGCTGAGCAAAATATGCAATTGTTACATCTTTCCCGGGACGCAACGTTCCAGTCGAGATCGGTTCAACACCGGCAAGCATTTTTAATAGGGTTGATTTTCCGGCTCCATTATGACCAACCAAGCCAATCGTCTGTCCTCTTTCTATTTCAATATTAAGATTATCATAGACTGAAATATCACCATAATTTTTACTAACATTTTTTAAACTGACAACTTTCAGTGGGCTTCGCGCGGGGAGCGGTATCTTGATATTTAACCGTTTTTTATTTTGGGTGGGTTCTTCAATTAATTCTAACTTTTCTAATTGTTTGATCTTACTCTGTACCTGTCTCGATTTGGTATTCTTATAACGGAATCTCTCAATAAAACGTTTGGTTTGAGCAACCATATCTTGCTGATTAGAATATGCAGCTTGCTGTTGCTCAATTCGTATCTGTTTTTGATTGCGGTAGCTTGAATAATTACCTTTATATAGTATGACTTTGGTACGGTCAATTTCAACGATATGATTTACTGACTTATTCAGAAATTCTCTATCATGGCTGATCATTACCAGGCTTCCTTTCCAATCTGAAAGAAAACTCTCCAACCATAAAGTCGCATCTAAATCAAGATGGTTTGTCGGTTCATCTAAAAATAATACGTCAGGGTTTTTTAATAGTATTCCCGCTAAAGCGACACGCATCCGCCAACCACCACTGAACGTATCCATATTCCTTTGAAATTGATCTGTTGCAAACCCCAGACCTCCCAAGATTTCCTTTGCTTTTTTATCAATTGTCCAGCCGCCAATGCTATCAAACCGTTGTTGTAAATCACCAAGTATTTTTAGTTTCTTGGTGTCATTAGGATTGTTCGCTATTTTCGATGAAATACTCTCCATCTCGTTTTCAATTTCTCTTATTTCAGGAAAAGAATTAAGCACCTCATCTAGTATTGAACGTTTTGTTCCAATGATAATATCTTGCGGTAAATAACCTATCGAAAGTCCTTTATTTTTCTGAACTGTGCCATCGTCCGGTGATTCTTTACCAAGCATTAAACGCAAGAGAGTAGTCTTTCCGGAACCATTTGGGCCAACCAAACCAATGCGCATACTTTTTTTAATCAGCAATGATACATTGCTAAATAAAATTCCGTCCGGATATTCTTTTGATATATTATCTAATTGAATCAAATTTTCCCTATCATAAATGAATTTTTGTTTTCTATCAATTTTACGGTAACAATTTTATTTCTTAATTCTTCTTTCCCCGATGCTATTACTTTTATATAATTGTCAGTGTGTCCCTGTATTTTTCCATCACTATATGATTCAAACAGTACTTTTCTATCTTTTCCGATAAATTTATTATAAAATGTTTTTTGTTTTAAATCTGATAATTCATGCAAGGTTTCACTTCTTTCTTTACGTTGAGTAATGGTAACCATATTTTCAAATTCTAAAGCTTTGGTATTGTCACGTGGAGAATATGAGAATACATGCAAATACGAAATATCCAAGCTATTTAAGAAATCATATGTTTGCTGAAAATCTTTTTCAGTCTCAGTTGGAAATCCAACTATCACATCTACTCCAATACAACAATCCGGCATAACAGATTTTATTCTACTAACCCGCTCAGAATATAATTCACGTTTATACCGCCGACGCATATCTTTTAATATTTTATTTGATCCCGATTGCAAAGGTATATGAAAATGCGGTACAAATAATTTAGAATTTGCAATAAAATCAATCATTTCTTCAGTCAATAGGTTCGGTTCAATTGATGAAATTCTAATACGATCAATATCTTCTAGTTTATCCAATTCTTTAATTAAATCAAGAAATGTTTCATTTGTACCTTTCCCAAAATCACCGGTATTTACACCGGTTAATACTATCTCGCGAGTATTGGTTTTAGCGATTTCATGTGCTTGCTGTATTGTTGTTTCGATTTTGCCACTTCGGCTTTTTCCACGTGCCAATGGAATTGTACAATATGTACATTCATAATCACATCCGTCTTGAATTTTTAGAAATGCTCGAGTTCTCTCTGTGGTCGAATAAGAAGAATTGAATTCATCTAGTTTATCAATATTGCTATGATAATCTAGAGTACCGGCGGTATTCTGAAAATCCTTATAATATTCAAATAAATTGTATTTTTCATCATTACCTAAGACCGCATTGACACCTTCCATTGAATTGGCTTCTTCAGATTTTAACTGTGAAAAACATCCAACCATCGCAACAAATGCTTCGCTGTTATTACGAATTGCCTGGCGAACAGCTTTACGGCAATCCTTATCGGCATTGGCTGTAACAGTGCAGGTGTTTACGACATAAACATCAGCTTTTTCACCAAAATCTACGACTTCAAATCCCCTGTTTTCAAAATCACGAGCAATGGTTGATGTTTCTGCAAAATTTAGTTTACAGCCAATAGTCTTGAGTGCTATGCGTTTGTTCATAATATTGTAAAATTCGGTCGGGAATTTCGCCAAAAACGATGTCTCAAACAAGTTATGAACAGCGCAATATATTCGTAATGAGTGTTAACTTTAATCTATGTGGCGAAAGAAAAATATCAAAGTGGGTTTGGCGTTAGGTAGTGGTTCAGCTCGTGGATGGGCGCACATTGGTGCCATTGAGGCAATCGAAGAAGCCGGAATTCCGATTCATTATGTAGCTGGCACTAGTATTGGTGCATTTGTTGGAGCAGTTTACTCCACCGGAGATTTGGACAGCTTAAAGCAATTCGCCTTACAAATGGATTGGAAAAAAGTCTTATCATATTTCGATGTTGTTTTCCCACGTTCAGGATTAATGGATGGCAAAAAAGTACATGAATTGTTCTCGATCCATACTGATGCAAGAACTTTTGAAGACTTCAAGATCCCGGTTAAAATGATTGCTACTGATTTAAATAGTGGTGATAAAATAATAATTGAGTCCGGAAATATCATCGAGAGCATTCGCGCAAGTGTGTCAGTTCCCGGCGTATTCACGCCAGTTCATTTAAATGATAAATGGTTGGTGGATGGTGGCTTGGTTGATCCGGTACCTGTAAAAGTGGTTCGTGAAATGGGTGCTGATATTGTTATAGCAATTGACCTAAACTCTGGTCTGGCAAGCAAAAAACCATCAAAAAAATCAAAAGAAAAAATCAAACAAATACAAAAAGAACGAAATGAGTTTATCACACGAATTGCTGCACAATATAGTAATGCTGAGAAGGCGGTAAAAAATCAGATCAATCGTTGGTTTAGCTCCAGTTCCAAGCCTAGTATAATTGATGTGTTGGGTTCATCGGTCGGAATTATAGAAGAACAAATTACCCGGATTAATCTCGCTATGGACCCTCCAGATATATTAATTCAACCAAGGTTGGGAGATTTAAAAATGTTTGATTTTGACCAGGCTGAACGATCAATTCTTGAAGGTTATACTCAGGCTAAATATCAAATAGATAATATCAAATCTTTACTTTAATCATTCAGATTCTTCGTCCTCAAAAAATGCGTCATCAATTCCTTGATTTATTTTATACTTTGAATATTTCATTGTAATAGAACCAGACATCACTTTTGTACTATCCTGATCATTGCTTTTTTTACTTGGAGAAGTTGGCCCATGAAAGCCAATCATTTGTGGCATCATATCCGAGCGGTAATTAAATGACAATTTTGTTTCGGTTGGTAAATTTATATTGTTAGCATATGATTTATAATCAGATGATATTTCAACAATTTTAAAGGTATCCATAAATGTTTCCGAACGAACCAAAGTCCAGTTATTAAGATCTACCCACATTTTCATTGTCAACGTATTTTTTGCATCAACGTTATTTATATTCTGAAACATTAATGAGTCAGGTAATAATTCACCCTGTAATATCCACACTTGTTCGTCATTATAATATTCAGCACCAATAACCGCAATATTTGATAGATTGTCAAATAGATCTATTGGTGAAGATATCATCCCTGATTTAGGAATTGCAGCAAATCCTTTAGTCTCTACTTTTGTCAAATTGGGTTTCTTAAACCAAAAATCAACCCGCTTTTTTGGCATTCTTAACATTGGTGTTTTAATTGATACATCAATGCGAGTATAATAATCATCAATTCTGTTATAGGATTGTTCTAAGCTATCCAAAACAGATTCAGTACTTGGGAAAATACTAGTTGAGGAATTTGCATTATCTTGAGCAACTCCGTAGCTCATAAATATGCACAGTAATAATATTGTGAGTTTTTTCATTAAGTCGAGATATCCTTTCTAATGAATTGAACAATACTGATTATGATAAATACCAAAGTATAACTTGTTAAAACAATTGCATCAGCTCCAATCTCTTTCCATGGGATAGGATCAAAAAAGGCTTTTTGCCAAATATCAAAATATGATGTAAATATATAAGGACTGATCTTTTCAAATATATCAATCGGAATATTTGCTACGGCTAATCCAATTATGATTATCGACATTGCACCAATTATTGGTCCAATACCATTGTTAACCATCGATGAGAACATAAAGCACAGCGTTGATACAACTATCATTACGTAAGTGGCAAAAAGGAAAGCAAGTGCAAAACGTCCCCATGCCATTTCTTGAGATAATATTAATATCCCTTCGTCAAATACTACTAGATCACCAACCTCCAGCCACAATGAACCCAATCCGAGGCTCATTATTGCAAAGAATGTTATTAAGATGATAGTGTAGAGGTAAGTCGCAATTAATTTTGCGATTAAAACCTTAATCCGAGATATTCTCCTAGTCAAAATTATACGAAATGTACCAGATGCGCCTTCACCGGCGACAACATCTCCGGCAACCAACATTATCAAAAAGGGAATATGCACCCATAAAAAATTCATTGTGATATACGTTACTAAAAATCCATTAAAAACCGAACCAACAATAATGAAAGAACCTTCTAACTGACGTACCAGGTCTTGCTCAATACCTGTTGCACCTTTTGAAAATCCCCATATTATTAAGGGCATTAATACTGCCAATGCTAAGAATCCAAGTAAACTACGAATTTTACCAAAGATCTTAATTATTTCAATACCTACAAGTTTTGTCAACATCCTAAATACTATCTCCGGTAAGTGACAAAAAATAGTCTTCTAGCGAAGTACGTGGAATAATCGCTGAAACATCAATATCTGCTTTTACCAATTCTCGCGTCAGTTTCTTCAAATTCTTATTTGCAATCCTGACTTTAAATGATCCATCGCTTTCTGCTATATTTGAAATATAATTAATTCTTTCTAGAACTTTCTTCGCTGTAACTACTGGTTCAGCTTTTATTTCAGTAATTGATGTATTCGATTCATTTAATAAATCATGCACACTACCAACTTTTATTAATTTGCCTAAATTAATTATCGCCATTGTAGTACATACCAACTCTACTTCATGTAAAATATGTGATGATAATAAAATTGTAATTCCATCTTGAGATAATTTTCGTATAAGATCTCGTACTTCCTTCATTCCTCTCGGGTCAAGACCGTTTGTTGGTTCGTCCAATATTAGCAATTTAGGATTACATAACAACGCCTGTGCTATTCCTAAGCGTTGTTTCATTCCTTGCGAATACGCTTTTACTTTATCTTCTCTACGGTCAGTCAATCCAACAATTTCCAATACTTCATCAATCCTTTTTTTGGAAACATTATCCATAGTTGCCAAAATAGAAAGGTTTTGATGTGCAGATAGATACTCATAAAAATCGGGACGCTCGACTAATGCTCCAACTCCTTGCAAAGCTGAATTCTTTTGTTTCATCACCGATTTGCCAAAAATTTCAATATCCCCTTCATCCGGTTTTATTAGTGAGAGCATAGATCGGATAGCTGTTGATTTACCGGCACCATTTGGACCAAGGAAACCAAATATTTCTCCTTCACTTATATTAAATGATAAGCTATCGACGGCTTTTCGTTTACCAAATGACTTGGAAAGGTTTTTTATAGATAATATCACTTCTGACATAAATGAATTTCAACAGTTTCAATCTTAGAAAAAAATCAATTCTTAAAAAATATTAATTAAATATTAAAAAGACCGTTTTGTCTTGTAATGTGTATTTAATGTTTTTAATTTCTGTAGTGAATACAGCAGTATTTCAGCAATGATGATTGCAGAATATAGAAAATGAACAATAATTCAATAAACAGTCCAACCGCTCCATTGTATCCATTGCGAGTCGCTGCCGAGCTAACGGGTACATCAGTTTATGCTCTAAGGCAATATGTTGATCTGGGGTTAATAATTCCTTTTAAAACGCCAACCAATAGACGATTGTATTCCAAAGTTGACATTGAAAGAATTCTTTGCATCCGAAAAAATTTAGACGACTATGGATTAAATATTGCAGGAATAAAAGCTTTATTGGCTGCTGTACCCTGTTGGATGATAAAACCCTGTCCCGTTGAAGACCGAGAAAAATGTGATGCATATACATCTACTACCGAACCATGCTGGCAGGTCACAATCAAGGGACCAACTTGTCAAAATGTTGACTGTCGGGAATGCGATATTTATCGCATGCATGAAGAATGTAATGATCTAAAATCTATATTTAAAAAATTCAATAAATAATCTTAAGGTAATACAAAATAAATGAAGAAATTAGTAATATTAGGAGCTGGTACAGCTGGTACTATGATTTTAAACAAACTGGAACCTGTGCTAGACAAAGAAGATTGGCACATAACAATAGTTGATCAATATGAAACACATTATTACCAACCGGGATTTTTGTTTATTCCATTTGGAATTTATAATAAGAAAGATGTAATTAAACCCAAGCGCGACTTCTTCCCGTCAGGAGTTGATGTAGTATTTGATTCAATTGATAAAATTGAACCTGATAATAATAAAGTTCTCCTATCAAACAAAAAAATTCTGAATTATGATTATTTAATAATTGCCACCGGTTGCAAAATTAATCCCGATGAAACCGAGGGATTAGCAGAAGACGGATGGCATAAAAATATATTTGATTTTTATACAATTGAAGGAGCAATGGGATTAGCACATTTTCTTAAATACTGGGAAGGTGGCAAAATGGTGCTTAACATTACCGAGATGCCGATTAAATGTCCAGTAGCACCGCTTGAGTTCGTATTTTTAGCAGACTGGTGGTTTACAGAACAAGGAATACGTGATAAAGTAGATATTTCATTTGTTACACCATTGGATGGTGCTTTCACAAAACCACGCGCTTCAAAAGTATTTGGAGACTTTCTTTCTAAGAAAAATATTAAACTCATACCTGATTTTAGCATCAGCCGGGTAGATCATGAAAATAACAAAATTATTTCATGGGAAGAAAAAGAAGTACCTTACGATCTTTTAGTTACCATACCAACCAACATGGGTGATTCATTAATTGAACGTTCCGGAATGGGGGATGAATTAAATTTTGTGCCTACAGACAAACAAACTCTTCTTTCTAAAAATCACAAAAATATTTTTGTGATTGGCGATGCAACCGATCTACCAAGCTCCAAAGCCGGATCTGTCGCTCACTTTGAAGCTGATGTGTTGTTTGATAATTTCCTTAGTGCAATTGAAGGTAGACCATTAAAAGCAAAGTTTGATGGACATGCTAATTGTTATATAGAATCCGGTTTTGGGAAAGGTATTCTAATAGATTTTAATTATGATACTGAACCATTACCGGGAAAATATCCTCTTCCGGGTGTCGGACCATTTTCTCTATTAGAAGAAACTAAAATGAATCATTATGGAAAAATTATGTTCCGATGGATGTATTGGAATTTGTTATTGCGTGGAGCCGAACTGCCAATCGAATCTCAAATGTTAATGGCCGGCAAGAGAAAATAGAATGGCTGATCAAAATATAGAATTACAATTACAGTCGATCGATCAGAAATTAAATTTAATTACTGAAGAATTGGCTGTGGTTCGCAGACAAAGAGAAGAACTAAATGAATTAAAACAAGATCTAACGTTAATTGCTAAGGATCTATTTAGTACAGCAATTGATGAATTCGAAGATATCGCACCTTTTGTTCAAACTGGTGATTTCCTGCATCTGTTAAAGAAAATACTACAAAACACTCAGAACATTACTATGGTGATGACAAAGTTTGAAAGTGGATTAGATTTCTTTGCTGATGCAAAACCTGTTGGCAAAGAATTATTTAATGATACGTTATGGAAACTAAATGAATTCGATCAAAAGGGATATTTTCAATTTATTAAAGAATTAATAAATGTTGGAGATCGAGTAGTTGAACATTTTTCTGCGGAGGATGTCAGACTACTTGGTGATAACGTTATTACAATTCTAGAGACTGTCAAAGGCCTAACACAACCCGAAATGCTTGCGGCAATAAATAATGCTGTTGGTATTTATCAGAATCTTGACACAAAAGATACACCACAGTATTCCATATGGAAGGTAATGAGAGAATTAAACACACCAGAAATGAAAAAGGGGATCGGCTTTGTGATTACCTTTTTAAAGAAAATTACTGCAGAACAAGAAATTCAAAATAAATAAAGGAGTTAAATATGGCAACAAGAGAAATCGCCGGAGTCACTATTGAAATTGATGATGATGGATACATGATAGATTCGTCAGTATGGACAAATGATATTGCTGTGGCATTTGCAAAAGAACAAGGCATTGAAGAATTAACTGATCGTCATAATATCGTCATCGAATTTATGCGTAAGGAATTTGAAGAAAATGGTACAGGACCATCAATACGTAAATTAAATAAACAAAGTGGTGTTTCTACTAAAGAACTATACCAACTTTTCCCAGGTGGTCCTGCAAAGAAAGCCGCACTTATAGCCGGAATACCAAAACCACAAGGTTGCATTTAAGAATAGGAGAAAAACATGAGTGACTATGAACCAGTAAAAAAAGTATCACTAGTTTGTGCTAAGGGTGGGTTAGAAGAAGTTTATCCATCATTGATAATGGCTAACGGCGCTAGGATGGAAGGAATTGAGGCATCAATTTTCTTTACATTTTTTGGACTAAATGCAATAATAAAGAAAACCCACAACAATCTAAAAGTTGCAACTGTAGGTAATGCGGCTCTTAATATGGCAATGCCCATGTTAAAAATGCCGATTACCATGCCGTTCCCAACATTGTTAGGTGCAATACCTGGTGTATCCAATTTTGCCACTTGGTTAATGAAAAATGAAATGGAAAATCTCGACGTTCCACCAGTTGGAGAATTTTTGGAAATGTGTGAAGCAGCCGGTGTTGAAATTTATGCCTGCAAAATGACCGTAGATATGTTTAAGTTAACAATGGATGATTTTGTTCCTGAAGTAAAAGGTATTATGACTGTTGGTGAATTTTATGAAAAATCTGCAGGTGCTCAAATAATATTTACATAAATCGAAAAACTAATGAATCAGACTCTAGAAAATAACAATTTACCTGTATACACAATTGGAGTTGCAGCGGATCTGATTGGAGTTTCTGTACATGCATTAAGAATGTATGAAAGCGCTGGAATTCTTTCTCCAAAAAGGACAGAAACAAAAAGACGTCTTTATTCAAAAAATGATATAAACAGACTAAAATGCGTACGGTATTTCATTGAAAAGGATGGACTAAACATAGCAGGAATAAAAACAGTTTTGTCCATGATTCCTTGCTGGAAACTAAAACCATGTAACGAGGAAGACCGAAAAGATTGTGATGCTTACTATAAAATGGGAGAACCTTGTTGGATAGTTAAAAATCGCGGTGACATTTGTGAGGAAATTGATTGTCGCGATTGTAACGTCTATTTAAATGCTGCGAATTGCACAAACATTAAAGAAACGATTAAGCAAGTATACGAGTAACATCCTTATATAATTGTGGGCAATTCTTTTTTATTGAATTGCCCACAATTAATATACTTTTATTTTAGCAGAACCATTTTCTTTGTTTGTATGAATCTTTCCGCTTCAATTCGATAGATATAGACACCTGCTTTTACTAAATTACCGATATAGTCCCGACCATCCCAATTAATCGATCTAGTGCCTATCGGTTCAATTTGATCAATTAATTTAATAATTTCTCTCCCCAACAGATCAAATACTGTTACTTTTACATTAGATTCCTTACTCACATCATAAAAAATTGTAGTAGTTGGATTAAACGGATTGGGGAAATTTTGATGTAATTGAAACTTTGAAGGAATCGAAGTTATTTCCCCTATAGCTGATAATTGAGCAAACGGAATAAAATCAACTGTATTTGCAGTAAAATTCGGTACAGCAAGAATATTATTAACTTGGTCATAGAAAATATCCGCTGCTCCGCTATGATCTACACCGTTGTGACCATCAGAAGCCAAAACAGAGGATGTGAAATTTGGATCGTATCGATAAACGGCATTTGGTTGACTCCAACAAGAAACATAATAATTCCCCTGATGATCAACGGTTAATCCATCTAACCATTGAAAATTTGGATTATTGATTAAAGTTGCAGAAGTCTTGGTTGTCAAATCAATTGCAGAAATTGCTGAACCGGTAGTCGGTGTATCATCAGTGTAAAGTAATCGATTATTATCATTATCAACTAATAATCCATTAGCGCCTGCATCTGCAAGCAACACCGTATAGGTATCTTCTGTAGGAGCTATATAAATATTATTGTTGTCTGAAAAATAAAGCATTCCATCTTCGTCAATTGCTATATCATTAAGAAATGATGCTTGGTCAACGGTTAGCTTATTAGTCTCATTACCTGTATTCAGATCAAGGGTATATATATGCTCAGTTATACCGTCATTATCTGTACCTGCGGCGTATAATGAACCATCCTTAATTGCAATACCCCGTATCGATGATGCAAAACTCTGGGCAAAATAGGTAAGACCATCAGGATCTAATCGCGGAACAGAAATAATATCTCCATCTCCTTTATTTGAGACAAGATATCTATCATTTGTCGCGTCATATACAACACTTTCAGGTTCATCATAGGCTTGAGCAAAAAGTATGTTTGTTAAAAATAGAACAAGGACAACTAAAAGAAAAGAAGACCGAAATAACCTCATAATAACCTCCAAGTATTACTATTAACAGGTTAGAATATAAATATATATGAAATTTTATAAAAACGAGAACTTTTTAAGATAACGCATCATCTGTTATCTTAAAATCATTGATAGTTGCATTTTTTAGGTTTTCTATTATTATTTGTTCCTGAGTCAGAAAGAAGCGATGTACTTTACAATTATTTACAATAGGGCATATTTCGGGATTTTTTAAACATTCATTAATTGTCATGTCAAATCCCATTGCATGTAGTATATCAAAGAAAGAAAGTTCGTTTGGAGAAACCTTTAACCTAATTCCACCGTACTTCCCCTGAGTAGTTTCGAGGATATTTTTGTTTTTTAATTGATGTACAATTTTAGTGGTGAATGGTATTGTTAAAAACAATTTTTTAGAAACTTCAGGCACAGATAAATATTCCTGTTTATAAAAATTTGATAAATAGGCACAAATCCGAATTGCGTAATCGTATTCCCTTTTTATAAACACTGCCATATTATACTAAATTACTAAAGATTGATTATACTTTTAAAATAATATTTACGCAACCGAGCCGTGTGAATTATACAAATTAAACGTAAATTTGGATATGAATAACCCACAAAATTACTTGAAAAATATTCAATCTGATTTTATCGGATTAGACACATTATATACACGTGCAGATGGTAAAAAAACCAAACGCATTTATTTAGATTCAACCGCTTCTACATTAATGATGAAAGCTGCCTATAATG
>CAZWKR010000023.1:2500-26478 GCA_964634215.1 uncultured bacterium
AGGAGTCAGAATGGCAGCGCGAAGACAAACCAATAATAATAGCAGCTGGTAATTTAAGAATTCTTAACTCAGTTAGTATTGTTACAGAAAACTGGTTCTTCCCTGATGAAAAAATTGATGATTCACTGGTCTCACTGGCATTAAGATTCTTTGGTAGACAAATTGCCGTTGATTTAGGTGCTACTTTTACAATCAATTCAATTCAGGAAAGAATTGATCCTATCCCGGTGATCAACATAACTTATCATTTACGTTAACTACCGTAATACAAAACGGAAAGTAATAACTGCAGATTGATTCAATTGCGGATCAGTCGGTTTTAGCGGGCTCAATCTCCATAATTTCAAAGTCTTCATAGTTACTGATTCTAAGGTCGCATCAGCTTTTTGAAGAGGGATAAGATCACCAATTGTTCCATTTGGTAATACGGTTATTTTTATTCGTATTCGGGCTTCTTTATCAAGTCCTTCCGGATATTTTGGAAGAGGGTCATATAAAATATCTCTAACAACACCTTCCCAGCTAATTTCATATGGTTTGTCAAATTTTACATCTACACCTTTTTGTCCTGGGACTGCAATTGCATCTATTTTTTCGCCGACGGATTTATCAGACGGTTTACTTCCGGGCTTTAAAGTGTTAAATATATCATCATCTAAACTCGATAAATTATTGTTAACATCATAAACAGTTTCTCTTTTTGTATTTATTCTATCTTCTTGCCCCGATTTTGTTAACTGTCCTTGACTCTCTAGCGGAATCCGATTAAAATCATGCTCTATCATCCGCCTTGTCGGCAAATCTACTTTTCTTGTAGGTGTAATAGATTTTGCAATTGGTTGAGATGTACGTGGGGCAGATGAAACAACAGGCGACGGAGGCGCAGGTGATAATACATTTTTTTCAATTACCGGTAAATCAATTGGACTGTAATTAGAGAAAGTCACATCTGTATATTCTGATACATCGATTGGATTATCATAAATAACAATCATAAAAATTAGCGACAATAATCCATGCAATAATACTGAAGCAATCCAACCCTCATAATTTGATGTGATTATTGATTTATTACTCATTCCGTTTTTTCAGTAGCAATATTGAAATTAGTTGCTCCCACTTTTTTTCCTATATCCAAAATAGCAACAGTTTGTTCTATTGTTACTCCTTTGTCAGCTCGTATAATGATTGCTTGTTCAGGATTGATTGCCATCAATTGATTCCATCTTGCGGGTAAATCATCAATAGACACCTGCCCCTGATTTAAATATATCAGTCCTTTTTTTGTTATAGTAATAGTGACACTCTTTTCATCCGTAGACTCAGCGGTATCAGAAACCGGTAATTTTACTTTTATCCCGGGTTGAATAATAAAAGTAGATGATAATAAAAAGAAAATCAGTAGTAGTAATACAATATCAGTCAATGATGAAAAAGAGAAAGTATCTAATACTTTATTTTCTGCTCTAATTTTCATATTAAATATTCTGTTGAGTTTGTCTTGTTTCTAAGATTGTATCTATCAATTCCTTTGAATTTGATTCAATTTCAAAAGCCATATGATTTATTTTTGCTGTGAAGAAATTGTAATAGATATATGCAACAATTCCTACACCAAGTCCAGTAGCTGTAGTCATTAGAGCTTCCCATATTCCACCTGCAAGCACAGTGGCATTCACATTCCCACCTAATCTCTCAATTTCCATGAATGCGCTCATCATACCGGTAACTGTTCCTAAGAATCCTGTCAATGGCGCTACACCGGCAATTGTTGCAAGTAGACTCATGTTTTTTTCCATCAAATGTACTTGTTCAGTACCAATAGCTTCCATATATGATTCAATTCCATCTTTATCGAGATGTGAATGCAACAGGCCCTCTTTTAGTACTAATGGCACAGCCCCTTTGGACCCAGTGCAAAGATTAATTGCTTCATCTTTTTTGCCTCCCGCAATCAATGCTTTTAATTCATACATTATGTGATTGGTTTTTGTTGTAAATCGACTTAAGTCAATATATTTATTTACGATTAAGACAACAGCAACTATAGAAAATAATACAATTGGTATCATCAACCAACCACCCTGGATAAATATTTTAAGTAGACTCATTCTTCCTCCAAGAAATAATTAATTATTTTAATTTTACCAAAAAACTTTAACTCCACCCCAGCCGTTAAATTGAGGTGCACTATATCCTTTCCAAATTTCATAATCCACGTTTAGCAGGTTGTTCAACTGTCCATAGATTTCTATATGATCTCCAATCTTTTTACTAACTGAAAGATTGCCGACGAAATATGATTCAATTATGTCATTATTATTGTCTGTAGCCTTGAATTGTGATGTGAATTGTTCACTTATAAATTGTCCGTTCAACATCAATTCGATGCCATAACCGGGCAGTGCTCTTAAAGTAAAATCAAAATCTATGTTAGAAAAATATGGAATTTGATCAGCATTATTACTTTTAGTTATTTCATAATTTTTATATCCGGTAGATGACCATACAGAAATAAAATCATTTACTCGCCAGTTTAATATAGCACGAATTTCGTGCAAAATTATATCATTTCCATATACAATATCCCAATGTCCAAAATTGTCTTCTTCAGCATCCCAATCTTGTGGTATAAAAATGCCATAATTATTGATATCTTTGTAATTATAAAATGTTTCGAATGATAAATCATAAGTCCCTGATCGTTTCCAACCAATCTTTAAATTTGAGTCAACATCTCTATATGATAAAGGAGTAGACATATTGATATATGGATTAGAATTTAGTATTTGAATCAGAGAAATATTTTCTAATTCAGGTTCAAAAATACCAAAAATACTGCCTATAGGACCTAAATTGAACTCCATGCCTAATATTGGATACATCGTTATGAGCTCATCCTCGTATGGCACTATATTTTCATCTCCTCCAAATATAAATCCATGTTTATTATTGCTATAGTGATATGATATATTTAACCCGCCCTTAACTTTTAAATTACGAGCAAACACATGTTCGATAGTTGAACGTACATTCCCAAATAATGAATTACTTAGTAATGAATTATTGGTGATATCATCTCGAATTTTTTCTAAATATAGTATAGGGACCTGACCTGTATTTTGCTCAACCCATGCATGCAAACTATCCAGTTGATTTGGATTAAGAGGGATTTCAATCCGGTCAGAAATTATTTTTATATTACCCGTTAAAAATGATGTCCCAATAGTTTTACTAATATTTAAATCTGTCCATAACCCCCAATTAAATAATTGTGAATTATCCGGATCCATATATCGAACTCCAGCATCCCACCGCACATTTGCTAATTTCCAACCTGTAATTCCTGTTGTACTTGAAAAATCTAAATTTATTCTAGACCGCTTCTCTTGCGGATTTACCAAAGCTCCATAAAAGTTATAAGTATTGTCTGTTAAAGTAAATTGAGTTTTGTTTTGTACAAAGCGATTAAAACGATGAATGTTTGTCAATGTGTTTCTATAAAAATGATAATCTGAATTATCAACATGCCCATCATTCCAACGATAATCCATATCAACGAATAGTTCATCATCGATATATTGTTTTCTTAATTTTAATCCAGCATTTATATCTATATATCTGCCGAAAGATAAATATAATTCATTACTTATATTTGTTGTTGGGTAAAATATAGATTGATCCATTTTTACGCCGCCAGCCCCTGTTATTAGTCGATTCCCTTTTCCTACGCCTGTAGGATTGGCTGTGATAATTGGTATATTAGTTTTAATTGTAGTCTTTTTTGAATCAGGGACGTTGGAGATTATTCTTTCACCGACAATTGTATGCTCTTTTAACTCAATGGTAGGTAATCCGGGATCAGTGGTCTCTACTTGTTTAGGTTTTTCTTGTACTGTTAATGTTGTATCTTGTGAAATAGTTGCAGTCCTAACCGGTTTTTTCTTTTGAGAAAAACCAACTGAATTAATAAAGATAAAAATAAGCAATATACATACTGGTATTTTTAAAAGGTTTTTATTAAAGGTAATATTCATTATTAGTTACCTAATCTGTCAAGTCCTGCAGTCGCTTCTATGGCAAACTGATTCCCAGAATTATTTTCCAAAACAATATTATAAAGTTTAATAGCTTCAACATTATTGTTAAGATTTTCCTGACAAATTGCCGCATCAAGCGTGCTGGAGTGAACCCAATACTCGTATCGGGGATATAAATATCTGACTTTTAACAATTCTTCAAGAGCCTCTGAATAATTTTCACGAGATAAATATGACCATCCAATTAGATACTGTGCTTCTGCTGCTACTGCATCTGTCCTACGAGCAATTACCGACTTAAAGTGTACAATTGCATTTGGAATATCGCCTTCCGTGGCGACAATTCTTCCCAATTTGTTATGTGCTTGATCCGATTGGGCAGTTTCCGCAAAGTTTTTAATTATATATTGATAGTTGGATTTTGCTGAGTCTATTTTATCTAAATGTTCTTGTGCTTTGCCGATACCCAAATAGGCAACTGCCGTCTCCTGTGATTCGGGATAATTTCTAATAGCATTTCTGTAAACAATCTCTGCTTTATTATGTTCATTCTGTAAGGAATAGATTTCACCAAGTTTTACTAGAGAGAATGAAGCGATATCATTGTTGGGATAATTAGTAGCAATTTTTTCATAATATGATACGGCACTATTTGTATTCCCTTTCATTAAGTATGCGTCGCCGATACCGAGGAAAGCATTTGCTGCAAGAGGGTCGTTTGGATAGTTATCAATAACGATTTTAAATTGATTGATGGCTTTGTCAGGCTGTTCTTTTATTAGGTACGAGTCTGCATTTTTCAACAATAGATCAACGGAAAAATTACTTTCTGGATTTTGATTTACATACTTCTCAACCACAGAATTTGCTTCATCAGTCCTACCAAGAATTAAATATGAATCCTGAACTCCTGTAACAGCATCACCAATAACGGGGCTATTTGGGAAATATGAAATTATATAATTATAATTTTTAATTGCGTTTTCATAATCTTGCAAATTATAATAAGCATTGCCCATATCGATATATGCATTGTCAAGATGATTACTATTAGGATAATTATTTATCAAAGTTTGATAAAGAGCAATAGAGTTTTCAGGTTTATTTAATTGTCGTAGATTTAATGATGCTACTTCGAATACTGCATCATCAGCGAATTCATTTGAAGGATAATCAATGTAAATTGATTCAAACTCTTTTATAGCATTGTTGTGTCGAGCCAAGTTTGACAAAGTGCGAGCAATTTGAAAGGATGTCCTAATTTTTAATGTATTATTAGATTTGTCACGTCTGATAATTTGTTGGGCTGATTTATATGATGACAACGCATTTTTAAAATCTTTTAATATAAAATAACAATTACCTGTTTGATAGTGAGCATCAAATTTATATGGATTTTGGGGATATTGATTAAGCACAGCGGTAAAATCCTTTCGAGATGCCTCATAATTTTTTTGCGAATAACGTGCATAAGCTCGAGTATAAATTGCATCCATTCGTTTGGTAGAATTACTGTGATGTTGCAATAATAGTGTAAAGGTTGCTTCAGATGCACTGAATTCTTGATCTTCATATTGGCATTCGCCTAACCAATAGAGTGCCAAATCAACTAACTCGTGTTCAGGATTTACGTTAATAAAATTTTGGAATGTTTCTTTTGCAGCATTTCGATTCCCTGATTTATATTGGCTCCATCCTAACCGATATTGACTTTCTACTGCAAGCTCAGGAGTAGAAGAACTAGTTGTCATTCTTGCGTAAACCGCTTCTGCATCGCTAAAGCGTTCTAATTCTAATAAACACTCACCGGACATTTTAAGAGCTTGATTAAAAACATCGCTGTTTGGATAAGATTTGGTAACCTTTGCAAAATTTTGATATGCACCATTATAATTTTCTCTATCAAAGTTTCCGAGCCCAAGTTCATACATTGCATTGTCGGTAAATTGGCTTTCTGGTGCAGTAGTTGATAATTCTTCTAATATGATATCACCGCGCTCAGGATGACCTGAATTCTTAAGAGATACTCCCAATAGATATTTTGATTGATTTCGCAGTTCTCCGGGTTCCGTATTTTTAACTAGATTTTCGTAAATAATTACTGCATCAGAAAATCTTTTTTCTTTAATATATATCCAACCGAGCCCAATTCTAGCTTCGTTTACAAAATTGCTTTGTGGAAAATCCGAAATTACAGTTTGAAATTCACTTATTGCTTGGTTTAACCTGTCAGTTTCATAATACGAATCTCCAAGGAAGTAATGACCTGATGATTGATATTGTGCGCTTTCAGCTGATATATCCATTTTAGAGAGTATTTCAATTGTAGATTGATAATCCTTATTTCTCCAATATGATTCACCGATTTTGAAATTAGCATCTGATATCAGTTCACTTTCCGGAAATGCATTAATAAGTAACTGAAATGCAGATATTGCTTTAGGATAATTTTTATTAAGTAAATTTGACCAACCAATTGAATAATAAGCATAATCTTTTAGATCATCTTCATTGGAATTAATAACTTGTGAATAATAATATGCTGCTTTTTCGTAATCAGGTATTTCAAAATAGCTTTCTCCTGCCCAGTAATTTGCCCGATTTAACAACTCACTTTTTGGAAAATCATTTGTAATTTTAGCAAATTGTTCTGCTGCACTGACAAAATTTCCTTCTTCATAAAAGCTTTCTCCAATAAGAAAAATAGCATCATCAATTAAAGTGCTAAAAGGAAATTGCACCTTAAATTCCTTTAAAATATTACGGACTTCAGGATATTTTTTTAGATAGAATTGACTTTTCCCTAATAGGTAATAAGCAGATTCTCTCCACTCACTTGATGGGTACTTATATAAAAAGTCTTGTAAACGAAGTTCAGTAGATTGGTAAAGCCCGTCTTCGAACAGACCTAGTGCTATTAGATAATCATTTCTCTCATTATTGGAAATACCCTGTGCAAGGCTGATGGACATTGCAATGAGTATTACAGATAAAATTGATTTTAGGTATTTATTAAGCTTCATCTTGATTGGATTTTCTTTTAACAATGTTGTAATTTAAGAAAATATTTGATAAATCGAGTTTGTTTTATGTGTTATTTCACGAAAATAATAGGCGAAAGTTTCATGTTAATTAGTATCTGAATATTAAGTGTTTTTAAATTATAAAAATTATATAAACAATTAAACCAATTAATAGTTGAACATTTTAAATTCCACGTCATTAATATAGCTGTTTATTTGATAAATATTTAAAAATGAATAATATACGAGGAAATATAATCTGGGTTGATGATGAAATTGATCATCTTAAACCGCATATAATATCTTTAGAAGACAATGGTTATATAATTACACCAATATCTAATGGGTGGGATGCAATACAATCAGTACATACAAATAGTTATGATCTAGTACTTATGGATCATTTTATGCCTGGTATTGACGGTATTGAGACATTGCGACGTATAAAAGAAATAAAACCTGAACTGCCGGTCATAATGATTACAAAAAGCGAAGAAGAATGGCTTATGGATGAAGCGATTGCTGAACAGGTTTCCGAATATCTTATAAAACCGGTAAACCCAACACAGATATTTAGTGCATGTAAGCGTGTTTTGGAAAAAACTCGCATCATAGATGAGAAGACAACAGGTGAATATTTAAAAGGATTCAGAGAAATTGAAGCGAGAATTCAGGAATCTTTGACAATCGATGATTGGTGGAGTTTGTACAACAAACTAGTCGGCTGGCAATTAACATTTGATGTACAACGTAAATCTGAATTAACAGGCATATTGGAGGAACAGATTCAATCTTGCAATCGTGAGTTTGTTAATTTCATTGATAAAGTATACACAAGTTGGTTAAAAATTGATGATCGTCCGCCATTCTCACCAGATATATTACCAAAATTTTGTATTCCAAAACTTAAGAATCGAGAAAAGGTCTGTGTTTTTGTAGTCGATTGTTTAAGGTATGATCATTTAATGGCATTATTACCGGAGATTGCCAAATATTTCGATATTAAAATGGATTTCGCTATTTCTACCTTACCAACTGCAACACCATTTGCTAGGAATTCGATATTTAGTGGATTATTCACGGATGATTTATTCTCTAAATACCCACAACAGAAAAGATTGATTGAAAATCACGAACCACATCAAAATAAATATGAAGAGGATTTTCTTCGCGATTTATTAAAACGCAATGACTTAACAAAGATTAATTCTCACTATCATAAAATTTGGAAGGCCGAAGAAGGACAACGGTTTAATAATCGTTTAAGTGACCATATGAACCATGATTTGATAGCTGTTGTGATTAATTTTATTGATTTATTAGCTCATAAGCGATCTGAATCTGATATCATCAAAGAAATGGTACCAGATGAGACCGGATATAGGCAAGCTGTACGAAATTGGTTTGAAAATTCATGGTTCTTTGAAAGCTTAATACAGTTAGCTGAGAGTGACTTTAATGTAATTATCACAAGTGATCATGGCAGCGTGAGAGTTCAGAAGGGAATTATGGTTGCTGCTGATAAAACTGCATCTTCAGGAGTTCGATATAAATATGGCAGAAATCTAAATAGTAAAGATAAAAACGCCTTGGTGATTAAAGAACCAAGTTTGTATCGGTTGCCCGATATTGGCCCACAATCAAGTTATTTAATCGCTAAAGGCGATACATATTTCCTCTATCCTACACAATTACATAAATATCAATCTGTTTACAAGGACAGTTTTCAGCACGGTGGTATTTCAATGGAGGAAATGTTAATTCCGGTTGCTACGTTAAAAGGCAAATAATGTTCGGTACTTATTTAACCAAATCTCTAGATGAAACAAAGGAATTAGCAGCCAAAATCGCAGAAAAAATTACGATTGGGACTGTTGTTGCTTTGATTGGCGATTTAGGAACCGGAAAAACAGCTTTTACGCAAGGTCTCGCTAAAGCGATCGGCATTAAAGAAGCAGTTGGATCTCCCACATTTAAATTGATAAGTGAATATGAGGGAACAAGGTTTTGGTTATATCATATCGATTGTTATAGGTTAAATAGTTCAAAACAATTTATGAATATCGGTGGAGAAGAATATCTAAGTCTCAAAAAAGGTATCGCGCTAATCGAATGGGCTGATATTATCAATGAGGTTTTACCGCATGATACTCTATTTATTAATTTTAAACGAATTCCCGGTAATTTTGATCACCGGGAAATAATTATAAGCTGATTTCAATGAAATTAATTGCTATCGAAACGTCAACAGATATTTGTAGTATTTCTTACTTTCAAGAAGGAAAGTGTGAAAATATTATTGAAGAAAAAATTCCAAGACAACATGCCGAAAAATTACCAATATTTTATAGTGAATTAGTGTACCAGTCTAAATTTCAATTAAATGATATTGATGCAATTGCTATTTCAATAGGCCCTGGTTCATTTACGGGGTTGAGAATAGGGTTGAGTTATGCCAAGGGCTTGGCGTATAGTCACAAAAAGCCAATCATCCCTGTTCCCACGATGCAGTCTCTATTACACGGTTCTGGAGAAGCTAACACAAACATGACGGTGATGATGTTATCTCATAGCAATAAATATTTTATTCAAAATATTAAATATATTAATGGAGATGTTACGTTAGGTAAAATACAAATTTATGAATTAGACAGTACTCTTAATTTAAATAAATTAGTCAACGATTGTATAATTATTCAATATGGTTGTGATAAGCTATTTTTTGATACGGTTGATAATTTTCAAACAGTGGAAGTAATCCCTTCAAGTAAGTGGATTGGTGAATTAGCTCAACAAAATTATGATGAATGGATAATTGATAAACCATATAAATTAGTACCGGACTATGTTTCTCCTTTTAAAATTGGGTGATCCCAGAGAAATTGTAATCCACACATTCTTTCTTATAATTATTAATTAATTTTTGTATATTGAATGCTTTTAAAAAACTAAATAATTAAATAGTAAATACTAGATAATAAATGGCTTGGTTCCACAGAAAAGACAAAAAATTTCAAGATACCCTGAAGAAATCTATTCCGGATGATTTATGGATAAAATGTCCATCCTGTTCTGAAATAATATATAAACCTGAGTTGAAGAAAAATCATTCTGTTTGTCGTCATTGCGACCACCATTTTAGAATAAATCCAGTTGAATATATTAGATTGATATTAGATGATGGTTCAGAAAAGGAAGTTTTTAAGAATATCGCATCAGTTGATAGGTTAAAGTTCAAAGCGGAAAGAAAGTACACAGATCAACTCAAAATTGCAAAAAACAAGACTAATGATATTGAAGCAATCCGTTGTTATGAAGGTAAAATTAGTGATAAACCGGTTGTGCTCGGTGTAATGAATTTTGATTTTATTGGTGGGAGTATGGGTTCAGTCGTTGGTGAAAAAGTTTCTCGTGCAATTAAGCTTGCGGATAATAATAAAGTTCCTTTGATTATTGTATGTGCTTCAGGTGGAGCACGTATGCAGGAGGGAGCATTGTCGCTCATGCAACTAGCGAAAACAAGTGCTAATCTGGCTAGATTTATGGAAAATGGAGGATTATACATACCCCTATTAACCAATCCTACTACCGGCGGTGTTACAGCAAGTTATGGAATGTTGGGGGATATTAATCTCGCTGAACCAAAAGCATTAATCGGGTTTGCTGGACCAAGGGTGATTAAACAAACTATTAGTCAAGATCTTCCTGATGGATTCCAAAGGTCTGAATTTTTATTAGAAAAAGGATTTATTGATTTAATTGTTCCGCGTTCAGAATTAAAAGAAACTTTAACAACTGTGCTGAATACACTATCATGATAAGACGTCCCAAAATACTTGTAACTAACGACGATGGAATTTTTGCCCCGGGAATTTATGCTTTGTGGGAAGCTATGCAAGAAATTGGTGATACTACTGTAGTCGCTCCTGATACAGAAAAAAGCGCTGTAGGTCATGCGATTACTATAACGGATCCGATAAGAGTAGAAAAAATTCAAAGGAAAAATGGATTTGATGGATATGCTGTAAAAGGTACACCGGCAGATTGTGTAAAAATTGCTGGTCGATCATTAATGAAAACCCCTCCTGATATTGTTGTTTCGGGAATTAATTCCGGTGCTAACGTTGGAAGTAATATTATATACTCAGGAACAGTGTCGGCTGCGACTGAAGGTACAATACTTGGAATTCCCTCAATAGCGATTAGTCTAAATTCTATTAAAGGCGGAGACATGACTGCATCACAAAAAGTTGCACAAATTGTAGCAAAAAAAGTACTTAAGAATGGATTGCCATCCGGAATTTTACTAAATGTTAACGTACCTAATATTTCTGAAGAATCTATTAAGGGATATCGCATTACAAAACAAGGGAAGTTAGTTTTTAAGGATCAATTTGAAAAACGCGAAGACCCTCGCGGAAAATTTTATTATTGGATGAAGGGTGAAATTATTAATGATACTAATAGCGAAACAGATGGGTTTGCAATTCAAAACGATTATATAAGTATCACGCCAATCCATTATCAATTAACTGAAGAATCATTTTTAAAAACACTTAAAAATTGGGATTTTTAGTGGATTCACACCTCAATCAGGGAATTGTAATTCTTGATTTTGGTTCACAATATACTCGTTTGATTGCACGGCGTATTCGTGAACAAAGGATCTTTTCTGAAATATTACCTGCTGATACAAGAATCAATGAAATTCGAAAATTAAATCCCAAAGCAATTATTTTATCGGGTGGGCCTTCAAGCGTATATTCCAAATTTGCTCCAAAGTATGATGAAACAATTTTCGATTTAGATATACCAATTCTTGGAATCTGCTATGGTTTACATTTGATAGTCCAACATTATGGTGGAAAAATTAAAACTTCAAATATTAAGGAATATGGGTTTGATAAGATAAGAATTAGTGATAAAACAGATATATATAGTGGTTTACCTGATACTACAAAAGTGTGGATGAGCCATGCTGATAAAGTTACTGAATTACCAAAAAATTGGAAAATTACTGCTGAATCTTCAAATGGAATAGTAGCAAGTATAGTGAATAAATCCAAGAAACGGTATGCTACACAATTTCATCCGGAAGTGGACCACACAGAAAAAGGTAAAGAAGTTTTATCTAATTTTTTATTTAAGATTGCTAAATGTAAACCTACATGGACACCGGATAATTTTATTGTTGAAAAAGTTGAAGAAATTCGTGAAAAAGTTGAAAAATCCGGTAAAGTTCTTATAGCTGTTAGTGGTGGTGTTGATTCATCCGTTGTAGCTGCGTTGTTAAAAAAGGCTATTGGCAGTAGAGCAGTATCTGTAATCATTGATCATGGACTAATGAGAAAAAATGAAACGTTCGATTGTGTAAAATCCCTTAAAGAACACTTTGGGTTAAATATACAATTGTTTGATGAATCGGAAATATTTTTAAAACGTCTAAAAGGTATTAAAAGTCCTGAAAAGAAAAGGAAAATAATTGGTGATCAATTTATAAGATCTTTTGAAAAAATTGCTAAAAATATTGGGGGTATAGAATTTTTAGCTCAAGGAACTTTGTATACCGATATAATTGAAAGTGGTGGTCATGGAAGCTCAAAATCTGCAAAAGTTATCAAAAGTCATCATAACGTTGGGGGGCTTCCTAAAAATATGGAATTAAAACTAATAGAACCATTAAAAGAATTATTTAAGGATGAAGTCAGAAATGTTGGCAGAGAGTTAGGGGTATCTGAAACACTCTTAAAACGTCATCCATTTCCTGGTCCTGGTTTTGCGGTTAGAATACTTGGCTCAATAACACAAGAAAGATTAGATATTTTACGGGAGGCAGATGACATTTATCTTAGAATTCTGGAAGAAGAAGGTATCTATGATGAAATTTGGCAGGCATTTTCTGTATTAATTCCAGTAAAAACAGTTGGTGTGATGGGTGATAGAAGGACATACGAAAATCTTATCGCTTTGCGAGCAGTAACAAGTTTAGATGGGATGACTGCTGACTGGTATAGAATACCGGACAAAATATTATCAAAAATTTCAAATAAAATTGTAAATTCTGTAAGTGGTATTAATCGCGTAGTGTACGATGTAACATCAAAACCGCCAGGAACTATCGAATGGGAATAACTTATAATAATTCTTATAATTTTAAAATTATTAAGGGGAAAATATGTGTGGAATAGTTGGATATTGGGGTAATGAGAATTCTGTTCCGATATTGATAAAAGGATTAAAACGTTTAGAATATCGTGGTTACGATTCTGCCGGTATTGCAGTTCTTGATAACAGCAATCTGAATTATTTAAAACGATCAGGAAAAGTAAAAAAATTAGAAGATGCCATCGATAGTTCTGATATTAAAGGAAATATTGGTATCGCACACACTCGGTGGGCAACACACGGAATTCCAAATGACATAAATGCCCATCCCCATATGGATGTATCAGATTCAATTGCCCTAATTCATAATGGTATAATTGAAAACCATTCAGTTTTACGTGAATTTCTTGTAAATGAAGGTGTAAAATTTAGAAGCGATACTGATACTGAGGTCATCGTTCAACTGATATCCTCAATATATAATCAAAACGGGTTATCATTGGAAGATGCGGTTAGAGCAGCATTGCAAAAAGTGGTTGGCGCATATGGTATTGTATTAGTCAGCAAAGATGAACCCGATAAATTAATTGCTGCAAGATTTGGAAGTCCTCTCGTTGTCGGGATAGGTGAAAATGAATATTTTGTTGCAAGCGACGCAGCACCCATTATTGAATACACTAGAAAGGTTATGTATCTTGATGAAGGGGAAATGGCCATAATTTCGAATGGTGACTTAACAATAAAAAAGATTTTTGACAATACGGTAGTTTCAAAGAAAATATCAAAAGTGGATTGGTCAGTCGAACAGATTGAAAAAGGAAATTTTCCACATTATATGCTCAAGGAAATTCATGAGCAGGAACGTACTGTTGTGGATACTATGAGGGGTCGTTTAAGAGTTGAGGATGGCGATGCCTTCCTGGGGGGTATTCAGGATTTTCTACCTAGAATCGAATCAGCGCGAAGATATTATATTACAGCCTGTGGTACATCTTGGCATGCAGGAATGATTGGAAAATATTTACTTGAAGAATTTGCTGGCATTCCTGTTCATGTTGAATATGCTTCCGAATTCAGGTATCGTGAAACGATAGTTGGACCAGATACGGTTGTGATTGCGATTAGTCAATCTGGAGAAACTGCTGATACCTTGGCAGCAATTCGAAAGGCTCGAGATAAAGGTGCCCTAACTATGGGAATATGCAATGTAGTTGGCAGTTCCATTTCCCGTGAAACAGATTGTGGTGTTTACACTCACGCCGGGCCAGAGATAGGGGTTGCTTCTACTAAAGCATTTACTGCTCAAGTAACAGTCTTATCAATGTTTGCGTTAATGCTTGGGAGAAGTAAAAAGAGATTGTCAAAATCACAGGGACAAGAAATTACGCGATCAATGAACAAATTAGGTGAGTATATAAAAGAAGTACTTGCGGATGACAAACAATTAAAAATAGTGGCAAGAGATACTCAAAACGTAAATAATTATTTGTATCTCGGTCGTGGATTAAATTATCCAGTTGCACTTGAGGGAGCTCTAAAATTAAAAGAGATTTCCTATATTCATGCCGAAGGTTATCCTGCAGCCGAAATGAAACACGGACCAATCGCACTAATTGATGACAAAATGCCAGTGGTATTTATTGCTCCTCATGATAAAACTTATGAAAAGATTTTATCAAATATTGAACAGGTTAAATCTAGAAAAGGAATTACAATTGTAATTACTGATAAGCATTCAATAGAATTAGACAAATTATCTGATTATTTGATCGTTGTTCCAAGTACACATGCTCATATATTTCCGATTCTTGTTTCCATTCCATTACAGTTACTTGCTTATAACTTAGCAGTATTAAGAGGATGTAATGTCGACCAGCCTCGTAATTTGGCAAAAAGTGTTACAGTTGAGTAATCCTAGTAAATATTTAGTTATTTTCCTTCTCACTTTTCCATTACTCGGACAATCGCGAACGGATGATTTTTCACAAAATAATTATACTTTTAAAATTGCGGTTAAGCAGTATAATGTTGGTAATTATGAGAATGCAGATAAAATTCTAGAAAAGATTTCTTTTTCCGAAAGAGAATATTTTAAGGAAGAGATTGCCTTACTTTCCATGAGAGTAAAGTACCGTTTGGATGATTATGGTTCCAGCAAAGAAATTGGACAATCTTTATTGCATGATCATCCAAATAGTGAATATTGTACTGATGTATTAATTACCATGGGTGATATTTTTATTGCTGAAGGATTGTATAATGCAGCATTCCGAACATATCTTAAATCATATAAAAAAAATGATAATAAGCAATATAAAAAAAATATCGTAAAAAGAATTTTTCTAACATTACAAATGGGAATCTCTCCAAGTATTCCGGAAGAATTGTTATCAATTGAAATCGACAAAGATTTAATACAAATATTGTTATTAGCTAAAGTGCATACTGAGATACAAACAGGTCAATCAATAAAAGCTGCAAATTCATTATCTGAAATAAATAAAAAAGATCTATTAAAAATAAATCGTGAGTATTATTCGAAGCTTGAGAATAAATTAAAAAACAATGCTAAAGGTCGTACATATGTTGGTGTGGTATTGCCACTTACAGGCAAGGATGCAAAAATTGGAAAAGAATTTCTTGATGGACTTAAATATGCCGAGGAAAACAATTTTTCGAATGATATTGAATTATCTCTCATTGTTTATGATAATGCAGGAAATGCTTTAACTACATTAGAGGCCTTCCAGGTTTTAAATAAAAACCCTAATGTAGTCTCTACAATTGGTCCAATTTCTACAGATAACTCAGTCATTGCCGGAAGTATCGCCGAAAAGAGCGGAGTGCCATTGATTTTGCCGACATCTACTATCAATGGTTTATCAGAAATTTCCGATAATATATTTTTAATGAATTCTAATTTAACAACTCGCGGTAATATAGCTGGGCAGTTTGTTGTGGAAACACTCGAAGCAGAAAATATTGCGGTGCTTGCACCAGCAGATAAATTTGGCAAGAGTTTAGTGGAGGCATTCACAAAGAAATTAAAATCTTATGATAAAACACCCCAAATTATAGAATGGTATTCTGGTATTCCAACAAATTTGGAACGACAATTTAAATCTCTCAGAACCAATGCTTGGGCATTGTCCGATACAACTGATTCATTAGATTTAATGGGCACGATGATCGATTCTATATTTACTGAGGAGATATTAGATGAGGATCTATTAGATGAAGAAGTAATGACCGCCGATGATTCATCAAAAGTTATCCTCAATTCATTTGATGTAATTTATATGCCAATTCATGAAGGACATTTAGATTACGTAGGTGCACAATTTCCAGCATACAATTTAGATGCTGTTGTTGTTGGAAATGATAATTGGACAGATTTGGAAGTTTTGAGAAAAGAAATTATTGGACCCCATTATGAAGGGATGTTCGTTATATCGAATTATAATGATTATCAAATCGAATTATTAAATTATAATTTTGAAGTAAAACATAGTCGCCATTTTTACCAAGCCATTGATTGTTACAATTTATTGGTGAAATCATTAGTTGAAGCGAATGAGTCCAATGAACCTTTAATGCAAATATTAACAAATTTAGATGATTTTGATGGATTATTTGGTACATATAATTTTTCTAATGGTAATGTTAATTCTTCATTAAGTATCATACAATTCGACGGATTTGATTTTGAAAAGTACGTTGATCCTAATCAATATTTTCAATTTTAATAATGTACAAGAATACGTGGTCTGATTTTTCCTCCTTTCTTTCTGGTAAACAACTAATTGCCGGTTTTACAAATCAGAATTTCCCATATTCATCCACCAATGATAGAGCAGAATTTGCTAAAATATTAAAATTAGATTATCGAAAACTAATTATACCTAAGCAAATTCATTCTAACAATGTGACAATTTGTACTGAGGCAGGAATATTAATAGATACCGATGGAATCATTACAAATAGTAAAGATTCCATTTTGTCCATTCAGGTTGCTGATTGTATTCCAATTTTTGTTTATGATGCACAAAAACAATATATTGGTTTAATACATGCCGGATGGCGTGGTGTTACTTCCGGTATTGTTAAAAATAGTATTCAACAGATGAAAAATTTGGGATCAAATCCGATTGACATTAAAGTGTTACTCGGTCCATCAATTAGACAATGCTGCTATGAAGTGGGACCGGAAGTAGGACAATATTTTGAAAAAAAATATCAGGCAAATGGCAAAGATGATAGGATGCAATTAAATCTGCAAGATGTCGTCAGTGATAAGCTAATTAATCTAAATATTCAAAATGAAAATATTTTTGATGTAAAGGTGTGTACATGTTGTTCAGATCAATATTATTCTTTTCGAAGAGATGGTAATAAGGCAGGTAGGATGATTGGGATGATGGGGTGGCAATCGAGTGAATGAAATAATTAAAATAATAGATATTAAATATGACAATTTTTGAAGCAGCAATTTTAGGAATAATACAAGGACTAACAGAGTTTTTACCAATCAGCAGTTCCGGTCATCTTGTGATTGGGCAGAAAGTACTCGGTATTTCAGTAGCGGGGAATGTCTTCGAAATTGTTGTTCATTTAGGAACATTAGTAAGCGTCTTGATTGTATTTTGGGCAGATATTTGGCAATTAATAACTTCTCTAAAATCTGCACCGACACAAAAATATATTTTGACTATAGTAATTGGAACTATACCGGCTGTAGTTATTGGATTTTTATTCAGAGATGTTCTATCAGATGCTTTTGAAAATATTAAGGTTGTTGCGGTAGCATTAATGATTACTGGATTTATTTTGTCGATCACAAAATTTATTAAAACAAAGCTGAAGGATATATCAATTGGTCGTGGATTACTTATTGGTGTAGCACAGGGGATGGCAATTATACCTGGTATTTCACGGTCAGGTATGACAATCAGTTTAGGTATATATCTTGGAATAGCACCGGATAAGGCTGCAAAATTTTCTTTTCTACTAGGGATTCCCGCAATTGTTGGAGCAGGATTATTGACTGGTTTAGATCTAACAGAATCAAGTGAAACTAGACTGGCGTGGTCGGTGCTAATTGTAGGTTTTTTAAGTTCCTTATCAGTTGGGTGGATTTCTTTAAAGTGGCTACTCGGACTAATAAAATCGGGAAAATTTCACTGGTTTGGAGCCTACTGCATAGCAATAGGTTTAATAAGTTGGCTAGTATAGTATGACTATAACCGGTATAGTATTCATTGTTTACCTTGTAATTCTTATTGGTGTTGGTATTACCACTTTCCGATTTAATAAAACACAGGAAGATTATTTATTAGCGGGTCGGAAGCTAGGACCGTGGGTCGTAGCCTTCTCAGAAAGGGCATCCGGTGAATCTGCTTGGTTGCTTATGGCTTTGCCTGGAGCAGCAATATTAATAGGATTGGGTGAGATTTGGACTGTTGTAGGAATAACTAGCGGAATAATTTTATCGTGGTATATAATTGCAAATAGATTAAGACAAGAAACGGCTAAATATGATGCGTTAACTATTCCCCAATATTTACATAGAAAATATCAAGATAAATCAAATATTATTAGATTATTTTCATCCTTTATAATAGCTTTCTTTTTTGCTTTCTATGTTTCAGCTCAATTTCATGCTTCCGGTAAAATCATTAATTCAATATTTGGATTAAATGAAATTTTCGGAATTACCATTGGGGCAGTTATTATTGTTTTGTACACTTTGATGGGTGGTTTTTTTGCTGTTGCCTGGACTGACCTCGTACAAGGTATTATAATGATTTGCACACTAGTTATTTTACCGATTACAGGATTTATTGAGTTACAAGAAGCAGGCGTCTCAATTAAAGAAAGTGTTATTAACGCAAGTGCGACACATTTATCACTTACAAGTGGGCTATCTGGTTGGGCAGCAGTTTCTTTAATAGCAGGCGGCCTAAGTTGGGGGTTAGGATACTTTGGGCAACCTCATCTAATAATTAGATATATGTCAATTCGTAGTGCCGATGAGATTAAAATAGCACGGAAAATCGCTGTGGCGTGGGCAATCCCCGGTATAACAGGAGCATTCTTGATTGGTATCATCGCTTTAGCGATGTTCGGTAGTGGGTTCTTCCCGGATGTCGAGCAGGCAATGCCATATTTAGCGATGCATTTACTCCCGGGATGGATAGCAGGAATTTTAATTTCCGGTGCTGTAGCGGCAATGATGTCAACCGCTGACAGTCAGTTATTAGTATCCACTTCAGCAATTACAGTAGATTTTTATAATAGATTCTTAAAACGTAAAATCGATGACAGATCAATGGTTCGTTTAAGTAGAATTGTGACAATTGGATTTGGCGTATTTGCATATTTAATTGCCATTATTTCTCAGTTAACCGGTAAAACGATTTTTGGAATTGTAAGCTACGCATGGAGCGGACTTGGTTCATCATTCGGACCTGCCCTAATTCTGACGTTATGGTGGAAAAGAACAACAAGGCGTGGAGTAGTAGCAGGAATTTTAACAGGTGCAATTTCAACTATTATTTGGGCTAATATTACCGTTTTACAAACTGCTGTTACTGAAAGACTAGTGAGCTTTGTTTTTGCATTTATTGCTGTTGTAGTAGTCAGTCTATTGGATAAATCAAAACCAGAATGAATCAGTCAATTGCACAATTAATGAATACGTTAAAAAATGGTGTGATTGAGCCAATCTATATACTCCAGGGTACAGATAAATTTTTACAGCGATTTTTATCTGATAAAATTGGCAACATATTTTTTCAAGATTCTAAATCAGATAAAACACTATTAATTCCGGATGATATGAAAGGTCCGGAAATAATTGAACGAATTACTGCTACGGATCTATTCAGTAGTAAAAAGATGTTCATTTTACTCTCTCCACAAAAAATAAGCGGACAAAGCCGTATAGAATTATTAGCATATTGTGATAATCCGATTCAATCAAACTGTTTGATCATAGTTTTAGAAGAATTCGGTAAGAATGTTGCGATGGTGAGAGAACTAACAAATCGTTTTACAGCAATAAATATAAGCTCTCCATTTGAAAATGATATGATAAAATGGGCGCAGTACTTTTTAAGAGAACATGGGATAAAAGCAAGTGCTGGAGTTTTAAATACGATAATAGACATGGCGGGTGATTCGGTGGGACATATCGCCAATGAGATTGATAAAATAAGCATTTTATTGGATGATGGTCAGGAATTAACCGAAGATTTAGTACGCCAATTCTCAGGATGGAAAAGGGAGCATCAACGGTGGGAATTTTTTAAATATTTGGGCAATAAGGATTTGAAAAAATCATTAAAAATTGGTTTATCGTTAATTACACAAAATGAAACGATGTTAACCCTGATATATCCACTCACCACTTTTTTCCAGGAATTACTATTTACAAAATTACCTAATGGTGGTATCCCGGGGAGGAGTGGTTACGTACCATTGTCAAATAGTATTGTTAAAAACCTGCCGCAATTTGCCAAGAAGTATTCAAGAAATGAAATTGAACTTGCATTGAAATTACTTGGTGAAATTGATGTTAGTAGCAAAACTACTAGTGTTTCTAATGAATCAGAAATGACTAAATTCCTCTTCAATTTATTAGATAATAATGAATGATAAACATAAATTTACTGACGAAGAACTAATCGCTCGGTTTCAAAAGGGCGACGAAAATGCGTATACAGAACTTGTAAAACGTTATCGTGATAGATTGATGACATTTGTCTATCGCTTTGTAAGTGATATGGAGCAAGCGGAAGATATTGTCCAAGACGCCTTAGTTAAAGTTTATACACACAAACATTACTATAAAGAAGTTGCCAAATTTTCTACATGGGTTTATACAATAGCAGGGAACCTTGCAAAGACCGAATTACGAAAAAGAAAACGAAGACAAACTTCATCTTTAAGCACTTTAGGATTGGATGACAAGGATTATGATTTGCCATCGGTGGAATTAGAAACAGGAGAATATATTCAAGGTGAATACACCGAGAAAAAAATACAAGAAGCCATTCAATTATTGCCGCTACATTTTAGAACTGTAATAATTTTACGAGATATTCAGGAACTTTCTTACGAAGAAATTAGTAATATCGTTAGTGTCCCCCTGGGAACGGTGAAATCAAGAATCAATCGTGCCAGATTGCAATTGCAAGAAGCACTTAAGGAGTATAAATAGGAGCATAGCCTATAGATGGATCGTTATCAGTTTGAAGGTTATATATCAGATTATATAGAAAATAGTTTAAGCATCGCTAAACGGAAAGAATTTGAACAGTTTTTAGCGGAGCATCCCGAATCGAGAGAATTAGTAGAAACAGTTCGCTCGACAATATCACAATTAAAGAATTTACCGACGGTAAAAACCTCCGATGAATTTATGGTGAAATTGCAGCAACGCGTTGCTAAACAACGCGATATTATTCCAGTATCAATGGAAAAGCGCAAACCAATGATCTTCGGTTTTACACCGCTAACTGCTAGCATGATGTCACTTGTAGTATTAGCAATTGTGTTTGTCGGTTATGAATTGATGCCAAGCGGATCAGCCAATCCGATTACAATTCCACCGCAAATCACAAAAAATAGTGTAATGTCTGCTCCAGTAAATTCCCCTCCGGTATTGCCGGTAAATGTTGAATCAGCAATGGCTGAAGCGCAGGAAGATACATCTGTGAATGAGGAAGATTTGCAACATATTAGCCCACAATTTGAAGATAAAATTAACTATGTAAGAACGCAGTAAGTTCGACAATCTATCTTTGATAATCCCTGTTGTTTGCGTAAGTTTGAATAACAGGGATTTTCATATCTAAAATGCATTTCATCAATAAAAATATTAAATACATTTTTGTGTTACTGATCTTAATTGTCGTTTTATTTTTTTTGTTATATTATAAAATGGAACTCGGGATAATATTTATCTATTTATTTTTAGCAGGAATTCTTACTGTTTTAGGATATTTATTATGGAGTTTTTTACAACGGGGAAAAGAAAAAATAATAAGACCTGTTTTAGAATTACCAAATTCCAAATTAAATGAGAACCCCAGAATTGCCTTCAATAAAACTTTAAAATTAATTGATGAACAATTGACGACAATTAAACCGTCATTTAAGTTTGCGATATACCTTATAGACCCTGAAAGTAATAGTTTTGCCTTGCAAGATACTTCATTTGAATATTTTGCTAATTCGGTTGATGTGCAAAATAAGATAATCCGTAAGATTTTTAGCGAAGAGCAAACTTTACTAGTTAAGCCGAGTGAATTTCAGGAAGATTGGACTGAGTTGTTTTCGGATATTGAAACTAATGATTCAAATTGTTTGTTAGGTTCAAAAATTAATTATAATAAGTCTTCAATCGGTTGTCTGTTTGCTTTTGTTAGCGATGTTAGAAGAGTTGAGTCTAGCGACCAAATCATTATCCGACAATTTGCCAATCAAGTTACGTTGGCATTGTCAATGATTGATAATATCGAATCTCTTCAGAAACATCATACGATACAGGAAAGAATCACTTCATTAGGAAATACTGTAAATATTTCTGAAAGTAAATCAGTTATTTATGAGAAAGTAACAGAAATTTGTCAATCAATATTTAAATACGATAAACTAACAATTATGACTAGCTATCAAGATATTGAACATGCACGAATCGAATATGTTGATGGGTATTCACTTGATATAAGCAGGGATGAAGTTTTCTCACTTAAAAAATCGATTTTCGCAAATGTGATACAAGATAAAAATATTATTAATTCCAAAGATATTGAAAAAGATTTTGGTAAGCGATATAGATTTTATAAAGATGAAAAAACTAAACAAAATGTATTATCGGTACTTGCGGTACCAATTAGCATCAATCAAGACGTATCAGGATGTATTGCATTAGAGAGATTTGAGGAAAAAAAATATTCTACGATAAACATTTTTTATCTTGAAATGATTGCACAAACAATAAACGTTTTACTCAGATGGCAGTCAGAATACCACAAGATGTATTTAAATACAACACATGATAACCTCACCGGATTACTGAATTATCGAGCTTTCTTAAATCGCTTGGATGTTGAAATAAATCGGGCTTTACGAACTGAACAATCTTTAGTAATAATTATAGTTGATGTTGATAAATTTAAAAGAATCAACGACACTTTTGGTCATCCGGTAGGCAACGTTGCTTTAAAAAAGATAGCTGAATTAATATCTTCAAGTGTAAGAAATATTGATGTTGTAGCTCGATATGGTGGAGAGGAATTCATTATTGCAATTTACAATTCCGATAAAAAGAGTACTGAACAAATTGCCGATCGTATCGTTAACAATGTTGCAAATAATATTTTTATTTTTAATGATCAAAGAGTAAAGATTACAGTTAGTGTAGGAATGGCAGAATTCCCCAAAGATTCAGACCAAGTACAAAAACTTATTGATTCAGCTGATAGGGCTATGTACAACGCAAAAAAACATGGCGGTAATACTTTTAGTATTTAAAATTATAAATTAATTGACAGGATAATTCAAATTGGACAGACGCGAAAAAAATAGAAAATATAATGTTATAGTTATATATCTATCATTATTATTATTAAGTTGTACACAATCACCAGCAATACAGCAAAATAATTCTCAACATGCAATAAATGACTCCGATACTAGCACAAGTGGGTTAGGGCAGTTAAACACCCAAGCATTACAGCATATGATGGATGGTCAACTATATTTGGATCAGGGTGATTTTGCAATGGCTATTATTGAATTGCAA
>CAZWKR010000024.1:0-24855 GCA_964634215.1 uncultured bacterium
CTGGCAACGAAAACAATTATTTCAGAAGCAGTCTTAGCTCCTCTTTGGTTTAGGCATATTTTAGCAACTTCACCTATCGTCTTTTTCGATTTTATACGGTAAAACTCCCATAATTGCATATTGCTGCTATTCGGAGCCTTTATTGCTCTTTCCAAACTTCTTTTAACCACATCTTTCGGCATTTCTATTTCAGTGTCAAAAAGTCTGTACGACCTTCTCTCATTTACAATTTCATTAAATATTTCTGCCTGTTTTTTCATTATATTATTTATATCCAACTACAGTTATACTGAATATTCCACTCCCACTAGCACGATATTGTGACAATTGCTCTTCAGATAAATACTTAATAAGTATATCATCGGGAATTGTAATTGTTTTTGTCTTTTTGATCTCCACATTCTTAAAACCGGTTTTATTAATAATTCCGATGTAGTCATCCTTTTGCAAAGCTCCGGCAACACAACCGGCATACATTTCAGCAGATTTCTTTAATCCTTCCGGTAGATTACCAACTAAAACAATATCAGATACACAGAAATGACCACCTTTTTTCAAAATCCTATGTATTTCTGAGAATGCTTTTTCCTTATCAGGTACAAGATTCAAAACACAATTACTGATCACAACATCTGTTGTGTCCTCATCAACCGGTAAATCTTCGATTTCACCCAATCGAAAGTCGACATTTGAAAACCCTAATTTCTGTTTATTTTCATTGGCAAGATCGATCATTTCTTCTGTCATGTCGACACCGATTACTTTTCCGGTATCTCCTACTATTGATCTTGTTACAAATAAATCGTTACCGGCTCCTGCTCCCAAATCGACTACAACATCGCCTTTGCTTAATGCGGCAAATTCTGTTGGCAAACCACAGCCCAACCCAAGATCAGCATCTTTAGAATAACCATCTAACTTGCTATAATCGTCAGACATTATAGTATAATCAACAATTTTATTTGTACTGCCGCCGCAACTGCATCCACAACCCGATTCCTTATTAACATCCTTAGCTATTGTACCATATTTTTCTTTAACGATCTCTTTAATATTTTTACTATTTTCCATTTTAATATCCTTATCAATTAAAAATCACAAACTTTTGAGAATAATGCATTCAATTGCTTATATATTTTTTTCATCTTATCTGCACTTATGCAGTAACAAATAGCCGGTGCCTCTACTTCACCTGTAATTAAACCGGCTTCTTTTAAGGCCTTTAAATGCTGTGATACTGTTGATTGCGACAATGGCAACTCTTTTACTATATCACCGCAAAAACAGGTATTTCTTAATGCTAAATGTTCCAATATTTGTATGCGCGCTGGATGGGCGATTGCTTTTGCGAATTGCGCTAGTTCGTTTAATTCGCTGTTAAACTCATTTGCTTTTGAAAATGCCATTATTTATCCTATCGTATATCGTAAATATACGATCTCTTTAAAACACACACAATATTTAGTTGTAAACAATTTTAAATACAATCCGTTTTTTATTGATATTAAGACCGTATTATCTGTATTATATATTAATAATATCGACGAATTATAGTATTTTACACCATATTGAGATCCTGTCAGCGGTCAATCTATAATTAAAGTAAACGGTGAGGTATGCAATGGGAGTGATAGTTTCCGACTGCAATATCTTTTCAAAACCAATTCCTATTTCTGGTTTAATCTATTCAAGGAGGCTTAAATGAGTCCTATAGTCAATAAAGCAATAAAGCTAATAGTAGCAATTTTAATCATAACAATATCGGCTTTCTTTATCACTTGTAAAAGTCCCACTGAATCTGATAAACCGCAATTAAACATTCAGCGTACTTTTTTTGAATTAACAAAAAATAGAAATTCAGATGTCCTAATAATATCAAACAGCGGTAACGGAGAGCTATCTTGGGAATTTACTGAGAGATCTAATTGGTTAGATGTATCTAAAAATAGTGGCAATGTTACAACTGATAATGATACAATTGTTTTTACAGTAAACTTTAATATGGAAGCAAGAAAATATACAGGAACGATTAGTATCGATTCAAATGGCGGAGATGAAGGAATTACCATTTCTTTTGACAACAGCATATGGGTTGGCAAGTCTAACATGCCTACAGCAAGGGGTGCTACGGCTGCTGGAACTGTAAATAATAAGATTTATGTCATAGGAGGTCATAATGGTACAGATTATACAAATACTATAGAAGAATATGATCCTATAACTAACACTTGGACAGCTAAGACAACTACATCCAGCATGCCATATCCAAGAGGCGATTATGCTGGCTGTGCTGTCAATGGGAAGATCTACGCTATTGGAGGTTGGAATAGACCAAATATTACTTACGACATTGTAGAAGAATACGATCCCGCAACGAATACCTGGACAGCTAAAGCTCCAATACCAACCGCCCGGTGGGGTCATTCCCTTGTAATTTTAGATGGTAATATCTATGTAGTTGGAGGTGCAACTGGTTGGCCAATAGACAGACTGATTAATAATATAGAAATATATAATCCATCAACGGATACATGGACAGCAGGGGGCACCAATATACCTACTCCAAGATGGATGCCGTCTTGCAATGTTGTAAATGAAAAGATATATGTCATCGGAGGTAATACTGTAGGGAGTTCACCTCTTTCAACTGTAGAAGAATATGATCCTGCAACGGACAACTGGACAACTAAATCTCCAATGCCAACTGCTCGTGGCGGGCTTTCCCAGGGTACGGTAAACGGAAAGATATATGCCATCGCAGGTAGCAATGGCTACCCTGGAACAATAGCTTACAACACAGTAGAGGAATATGATCCTGTTACTGATTCGTGGTCAACTAAAACTCCCATGCCTGTTGGTAGCACTGTTCCTTCAACTGGTGTAGTAAATGGAAAGCTATATGTAATTGGGGGGATGGGGCCTGGTAGCGCTAGTCCTGATAACGTGCTTGCAGACGTCTATGAATATGAGCCCGGATTAGAATAATTGAGTAATAAAAAGAAGTAATTTTCTCAGTTCATTTTCTATAGAATTATACTTTAATGAATGCATTATTTCTACATAAAATCAATACGATTATATATAAAATAATTTTTTATTTATGATTATTATAATTGAACTTCAACTGCTACATTAATATTCCGCGTCGCACCGGGCCAATAATAGCCACCATAATAATTATAACCATAAGTTGCATATAATGTATCTAATAAGTTGTTTACTCTAGCTGTAACACGTACTTGATCAATTTGCAACCAACCACTTAGGTTAAATAAAAAGTATGGATCAATAGCTAAATCGGGAGTATTTACGTCGTCGATATACTGATTCCCAACATATTTTCCATAGAGCATAAAACCATATAATTTCTTCGGTGAAAAATCGATCGTAACATTGGCTAATTTTTCAGGATAATTTGGGAGTGTCTTTCCAACATTATCACCACCCAAAAAGCGGTTTTGGCTCCAAGCACCATTAAATCTTATTGCTAAAGATTGGCTCAATTCCCACCCACCTTCAAATTCTATTCCTTCATGTCGGGTTTTATCAGCCGATCTAACATCAAATTCACCTTCAGCAAAATCATAAATATCCGATAATATTTCATTAAGATAATCTATGTGATAGAAATTGATTTTTAGATATTTATTGTCAAATAGCATGTTAATTCCACCTTCGTTATCAATTATTTTTTCAGAAGCTGTCTCTTTAGGTTCTGCCCATACATAATCAGCTTCAATAATTTGAGCATCGGATGGTTCCTTTTCAGCTGTGCCATAATTTCCAAAAATTGATATATTATCAGTAATGTTCCAACTAAATCCATAACGCGGATTTATAAACTCCCACGAGGCAGTTAATTTATGGCCTTTGAAGTGCCCGATGGATTCTTGATTTAATGACCAATCATGTTTCTGCATTTGCATGTCACCAATAATGTGCAATCCAAAAGGAAAACTATAAACAATATGACCAAATGCAGTGAGAGAACTTTTCTCCCCGAGATACTCATAATATCTATACGTTTCCGGTAATTTTGCACGAAGTACAGGATCATAAATATCCATCACTTCACCAAAGTGTTTTCCTGTATAAATACGTGACTCTATTCCAAAATCAGTCCTTAAATTGTTATATTTAAATGTAATTGTTGGAACGACGCCATAATATTCATTTTTAATCCATTTTCTCCGTAGAAAATCTGCTTCTAATTCTAATTCTTCCTCATCCGTCAACTCATCATTAATATCTAAATTATAAGAGTAATAATCATTACCAAACCGCTCAACTTCATAAAAACCTGAACCTAAAACTGCATAGGCAACATTGTGAATTGAAACATGATGACCAAGATTTAAACGGGTATTAATTGAGTATATTTGTTGGAAGAAATCATCAATAAAAGGTACCGTCCAGTCCATTTTCCCAGTCCGCAATTCGCGATTAGACAACATTTCTTTACCTATTCCATCCCATTGCAGTTGACTTAATTCCTTACCCAACAAAACTCGGAATTGATTTGTTATTTTGTCAGAACGATGTTCAATTCCAAGGCTAAATGCAGTTTGTTTAGAATTGGAGTCATCTCGGTATCCATCCGATTTTATTGATGATAATCTCGACGTTAAACTCCAATGTTTTCCAAACTTATCACCGGAAGAATATTTAATGCTTCCTTTATAAGTATTAAATGATCCCCTAAATCCATTGACAGTTAATCTTTCATAAGGACTTGCTATCTTAGTTTGAATATTAATTGAGCCACCAAAAGCAGATGCTCCGTATAAACTATTACCTATTCCTCTTTGTATTTCAACATCGGACGCATCAGTTAATATATCTCCATGGTCTACCCAATAAACCTGGTGGCTTTCATTGTCATTTAGAGGAACATTATCTAGCATTACGGCTATGCGGCTTTGATCAAATCCACGTATGGAAACGTAAGAATAACCAGTACCATTACCGGACTCACTATAAGCATGAATCCCTGGTTCAGAACTTAAAACCATTGGAACATCTTCGACAGAATAATGTGCTGCAATATCCCTAGCAGTTAAGTTTGAATAGGCTACGGGAGTAACTCCCGGAATAACTCTTGTAGCCACTACTTCTATCGGAATACCTTTTAATGTAATTGGCTCAAGATAGACTTCAATTTTATCAGTTGTAAAGTCGACAGTCTGAGATTCATAACCAATCATTACAATTTTAATACTCGATTGATTAATTATATTAATACTAAACCCACCAAATTCATCAGTAATTGTACCGATATTACCAATAATAATATTTCCGCCAATTACTGGCTTATTACTAATACTGTCATAAACATGACCGCTGACTATAAAAGATTTACTAAATACGGAATTAATTAAACCTAAAAAGGCTATAATTAAAAAGAATTTTTTTAACATTTTTTCCTCCCTTCGCTGGTATTAACCATATCAGGTTCTAAGGGTATTTTCTCAGCCGTTCAAATTGTCATTAAACAGCACCCCAAGTCTTTTTAAAATTATAGATAATCATCTAAAATTAATAGCTATTTTGAATGTAATTCATTGACAAGTATGGTTTTTCTAAGAATTTCAATAATAGTGTAGACTCTAGCCTGATCCATAAGAATTTGTTACATATCTTAAGGTGATTTATAGTATTTATTACTTTTGATTGTACAAAGCAAATAAGTAAAACAATTTATTTTTCAAACTACATCAAAAATTCCTACTTCAGGAATATATATATTCCTGATTTCTGAACTAGTGTTAATTCTCTTTTGAAATTAATTCGTTTTGGATGCTATTCTATTAGCACAAAGGAAAGGCTCTAATTATCTGAAACTTGATAATTAGGTGATTCTTTAACTATACGTACTTCATGTGGATGGCTTTCTTTAATTCCGGCTGCTGATATTTGTACAAATTTTGAATTCTTTCCGAATTCCTTAACAGTCTTTACACCGCAATACCCCATCGAGGATTTAACACCACCTAATAATTGATGAATGGCATTGCTGACAGCACCACGGTAAGGAACCATCCCTTCAATTCCCTCTGGAACTAACTTGGTGGCTTCCGTTCCTTCTTGAAAATATCTATCACCACTACCATGACTCATTGCACCTAACGAACCCATTCCACGATATGTTTTGTATTGCCTACCTTCGTATAAAATTGTTTCACCCGGACTCTCCTCCATTCCGGCTAACACACTACCAAGCATTACAACATCAGCACCTACTGCTAACGCTTTTGCAACGTCACCACTATATCGAATACCACCATCTGCAATTACTGGGATGTCGTGTTTTCGAGCTTCATCAACACCGTCAATAATTGCTGTAAGTTGTGGAACACCAACTCCGGCAATGATTCTTGTGGTGCAACTTGCACCTGCTCCAATACCAATTTTTACGGTATCTACACCACTATCAATTAATGCTTTAGTACCGTCAGATGTCGCTACATTCCCTGCAATTAATGCTGTATCTCCAATCTTAGATTTAATTGTTTTTACAGTTTTTAACACACCTTTTGAATGACCGTGAGCTGTATCAATAACGATGGCGTCAACTTGCGCTAAACTTAGGGCTTCTGCACGTTCAATCGCGTCCTTACCAACTCCAACAGCAGCTGTAACCCGTAATCTTCCACTATTATCTTTACACGAGTTAGGAAATTCTTCCTTTTTTTGAATATCTTTTACAGTTATTAGTCCAACTAATTCGCCATTTTTATCTACTACCAATAATTTTTCAATTCGGTGTTTTTGTAATATTTCTTTGGCTTTATCCAAAGTTGTTCCAATTGGAACTGTGATTAAGTTTTCAGATGTCATCCGCTCAATAATTGACAATGAAAGATCTCTTTCAAATCGGATGTCTCGATTCGTTAATATTCCTTTTAGTTGTTTGCCGTCGACAACGGGTAATCCGCTAATTTTATATTTTGTCATTAATACTTTTGCTTCACCAATTGTTTTTTCCATATCTAACGTGATTGGATTCATAATCATCCCGCTTTCCGATCGCTTAACGATATCTACCATTTCTACTTGGTTTGCTATACTTAAATTTTTATGAATGACTCCCATTCCGCCGGCACGCGCTAATGCGATTGCCATTGCCGATTCTGTTACAGTATCCATTGCTGCGCTTAATATTGGTATATTTAACGTAATTGATTTTGTTAATTTTGTAGAGAGATCAACATCTCGAGGAAGTATTGATGATTTCTGTGGTACAAGCAAGACATCATCAAAAGTTAACGAGTATTTAAATGGAGGACGATTAATCATAAGAAACTATCTTATTGATACCTTATTTATTACGGATTTTACAATTTTACCAGAACGAATTAATTCAGCGATTACTTCTATATCTTTATTATATGGATGATCACCTTGCTGCATATTGATATGTCTTTTTAGGAGATTTATTACAGGTTTAGTGCCAATACCGGGTTTTAATTTTTTATGGAATAAAATCGTTGCTCGAGCTGCAACTAATAATTCCGCAGCTAAGATATAAGCCACATTTTCAATAATTCTTAATGCTTTTCTACCTGCCCATGGTGCCATACTGACAGTATCTTCCTGTCCGGCTGATGTTGAAATCGAATCTATACTTGCTGGATGCGCTAATGTTTTATTTTCTGAAGCCAAGGCTGCGGCGGTAACATGAACTATCATACATCCTGATTCAATGCCGGGCTTGCTAACAACAAAAGGAGGAATTGATGGTTCAATTCCTTTCATAAAATAATTTATCCGTCTTTCTGATGTAGCTCCAATCTCACTCATTCCAATTGCTAAATTATCCATTGCTTGAGCAACAAATTCAGCATGAAAATGACCCGAGCCATGCACTGAACCATCTGATAATATTAACGGATTGTCGCTAACGCTATTAATCTCATTTTCAATTGTTTGTTTCGAATATTGAAATGATTCTCTGCTAGCTCCATGTATCTGCGGGATACAGCGAATACTATAGGGATCTTGAACTCTTTCACAATTATTATGCGAGGCAACTATTTTGCTGTCTTTTAGCAAATTCCAAATATTTTTAGCTACCAATTGTTGCCCTTTATGATCCTTTAATTTGTGAATACTTGCTTTAAATACATTTCGAGATGACAAACTTGCTTCTACGGACAGTGCTCCAATAATATCAGCAGTAAGAAATAAGTTTTGGGCAATACTTATCGCTTTTACAGCGAATGCTGTGGATACTTGAGTTCCATTGATCAAACTCAATCCCTCTTTTGGATATAACTTCAGCGGTTCCAATCCGATCTCTTTTAATGCAAGCATACTTGGAATAATTCGATCACGAGAATGTACTTCCCCCTCACCAATCAATGCTAATGCCATATGGGCCATAGGAGCAAGATCACCACTGGCTCCGACAGAACCTTTGCGCGGAATTACCGGTAATATATCATGATTTAAAAATTCAATTAATTGGTCAGCTACTGCTTTACGAATACCACTTACACCTTTTGAATAAGTCAATAATTTTAGAAACATTATTATACGAACTAATCCAAAATCTATGGGTTTACCAATTCCAGCAGCGTGGCTTCGAATCAGATTCAATTGCAATTGTATCTGATCTTTTGCATCAATTGAAACCTGACTTAGTTTACCAAATCCAGTATTCACACCATAAATTTTTACATTCCTCTTTTGTAAATCAGTAAATATACGATAGGAATCATTAATGGACTTTTTGGCTTGCGGGGAAAGCTTAACTCGCACAGGATGGTCTAAGAATTGTTTTAAATCCTCAACACAATACTTTTTGTGCTCAACATGTACGGTTGACATAGATAAATTTATGATATTAATCTATTACTACACAACTTAGGAAATGGAAAAAAATAGTATTATTTATTCCAATTCATTTATATCAGTGAATACTTGCATTTGAACCGGAATTGCTTCACTGAAATTTGTTCCGTAGCGTTTTGTGACGATCCTATCATCTAATACTATAAAAATACCTTCATCAGTCATAGTACGGATTAACCTTCCAAATCCTTGTCTAAATCGAATTACAGATTCGGGGACTGCAAAATTAATGAATGAATTGCCCCCTGACATCTCAAGCATTTCAGAATATGCTTTAATTGTTGGCTCTGTTGGTACATCAAATGGAAGCTTTGTTATGATGAGAATTTGTAATAGGTCACCAGGAAGATCAACGCCTTCCCAAAATGCAGAAGTCCCTAATAATACACCATTTGGAGTTCTCTTCATACCATCTATTAACGACTGCCTTGAGGAATTGAATATTTGTGCAAAAATAGGAATATCTCTTCCGACTGAACTATTTTTTAATTCATTATACACACCAGTTAAGGTTTTCCGTGCAGTGAAAAGTACCATAATTCGCTGATTATATTTTTGATTTATCAATTCTATTATTTTGGCAATTGAAACTGAATCAGTTGATATACTTTTACGATTCCCATACTGTAAATATGTAACTTGATCTTCATAATAGAAAGGACTTGGGAAATAATCTGTCGTTACTGATTTATCAATTATCCTATCGAGTCCGGTACGACGGAAATAATAATCAAATCCACTATTGACACGAAGTGTGGCAGAAGTCAAAACACAATGAGGAATATTCTTAAAAAATAACGAACTTAATTTTTCTGATACATCTACAGGCGATGCATGTAATGACAATATCAATTCTTTATTAAATTTTCGTTCCTTAAAGTCTCCTTCTTTCCAATATATATTTTCTGGATTCTGCTCAGAAGTCAACAATATTACATTATTTATAAGTCCATTTAATATATCTTTATGTTGAGCTAATACTTGATGTAATTCATCATAATCCTTACGTTCAGGATCTTTTTCTAACAATGTGTTTGCAGTTTTTTCTACTGTAATCTGTAATCTTTTTAATGTGTCCACTAATTGTTCAAGCTCATCCGATGCTGATATATACTCTTCTTCAATTTTGTTAATTATTAGTTTTTGCGTATAAATGGAATCTTTATTGAATTCTGCACTTACATCGTTGCCATATTTTTCAAAAAATGCTCTCAGCGCTTCAATAGTAAATACAACCTCTTCACTCATCGCTTTTTGTAAAGCGATAAATTTTGGATGCAAACCACCTACGGCACTTAAAACGTTATTCCAACGTTGGTTACCTTTATATTTTGGATCAACACTTTGCAGATAAGAAACATAACCAAGTTGATCCATTTCATGACTCAGCTGTTTATAAGCCACTGGAACTAAATTGTGTGCTTCATCAATGATAACAGTATTAAACATCGGTAAGAAACCCGGCATTGTAATTTCTGACAATAATAAGGCATGATTTACAATAATAATTGAAACTTCATATAAATCGCGTCTTACTCGTCCAAAGAAACATCCGTTATTACGTGCACATAATTTGGTAGTGCAAAAACCTGACTCGCTCTGGACTAAAAAGGCAATTTTCCCGGGACGTGAATTCCAAAATCCGTTACATTCTGACAGGTCACCAGTATTTGTCCATTCTAGCCAAACCAATAATGGTAATATCTTTTCAATTTCTCTTTCACTTAGTGTTCTAGCGGAATCAGCAATTAACCAATTTAGTCGCGTTAAGCAAATATAATTATTTCTTCCTTTCAATTTTACTGCTTTTACAGGAATATCTAAAGCTTCTGCTATGATTGGTAGATCCTTATAAAACAATTGATCTTGCAAATTTTTTGTGTGACAAGATATAACAACAGGACCATTATCTACAAATTGTTCAGTTCGCTTTAAAGCGGGGAATAAATATGCAAAAGACTTACCAAGACCTGTCCCTGCCTCTACTACGCCGATCTTATCTTCTCCGTTAATAACATCATCCACAAAATCTGAATATTCTATTTGTTGTGATCGATTTTCATAGCCTTCTAATACATTACTTAATATCCCATCTTCTCCAAGTACTTCTTCTGCTTTAACATGATTAATCGATTTTTCACCGTTATGCACATATATGTTATCAAAAATTGAATGTTTCTCTTTAGATTTTGTTAATCCTTTTTTTATTTCACCGGATTTAGTTAACTCATTAGCAATATTTACGAATAACGCCTTATTATGCAACTCAGTACTTTTTAAAAGTGTTAGAATTTTAGATATAACGTGCAATGGATAACTTGCAGCTTCTTCAATTAAATTTAAAAAAACCATACCACAATTTTCAGTATCTTTTTCAGCACGGTGTGATCCCTCTGCGGATAATCCGTAATATTCAGATACAACGCCTAAATTAAAAGCTGGTAAATGATATAAAAATGTACGTGCAAGTGGTAGCGAATCATATAAATCAGGTTCGGCAAACTTTTTATTATAACGTTTTGCTAATTCTTGTAGAAAGGCTATATCAAATGGAGTGTTATGTGCGACAATTGGTGAATTACCAATAAACTTGAGCAATCCATTCACGATATCTTCTTCCAAAGGCGCGTCTTTCACCATTGCATTAGAGATATTCGTGATATTTGTGATGAAATCCGGTATTGGACGACCTGGATTAACTAACTTTACAAATTTTTCGGATGCTTTCCCATCGGTAAATCGTATCGCTGCTACTTCAATTATTCTATCATTAACCGAATCAACTCCGGTCGTTTCAAAATCTAGTGATATAAAATCAGATAGATCTATTTTTTTTAATAAACTATTAATAGTCATTAATAACCTACAAAAACTTTAGCAACCTCAATCAACATTGAGGGTTTTTGTGGAATGCTTGCACTAAAAAATCTATACATACTTCTTTTTTCAATGGGCACCTTATTAACTTTTTCAACAATACTGTTTAAATCCTTATCATTCAATTTATCCACTACCTTTTTTATATTATATATCCTATTAATTTGTTTACCTTCATTTTTCATCCACAAATTTTGATATTCCATTAAATTTGTTTTGGAAGGTTCTACATTATTTTTCAGTGCCTTTACAGCCACATTTGCTGCTTTAACTGCACTTTTCATTCCTAAAATTATTCCACCACCAGACAATGGATTTACAGTTCTTGCTGCATCGCCTATCAACATTACACGGTCTGTTACCATTTGCTTAATTGGTTTAGAAATAGGGATCCCACCTACCGCAATTGATTCTACTTTATGATTTGAATATTTTGATTCTATGAAATCATTCAATCTTTTTTTTGCGGATTCACCCTTAGCTGAACTGACTCCTGAAATACCTATTCCAACATTTGCTGTATCATTGCCTTTAGGAAAAATCCAAATATACCCTCCTGGAGTTAATTTATTTGAAACATGAAACGAACAAACATTTCTATCTACATCAATACCTGATATTGTTTTTTGATATCCCGATCCAATATCGTTTAAATTTAATTTAGTATTTATGCCCGCCATTTGTCCAATCCGACTTTCTATGCCATCAGCACCAATCACTAATTTTGCATGTATCTCAAATGGCTCATTATCACTAATCCCTCTCACACCAATAACTTTATCATTTTCAAATAATAGGCCATTCACATTGGCATTTGTAATAACTGTAGCACCTTTATCCGTTGCTAATTTTGACAGATCATAATCAAAAACTTTACGGTTTAGGATATAACCTTTTCCTTTAAATTTAAAAGTTGTGCTGCTTCCATTTGGTGCAACAAAACAAAATTTATTAACAGTAGTCGATATCCATTCAGAACGTGGTTCATAGAATAAGCGTAAATCAGAATCCATTATTCCTTCACCACACCTTACAGGAATACCGATTCGACTTTTTCTTTCTAATATCAAAACAGAGAGTCCCTTACTCGCCACAATTCTAGCGAATGTAGAACCAACAGGTCCAGCACCGACTACAATAATATCATACTGTTGCGCGTTCCACATAAATTATTACTTCGATTGGACAAACATAGATACACAATTTGCATTCCGTGCATTTTTGAGAATTAATATCGATATCTTTTTCGAATAATTCGATACAATCAACAGGACAAACCGCTACACAAGCACCACAAAAATCACACTCATCCTTGTCAACTCTGATCATCGGTTACACCAAACGTGGGAAAAACCTTTTGATAACGTAAATAATTATAACTGCGTAATATGAAAAAGAGGAATAGCAATGGAATTAAAAACCACCCTTCGCGTGAGACAACGAACATGGAAAAAATAAATATCGGATAGAATTTGGCTCGTTCCAAATGACGTATATGTTTGCCAAATAATAGTACGATGAAAAATGGAAGTGACACAATTGATGCTGTTGCTATAACAGGGTCATCATTTATGAATCCAAACCAAATACCACCAACTAATAATATAATTGCCACAGTAATGTGAATTAATTTTGCTTTTAAATCATAAATTATATCATTTTCTGTTTTGATATGATAAGGGACCAAAACAACACCCAAATAAATCCAATAGCTAATCGCAAAATTGCTTATGCTATTAGGAATTGACTGATTAGTTGAAAACCATCCAACTAAAAATAAAATAATTCCAATTAACAAATAAAATATCCGATCCTTAGAATTTTTCATCCAATCTATCTCATCTAATTCACTAATCTTCAACTTATTTTTTATTAGAGTAAATATTAAAGTAATTACAAAAATCCCAATCACACCAATCAACCAATCATTCCAATCCCAAAAATAAAATCTATCAGCTTGGGCTTTTCCGGCTGCCATTCCTGCTACGAATATCGACCAAATCCCAAACAGTTGAGCAGGCAACCTCTCAATAACTTTATCAAATAATTTTACTGTTTGCGCTAACTTTTTATATCGTTGAGAACCAACGGGAGCATATCTTGCTAATAACATTAATTTTTCTTCCTATTTCTTGAAATCATTATAGCAAGTATTACGACACCCAACACAATAATGATCCAATAATTTATTAATTGTTCAATCGCACTTTCTAATAAACCAATTGAATGTAAAAAGACTATAAAAATCATTACAGGAGCAATATATTTTAAGAATATTTTGAAAGTAGAAACTAACCATGGACGATCCTTAAATATATTTGCAGCACCTTGTTTTAATTCTATCATTGCTTTATCAAACCCCCAAATCCATGCTACAAATATTGCGATAAAAAATCCACCAACGGGAAGTAAAACATTTGATGCAATAAAATCTACAATATCAAAAAATGTCATTCCATTAAATGTAACATTAGCCATTAAATTAAACGACAAAGCGCTTGGAAGACCAAATAAAAATATTAACGAACCAATCGTAATCACAGCTTTATGTCTACTCCATTTTCTTTCATCCACAAAATAAGCAACCGTGACCTCTAACAATGATATAGAAGATGTTAAAGCCGCTACTGTCAGAAGTACAAAGAACAACAACCCAAAAATATAGCCACCCGTCATCCCCCCAAAAACAACAGTTAGTGTATTAAAAATTAAACCAGGACCACCTGCAGGATCTTGTCCTGTTGCAAAAACTGCGGTAAATATTGCTACTCCCGCCATAAGGGCAATTAATGTATCTAGAAATACTATTTGCACAGCTGCATTCGGAACATTGGTCTTTTTATTCAAATAACTACCATAAGTCATTAATGCACCCATTCCAAGGCTTAGAGTAAAGAATGCGTGGCCGAGTGCTATTAGTACCGATTGTCCGGTAATTTTACTCCAATCCGGTTTCAATAAAAATGTTAAACCCGCCTCTGAACCTTTTAAAGAAATCCCTTTAATCATTAAAATAATTAATATGATAACTAAAATAGGCATCATGATTTTACTACCTTTTTCGATACCATCTTTAACACCCAAAAAGACTACCGCCATTGTAAATACAAAAAAGATAGTATAAAACCCTATCATCCAAGTTGGATCACCGACTAATGAGTTAAAATGATCATTTGCCTGTGTCGCGGTTACAAGCTGGCTAAAATTTCCTTGCAATGCTTCAATCATATATCCCATTGACCAACCCGCGATAACAGTATAAAAAGATAGAATTATAAAGCCCGCCAACACACCCAATCCGCCAATTGTAATCCAGAATTTGCTACCGCTTAATTTTCTAAATGCGCCAACCGGATTCCGTTGTGTTGTTCTTCCCATCAATATTTCCGCTACCACGACGGGTAAACCAACTATTGCTATGCAAATTAGGTAAATGAATATAAAAGCAGCACCACCGTTTTCTCCCGCTATATATGGAAATTTCCAAATATTGCCAAGTCCAATAGCAGAACCGGAAGCAGCTAAAACAAATCCAAACTTTGATCCCCAATGTTCTCTATTCGCCATTCGGTGGTATCTCCTTATCTATAGTTAATTCTTCTGATGATTCATCTTCCATTATAGGATCAAAAGGTTCCAAATGGCGGTCTACAACTGCATCTAACATTCCAAAAATATGTACGAAGAATGCCCACCAAGCATATTTATTTCTATCTGTAAGATAGATATCATTTGATTTATCAATTTTATAATTTTGACCATTCTCTATCGATTGCCAAATTGCTAAAGATTCTAAAGTAATGATTATACCCGCTTTCAGATATTTACCATTGTAAAGTTGCCCTCCACCAGGTATTATACTCCATAATGCAGCTTGTTTTGGGGTTTTGATCCTAGTTGAATCTATTTCCTGCCCAAATGAAAAAGAGATAATTATAACAATAATTAAAAGAACCCTAGGAATCAAAGCGCTTATCTCCTGCCCAATTACCGATGATTGGTTGTGCATTAGGATGGATTTTGATATCAAATATTTTGGATTTTTCTTCAAATATTTCACCATCAAAATGAATCGGAATTACCACAGTACTTTCAACTTTTATACGTTTTGCTTGAAACATCTCGATTTCATCCAGATCAGTTATTGTACCGTTTGAGAGTTTTGCAAATTTAGTTACAACTCTCCAGCGTGATATATCTTTTACATAGCAAATATCAAATACACCATCGTCCAATTTTGCTTTTGGAGTAAGTTGTAATCCACCTCCGACATTCCAACCATTTCCAATACTTACAAGATATATATCATCATCAAGTACTTTCTTATCTAATGTCAATTTCATAGGAATTCTTTTATATGCAATTAGCGTATATACAATTGCTAAAATATATCTAAATGCACCTTTTATAAAATCAATTTTCCGCCCATTCCAATTTGCTTGTCCTTCAAAACCCATACCAAGAACATTTACAAATTTCCTACCATTAACTTCACCTACATCAATGTTTTTCACATCATGATTCATCAATATTTGAATTGCTTCTTCGATCGAATTGTATGGAATACTGCAACTTCTTGCAAAATCATTTCCGGTTCCAATCGGGATCATTCCAAATGGTATCTTAAAATCGGGTAATCCGTTAATCACTTCATTAATAGTTCCATCACCGCCAACAGAAACAATAACATCAAATTTGGAACCAATCTCTTTTACCAAGTCTGTTGCATGCCTCGGTTCTTGTGTAAAATGAAATTCGTACTCAACTTTTTTTGTCCGAAGGATATTTTCAATTTGAGGTAATACTTTCATTGTTTTGCCACTACCCGCTTCCGGATTAACAATTAACATATATCTTTTTTTCTTTGGCATATTTCCTCCTAATTATAATGTTGCGATACAATCGATTTCAATCATTACATCTTTTGGCAATGCTGATACTTCAACTACTGAACGTGCAGGTGGAGCAACGCCATCAAACTTTTCCTTAAATACAGAATTCAGTTCAGGATAATTTGATAAATCTGTTATAAATACTGTTAGCTTAATTGATTTACTTAAACCGGTTCCGGCAGCTTTTAATACAGATTCAACATTATTTAATGTCTGATTTACTTGTTCGGTAAAATCAATCGAAATTACTTCACCTGTTTTTGGATCAAGCGGAATTTGTCCGGCAGTATATACTAATCCATTGGACACAATCGCTTGACTATAATATCCAATCGCTCCTGGCGCGTTGTCAGTAGATATAATTTCTCTCTTCATATTGCCTTATTCTTTATTGGTTAGATCCCAAGTTGCCAAGCCGATTTCATCATTAAACGTACGTTTCAAGTTGCCATCAATTTTATGAATTATAAATTCTCCCACTACAGCGACATCCATGCTGAATAAATGTCCACCATATATTTCCATATTATGATTCCCGATTGTTATGTGGGCATGAATGAGCGGCTCGTCATTCAATAACATGATATTCCCTTGAGTGGTGATTAACTCGTGATCGTCTTTGAATATTTTTTTTATATATTCTTTTCTACTAGTGTCATATGAACCTATCTCTATATTGTTCATTGCACCAATACCGGAAATATATCCATTAAATATTTTGTGTTCTTTGCAAAAATCAGTTAATTCGATTACTACAGACTCACCTTTTTCAAGATAAACAAAATATATTGTATCATATTGTTTAAACTGCATTTATTTTAATGTGGTTAAGACTAGTTGTATGTGAGATTTAGCTTGATTTAATAAGTTACCTAATTGATCATTATTTTGAGCACCTGTTGTAGCCATATGTGGTTTACCTCCGCCTCCGGTTCCAAATTCAGCTCCAATAGCGCGTGCCAAATCGCCAGCATGAATACCATTTTTTACGAGGTCTTGAGTAACTAATACTATAATTGTCGGCTTTTTTTCTCCTTTTATACCAAGGACTCGTATCAAGGAATGTTCTTTCTGAATAAATTGATCGCCTAGGGTCTTTAATTCATTTATATTTTTTGCATTTGCTTCACTAATGATATATTTGACTTCACCAATTTTTGTTGTAATGGATTTTTGATATAAATCTTTTACTACACTTGATTCCTTTAAACCCTTCTCAATCATTTTAATTAGCTTTTTCTGTTCTATTACAACTTTACCGGCTCTCTCCACCAAATCATCTTGTGATGTACGAAGGACATCTTGCAAACTTGTTATAATATCATTTTGTTTTTGGATGTATTGAATTGCTTCCTTACCTGTAATAGCAACAATTCTTCTAACTCCTGCAGCAAGAGAAGTTTCCTCAACAATCTTTAATAAACCAATATCACCTGTTCGGTTCACATGTGTACCACCGCATAATTCTTTGGAGAATTTGCCAATTGTTAGCACCCGCACTTCATCTCCATATTTTTCACCAAATAAGGCTTCAGCACCCTCATTTTTTGCATCATCAAATGATTTAATCGAGGGAATTACTTCAGTGTTTTTAATGATCTCATTATTGACGATTGTCTCAACTTGAACAAGTTCTTGTTTAGTAATTTTTTCAAAATGTGTAAGATCAAATCTAAAATTATCCGGTCCAACTGAAGAACCCGCTTGATGTATATGTTCGCCTAATACTTCTTTCAATGCTGCATGCAATAAATGTGTTGCTGTGTGATTCCTTTTTATTGCATTTCGACGATCAATATCAATTTCACAATGTACGGGATTTGAATTTTTAAATATCGCAAAATGACCAGTACAATAATGTATAAATCTTTCATTATCTTTCTGGACATCTTTAACAGTTAGATCAATTCCATTATTACTGTTCGTTATAATACCTATATCATTGATCTGCCCACCTGATTCAGCATAAAAAGGTGTTTTATTCAATACTAAAGCAACACCATCATCAATATTAGCCCAACGTATAATTTCTGACTCTGATTCTGTGGAATCATACCCAAGAAATTCTGAGTCTTTACCTTCTTTTATAATATTCCAATCTAACTTAAAAGACTGTTGCTTGAATTTTCCAGATTCTTTTGCGCGTTTTTTTTGTAGTTCCATTTCTTTTTGGAAACCATCTTCATCGACCGACAACTCTCTTTCACGTGCTATTAATTGTGTTAGATCCAATGGAAATCCGTATGTATCGTACAATCGAAAAGCATCTTTTCCGGAAATCACTTTACTATTCAGACTATAAGCTACCTTATCAAAATGATTTAATCCGCGATCCAAAGTTTTATTAAATGATTTTTCTTCGGCTTTAATTACATTTATTATATGTGCTTTCTTATCAATTATCTCAGGATATTCAGAACCAAGCATATCACCAACGGTATCAACTAATTTATATATGAACGGTTCAGTTTGATTAAGAATTCGCCCAAATCTTGAAGCACGACGTAATATTCTACGGACTATATATCCACGTCCTTCATTGGATGGCATCACACCATCGGCGATGGAAAAAGTCAGCATTCTAACATGATCAGCAATAACTTGATACGGAACTAAATTATTTTCACTATTTACGCCAACTATTTTCTCAATATGCTTAATTAGTGGTTGAAAAAGATCAGTTTCGTAATTACTAACTTTACCTTGCATAACAGAAACAATTCTTTCTAAGCCTGCACCGGTATCAATTTGTTTTTTAGGAAGATCAGACAGCTTACCGGACTCATCACGATTAAACTGTATAAATACCAAATTCCATAATTCCCAATATTCATCAGTTACATTTACGCCTTTTGCGGATTGCTGAGATATATCTTTTCCAATGTAATAGTGAATTTCAGAACACGGACCACATGGACCGGTTTCACCCATTTCCCAAAAGTTTTCCTTTTTACCAAACCGTAATATTCTATCATGGGCGATATCGGTTTCCGATTTCCATAATTCAAATGCTTCATCATCGTCTTCATAGACCGTTGCCCATAAACGGTCTTTATCCAATTTCCAAACTTGAGTTAATAGTTCCCACGCCCATTTTATTGCTTCCGTTTTATAATAGTCACCGAATGACCAATTACCCAACATTTCAAAAAATGTATGATGAAACGTATCTACTCCAACTTCTTCAAGATCATTATGTTTTCCACTAACACGGATACATTTTTGACTGTTTACTACCCGATTATTTTTTGGTTCTAGCTCATTTAAAAAGATTGATTTGAACTGATTCATTCCGGCATTTGTGAATAAAAGTGTTGGGTCATCCAATGGTGCAACAGATGAACTTCGTACTGCTGAATGATTTTTATCTTTGAAATATTTGATAAAAGATTGGCGTATATCGTTACTATTCATTTTTCAAATTAATAAAATTTTATGGATTGAAAAACAAATAACTTTCTACTAAAAACGTACATTCTAGAATGCAATAATGACAAAAAGAGGGCTCCATTGGAGCCCTCAAAATTTGGTATTTGGAATTGTATTACTTCAACAACATTAACTTAGTAGTTTTAAACTCATTATCAGTTGCTATCCTACTAAAGTACAATCCGGCGGGAACTTGTTCACCATATTGATTAGTTCCACTCCATATTACTGAATGCCATCCTTGAGTCTGATTATTGTTGTAAAGTGTAGATATTAACTGACCTGTTATATCATATATGTCCACTATTATATAACTATCTGTGTCCAATCCATATCTAATTGTTGTACTTGGATTGAATGGATTTGGGAATGCCGGTAATACCAAAAATTCAGTTGGCAATGAATTTAAATAGTCATTTACTGCTAATGTTAAGTCAGTGCCTACATAATCTTGATCCGTCAAGCTCGACGTAACTGAAGAATACGTATAACTTGCCGGAGAGAATGTCCAATCATCTTTTGTTGCGGTCGAGGTACCACCCCAACCATTTGTAAATGATGAAGAATAATGACCGGTAGCATTTGTCGTAACAGTTGCCCCTCCATTACTAAACACTACTTCTACCCCTTCTACTCCTAAGTTGTCATTATCTCTAATATGACCAGAAATCAATACATGATCCTTTTCAGCAGTAAAGTTTTGATTTAGTATGTTTGTTGATACACTGGAGTAATCATAATGTGTTGGAGTAAAGCCCCATCCTTCTTTTGAAGGCATAGAAGTGCCTGTCCAACCTTTATTAATAAACCGTTCATAGTATCCATTTATATCGGTTGTAGCTTTCAAACCGCTATTACTAAATTCAATTTCTACACCTTCTATAGGATTATTGCCACCATCCATTACATATCCTGATATTATTATATATTTGTACTCAGCTTGGTAGTTCTGATTGATCTGATTAGTAATAACATTTGTGTAAGTATAATTTGTAGGTGTAAAATTCCAACCACCCTTAGTTGCAGTGGAAGTACCACTCCAACCAATATTTATTGTGGCTGCGTAAAGACCTAATATATTCGTAGTAACGGTAGGACCACCGTTACTAAATGCTACACTAACTCCATCCATTGGATTGCTATTATCATCCTGAATAAATCCTGAGATCACTACCGGAGTTGGTTCATATATACGTACATGTCCTGCATTATAACCTGTCCCATTATTTTTAGGTGCTCCGATTGCAACCCTGTTACCATCAGATGACAATGAAACTACACCTGACCAGTCATGTGCAGCTTCACCATATATATCATTACCCATTTGTGTCCAGACTGAGCCAGATTCTGAATATACTCGGACATGGCCGGCGTCTGTACCTGTCACATCATTAAGAATCGCCCCGACAGCTAATCTCTTGCCGTCAGTTGATAATGAAACTGAAATACCAAAGGCATCAAAATCTGCTACACCATCTATATCACTACCAACTTGAGTCCATACTCCACCGGATTCCGAGTATACTCGTACTTGTCCTGTAAAAAGGCCTGATCCGTTACTAAAAGGTCCTCCAATAGCAACTCTATAACCATCACCTGACAATGAAACTATACCTGCCATGCTACCGGGGTCTTCCCCGGTTGGTACAGTATCACCAACTATATCACTACCCAACTGTACCCAACCACTTCCTGAATCATAATATATTCGTACATATCCTGGGCCTGTGCCTTCAATAGCAAGAGCTCCGATAGCAACCACGCTACCGTCAGCTGACAATGAAACTGAAAGACCAAAGAGATCACCATCTGTGTCACCATTCATATCACTGCCTACTTGGGTCCATACGCCTCCTGATTCCGAATATACTCGTGCCTGCCCCCTATATACGCCTCCTCCACTATTTCCAAAGGCTCCAATTGCAACCCTCCTACCATCAGATGATAATGAAACTGAATTACCTGAAAAGTCACCCGGAAATTCGCCATCTATATCACTACCTACTTGCGTCCAAACACCACCGGATTCCGAATATACTCGTACATGCCCCGCATCAATACCTGTAGCACTATTGCGAGGTGCACCAATGGCCACTCTCTTACCATCGGATGACAGTGAAACTACACCTGCCAAGTCACCTGCAGCTTCACCATCTATGTCACCACTTATTGGTGTCCATACACCACCGGATTCTGAATATACTCGTACATGCCCGGCTTCATTTCCTGTTCCATCATTATGGATTGCCCCTATGGCAATCCTCGTTCCATCAGCTGACAAAGAAACCGAAACACCTGAAGTATCACCTGTTGCTTCGCCATCTATATCACTACCTATTTGTGTCCATACTTGGGCAAAAGTGATTGAGTTTATTAAAAACAATAAAAATATTATTTGTGTTACCAGCAATACGATTTTTTTCACGCAAACCTCCTTATACTAACTAATATACTATTAGTCAGTATATATTATTAATACTTCCCAATATCCCCCTCCTAGTAGGAGGGGATTAAAGGAGTTGTAATTTACTTCAACAACATCAACTTAGTAGTCTTCACTTCATTATTTGAACTAATTCTACTAAGATATATTCCGGCAGGCACCTGTGTGCCTAGATTATTGGTTCCATTCCATGTTACCGAGTACCATCCTTGAGTTTGTTCTGTATTAACTAAGGTGTTTATCAACTGACCTGTGATATCATAAATAGTAATGTTCACCTTACTATCAATATCGATCCCATAGCTGATTGTAGTACTAGGATTAAACGGATTTGGATAGGCAGGCAATACCGTAAACTCCATCGGTAAAGCAGTGACATCCTCAATCGCTAATGTTAAATCAGTACCTACATAATCTTGGTCAGTTTGATTAGTTGTAAGAACTGGATATGTATAACTTTCCGGATCAAATGACCAATCATCCTTGGTTGCGGTTGATGTGCCGCTCCATCCATTTGTCACTGAAGTACTATAATGACCTGTTGCATTAGTAATTACTGTTGCTCCACCATTACTAAAAGCTACCGCTACACCTTCTACTCCAATATTAATTCCATCTCTTACATGACCTGATATGTGTATAGCATCTTTTGTACCTATATAGTCTTGGTTTGGTGCATTAGTTTGAATACTAGAATATGTATAGCTAATTGGTGTGAAGTAGTGTCCTGTCATTGATGGCCTTGCTGTACCACTCCAGCCTTTAGTGATAAACCTTTCATAATATCCGGTTGCATCAGTTGTTGCTTTTAATCCGCTATTACTGAATACTATCTCCAATCCTTCTATTGGATTATTATTTGAATACTTAACATTACCTGAGATGATCACTAAAGAGGAATACGGAAAACTAAATATTGTACCAAGATTATTAGATCCGCCGAAAACGGTCATACCGTAAATTTTTTCATTGCCATAAGCCAAGGAACCCCACCATGGTAAGGCACCGTCTGCATCGGCAAACGGTTTTGATAGTGAAGAACCAAGGTCATTGCTCATTATGCCTGATAATGGTCCCCTATTATGCGTTCTATTATCTCTTACTACTTTTGTTAAGTTTACATTGATGTCATCCGCTGAGCCGGATATTTTTAGTGGTGACACAATGCCTCCGGCAAATGAATGTAGAACTTGATAATCGTAGCCGTCTGAACCGATCTTAAATATCGTTCCGGCATCATACATTCCTCCTGTCGAAGTCATTCCTATTAATTTTGATCTAATTCTTATCAATGTCCCAGCCGGATAACCTCCATCTGTTAAATCACCTACAAAGGAATGTAATATTTCAAAACCATTGCCGTCTGTGCCAATCTTAAATATCGTTCCGGCATCATATAGTCCACCAGTTTCTGTCATACCATATAAGATTGAACCTATTTGTATCAGTGAATTAAGTGGGCCTGAACCATTTGCTGGATTCTCACATTCAAATATATGCAATAATTCAAAACCGCTGCCATCTGTTTGAATCTTAAATATCGTGCCACAATCATAATCTCCTCCCCAATAGGTCATTCCGAATAAGGTTGTACCGTCTTGTATCAATGCACCATACGGTTCTCCTCCATTAGTTATATCAAGATAGTTCAATGAATGTAATAACTCAAATCCACTGCCATCTGTTTGAATCTTAAAGATTGTTCCTAAATTATAAAATCCACCAAATTCTGTCATACCGTATAACGTTGAACCATCTTGTAATAATGCACCATACGGTAGGCATCCATTGGTTGGATTTAAAACATCAAATGAATGTAAAACTTGATAACTGCTGCCGTCGGTGCCGATCTTAAATATCGTTCCGGCATTAGCAACTCCGCCTTCATTTGTCATACCGTATAACGTTGAACCATTTTGAATTAATCCACCTGTCGGCAACCAGCCATCGATAGGTCCACCTAAAAATGAATGCAGTATTTCAAATCCACTACCGTTAATACCGATCTTAAATATCATACCACCAATATTCGTTCCACCTTCAGATGTCATCCCATACAAGGTTGAGCCATCAAGTATAACCGAATCCCAAGGAATTCCACCATCGTCTGTTTCGCCGGAATAAGAATGCAATATAGTTGTTTGAGCTATTGATACTGTTGTGAGACTAAATATGATTAGAACCAATACTGGAAAATATTTTTTCAAGCAAACCTCCTTAAAGATTAATATATAGTCTGTCAGCATATATAATAAATCCCCCACATCCCCTCCTAGTAGGAGGGGATTAAGGGGATGTTAATTTATTTCAACAACATCAACTTAGTAGTCTTCACTTCATTATTTGAACTAATTCTACTAA
>CAZWKR010000025.1:0-19527 GCA_964634215.1 uncultured bacterium
TGGCAGCTAAAGCATTTAATGCTTCGGTTACAATCGTTTATGTAGGACAAAAAATTAGTGCATTTGGTACTAGCGATGTCGGTTTAGCACAAGAGAGCATTGCTAAATGGGGTATTGAACGTCCCGGTGTAAAGGTGTTGGAATGGGCATTTAATTATCTTGCAAAAAATAAATATATTACTCCCGAAACTGCTAATGCTGGATTCCAAAGAAACACATTAGTAGATCATGGAAAAAATCGCTTAGAATTACACCTGAAAGGAAATTATTGTGAGGAGGTGGACTTGATTCTGCGTCGTGGCGATATTATCCCGGAACTGCGAAGTGAAGTTGCTCAAAACGGTTATGACATAACAGTAATTGGTCGTAGTAAAAAACGCAGAATGGCACACGATCTGGTGCAATACATCGATAGCTCAATTTATGTGGCGAGGGATCTTTTGCCATTTAAAGATTTTCGATTATTACAGGCGGTGGATGACTCTGTGGGAACTTCCAAAGCATTATTATATGGTTCACAGGTTGCTAAGACTTTTGACATGCCTGTTGATGTATTAACAGTATCAAAACGTGATTCATTTGGAAAAGGATATTTAGGGGCGCATGATAGAGCACTAGAGACTTTTAAAAAAGCTGGAATTAAGCCGGTGAGTATGCTAAAAGTTGGTGATCCGGTTAGAACGATCCTTAGTACTGCAACAAAAAATCATTTGATTGTATTAGGCGTATCTCACCTGAATCCAATTGTAAAATTTATTAAGGGCAGCAAACCGCTTAGCGTTATGAAAAAGTGCAACTCCCCTATGATGATAGTCAAATAATTAGTTTTGCAAATTTCAAGATTAACTAATTCAACAATTTACTGGCTAACGCAAAAGCGATGGCTGTTTTTTACATTTATAGTTGCAATGATATTGTTCTTTTTGCCATCGCCTGTCGGATTATCTTTAACCGGTTACCGAATTCTAATAATTGTATTTATTGCCATTTCACTAATAATCAGTGAAGCCATCCCGCTACCGGGAATAGCATTTATTATAATAATATTGGAGGTGTATTTTGGAATCGGCGATGCCAATAGCATAGCAAAATCATTTATGAACGATGCGGTTTTCTTTATTATGGGTTCTCTAATGTTGGCTGTTGCAATTGTACGCCAAGGTTGGGATAAGCGCATTGCGCTTGGAATTATTAAACTTACCGGCAACAAAACGCATAAAGTCGCATTTGGATTTGCAGCACTTTCGGCCTTATTGGCTTCCTTTGTTGGCGAACATACGGTTGCCGCAATTATGTTGCCAATTGCACTAACACTTATAAAATTTACATCGAAAGATCGCGGAAAAGTTACAAGGTTGTCGGCGTATTTATTGTTCTCCATTGCATACGGTAGCTTAATTGGCTCAGTTGGAACTCCGTCCGGTGGCGGTAGGAATGTAATATTAATACATTATTGGCAGGAATTTGGTATGTCGGAAATTTCATATTTGGAATGGATGAAATTAGCATATCCAATAATTTTTATTCAAATTCCAATTCTGTCATGGGTATTATGGAAAACATTTCCACCAGAATATTCCAAGTTAGATACGGGAGTTCGTCGCCTAAAAGCACAAGTCTCACAATCTGATACAATTACACCCAACAAGATATTGGCACTTATAATATTTTTTATGGTATTCTTAGGCTGGATTTTGTTTTCTGAAAGTATAGGGTTGGGTATTATTGCACTGACGGGAGTTGTATTATATTTAATCACGGGATTGGTTTCTTGGGATGATTTGAATAAACATGTTAATTGGGGTGTTGTACTACTGTTTGGTGCAACAATTTCGATGGGTGCTCAAATAAATCATACCGGTGTAGCTGCATGGTTAGCGAATAATGTAATTGAATTAGGTGGTGACTTGATGTCATCTTTCCCGGTCTTAACCGACAGCATAGTAGTCTTAATGACCACGTTACTAGCTAATGTCCTATCAAGTTCTGCAACGGTAGCGGTATTGGGACCGATCACGTTAAATCTTCACGGTGATTCAATTCATATTGGATTAATTATGGCGATGTCCTCTGCATTTGGATATTTCACTGCAGTTGCAGCTCCTGCTTGTACTATTATATATGCAAGCAGAATGGTTAGAGCAAAAGATTTTTTGAAAATAGGTTGGAAGATCGGATCGATCTCAATTATTCTATTAATAGTTTATGCTAACACCTATTGGAAAGTTATAAATTAGTCAGTACACTGATTTGCAAAACGCCAAAATACTAAACTCAGTAATATTTTGGCTGTCGCAAAAGCGATGGTTAATAATTGCCGCAATCGTAGGTATAGTTTTCTATTTAATGCCTACGCCGGAAGGCCTTACGCCAGAGGGACATCATATATTGGTGATTGTTATAATTGCAATTTTTCTAATTATCTTTGAACCTGTCCCCCTTCCCGCAATTGCGTTTATCGTGCTTATTTTAGAAGTATTATTTAGTATCGCTACGCCAAATGCGGCTGCTAAATCATTTTTTAGTGACGCTGTGTTTTTCATAATGGGTTCGCTTATGTTGGCAGTTGCAATTGTGAGCCAGGGCTTAGATACTCGATTAGCATTGGGAATAATTCGAATTACCGGTAACAAAACTTGGAAGATCGTTTTTGGGTTTGTAGGGATTTCCGCAATATTATCGTCATTTATTGGTGAACACACTGTAACAGCAATGATGATGCCAGTCGGTTTAACTTTATTACGTTTTACTAATAGTAATCCAAAAAAATTGCGAAACCTCACACCCCTGATATTGTTTTCAATCGCTTACGGAAGTGCTATGGGGTCCATCGGCACACCATCGGGTGGTGGCAGAAATGTGATAATGTTAGATTATTGGCGCGAGTTTGGAATTGCAAATATTACTTATTTAAAGTGGATGGGTTATGCCTATCCAATGTTGCTGATCGAAATTCCATTAGCTGCAGCAATTCTTTGGTTCACGTTTAAACCGGAACATAAGATGTTAGATACCGCGGTTAGAAAACTTACAGTGCAAGTTGCAAAGAGTGGTAAAATGACCGGACGAGAAATATCGGCTATATTTATTTTTATTTTAGTATTCTTAGGATGGGTTTTATTGAGTCCAAAGATTGGTTTGGGTGTTGTCGCTTTGATTGGAGTTGTACTGTATTTAGTATTCGGATTAATACATTGGGAGGACTTGAACCGTAATACAAATTGGGGAGTCATCTTACTTTTTGGTGCTGCAATCTCAATGGGTTTGCAAATGAAAGATACTGGAGCTGCTTTATGGGTTGCAGAGAATGCAATTTCAGCACTTGAAAAGATTACTCCAAATATTGATATACTAAGATGGTTTATTTCAGTATTCCTTACCGGTATTTTAACAAATCTACTCAGCAATGCTGCCACCGTTGCCGTGATTGGTCCGATTGTATTGAATATGGGGGGTGATCCAATAATAATTGGATTTTCAACTGCGATTGCATCAGCATTTGCTTATCTAACAGTTGTAGCTTCACCGACCTGTATGATTATTCACTCTAGCGGATTAGTTAAAACTAAAGATTATCTCAAAGCCGGTTGGAAGATGTTTCTAATGTCCGTAGTTGTATTGTTTTTTATGTCGCAGATTTGGTGATTTTTTTAATCACAATATTTGTTTTAATATCAGCAATATTTTGCATTCGTGCAAAATATAAGAAATCTCTGAATCAACTTTTAATATTTAAACCGTTAACGCTTTTATTAATTATAATTATCGCTACATACTTTCCAGCGATTGAGCATGGTTACAAAACACTTATTATAACTGGGTTACTTGTTTCTCTTCTTGGAGATATGCTTTTAATATTTTCGAAGCAACATTTCAAAAAAGGTCTCATAGCATTTTTAATTGGACATATTTGCTATACCATTGCTTTTACATTTTCTGGTGGTGTTCATTTTACATCATGGATATTTCTACCTATTGCTTTGGTCGGAATTCTTTATTTACGAAATATACTGCCATATTCCGGTAAAATGAAGATTCCGATCATAATCTATATAATAATAATAGCGATCATGGGCTGGACTGCTATGGAAAGATTAAATTATATACCAACATCAGGAACTATCTTGGCTGCAATCGGGGCAATTTTATTTATGATCTCAGATGCGGTATTAGCTTTGAATAAATTTAAGAAGCCATTTTTTAGTGCCGAACTTATTATTCTAACAACCTATTTTACTGCTCAGTGGTTACTGGCAGTATCGGTGGTTGTAGCATAAAATTAACAACTTCACTAGAAACAAAATTATTTATATCGCAGATATGATGATATATATTATATTTATAGCGCAATTATTACATCATAATTATTAAATAATACATAATTAAAAAAGGGGGGCTCGAAATGAAATTACTCCGCAATTTATTTCAATCATTCCTATTAGCTATAATTCTATTAGTTGCACCACTTGCGGCAAGTGATTTATCACTAGGTTTTATAATTGGTTATAACGGTGGAACAGATTTACAAATAAATGGTGAAATTGGTGCGTTTGCAAAGGGATTTCCTTTTGGCGTACAGATAAGTGTCGCACATATTTCAATGAATCCGGGCATTCCACTTGATGCGCGAAAAATTTTTATTAATAACGCTACTAATGGTGATCCCGAAAAATTTGGAAGCATTTGGGATTTTAGATTTGATTTTCCATATCAGATGAAAAGATTTAAGAAATCCAATACGTCAATATTCCTCGGCCCCCGTTATGCGATGTTCATTGGAAGATTTAATTTTATTGGCGGTAATGAAGATTTTGATGTTAGAACAAATATGTGGGGAATGGGAACCGGCATAAAATCTCAGTTTGAAATAACTGAACATTTGGATTTGGTGATTTCTGGAGGAGCGGATTATTATCAAAAATCTGCAATATATAGCCACGGTACTACTTATAGTCCAGATGGTGAACATATTGATCCGCGCGAGGAGTTTGAATATGAAGATGCTGATAAGGCAATAAATCAACCTGAATATAAATTCCATACGTTAATAGGTTTTCAGTATAGATTTTAGATTAACTAATATTTATGCCATATCAAAAAAGTGTAAACTGATTTGAGATGTTAATTGAATAAAATATCGGTAATTTACTGGTGTATAATTCAATGAATGTAAAACTTAATATATTAAGGGGATTATTGTTTGCCGGTAGTGTGTATTTTTTTCTTGTTGCAACTTTCCATATGATCGGAATGAAGGTCCCACCATTTTTTATTTATTATAATGTTCCGTCTTATGCTTATCAAGATAGAATTATATCATTCTTAACTCTTGGTTGGTCAATTTTTCTTTTTACAGCTTTTCTAAATCCAATAAAAAATAAAATTTTAATTAATGCTATTTTAATTGCCGGTGTGGGAGCAGTAATTGGGTTGGAAATAATTAATACTTTTACGGATTTCGAATCATTTTCAAATACAATCAATCCAACTATTTTCCGTCTAGAAACATTGGGTTTAGCATTATATTTAATATTATTAATATTATTTTACAATAAATCAAAAGATCTACTTAGATGAATTTTGAACTTCTACTTGTGATGTTTTTGTTATCATTGATCTTTGTGTATGTAGGTTGGGTTGTTAAAAGATTTTGGATTGATAAAAAATCAGTTTCTTTAGAAGTACAATTTGTGGCTGATAAACTGATTTCTGATTGGATGAATGAAGATAAACGTCGAGCTGTTGAATTGGTGCGTCATATCAAAGAAGAAAAGGAAGAAGAAGATGATGAGGGGGAGGGAATCGATAACGTTAATGTAAATAACTAAACTGATACTATTAAAACTTAACAGTTAAAATTAAAGTATTATTATAGATTGGTATCATCTTTAACACTCCCTAATTTTTAACTAACAAACCGAGGATAAAAAATGAAATATTTTTATATTGTGTCAAGATTACTAATATTTGTTTTTGCTTTTTTGTTTTTATTTGGTTGTTATGCAACAACTCATCGTGGACCCGCAACATTGAAACCCGGACAGATATCTGGAAATATTGGATATCTGCATTTAAAAGGTGCGGATGCTGAAACTGATGATGAACCCGGTAAATTAATGACTGTAGATGTGCGTGCCGGTTTGCTTCCATTTATGGATTTTGGATTGATTCGTACATTTGACAATTCTGATTATGGCGATTTTGAATTTGATGGTATGGATACGTATTGGATTGACGCGAAATTTCAGCTATCCAATACTAAAAATGAGAATTATTTACCACAATTAGCTTTGGGCTATGGCTTTGGAGATTTTATAGCCGATGATGACGAAGACAACAAATTATTCATTAATAGTTTGTATCTAATACTCGGTTTCCCAACAGAATTTGTTACTCCTTATTATTCATTTAGATTTGAGCACGCGTCAGATGAAATTAAATGGCTTCCAAATTGGGCTTGGGAAGAAGAATTTAATACACTTCAAAAAGCACATATTATTGGTTTTGAAATCAATGCAATAGAATATATAAAACCGGTTATTGAATTTGGTCGGTTTTATGTAGATGAATTTTCTGATGGAGCAAATGTATTTACAGCTGGATTAAATTTTTATTTAGACATACCTAAATTATTATCAACAAAAGAACCGGTAATAACCGAATAGTTTAGTTCCATGTCATCAATTTCACCAAAAATAACCAAGTTATCTTGGGGAAAAATTGAAATTGATGGAAACCAATTATTCAAAGATGTAAAATTATTCCCCGGTGGGTGTAGAAAATGGAATTGGAGGGATACGGGAACTGAACATTCTTCAGGAATTCAATATTCTGATGTTCAGGAGCTATTAGCTAGTGGTTCAGAAATAGTAATTCTATCCAGAGGTGTTTTGGGTAGGTTAAAAGTATCTAAAGATTTGATTGATAAATTGGTATCTGACGGAATTACTGTACATATTTTAAAAACAAATAAAGCTGTAAAGCTTTATAATGAATTACTAAAAACTGAAAAAGTAGGAGCTTTGATACACACAACATGTTAATTACGATTACAATTCTTTTGTCTTTATTGATTGGTATTTCACTTTTCATTGCTTCTCATTCCTATAAATTCAAAAAAGAGGAGAATAAATATACTCCTGCTAAATATGGATTTGATTTTGAAGAAATTACAATTCCAACTAAAAATGATAAAAATTTGTATGGGTGGTGGGTTCCTGCGGAGAATCCGAATAATAAAAAGAAGCCAACAATAATTCTTGTTCACGGATGGTCGCGGAATGTAGATAGAGCAATGTCATTTATTAAGAAACTGCATCCGGCTGGATATAACCTGTTGGCATTTGATTCACGCTGTCATGGTAAAAGTGATGATGACAATTTCTCATCAATGGTGAAATTTATGGAAGATATTCGCGCTGCAATTGATTACTCCGAGAAACTCTCAAATGTTGAGAAAAACAGAATTGGCGTTTTAGGACTATCTATAGGTGGAGCTGCTTCAATATATGCGGCATCTTTGGATGATAGGATTAAATCAGTAGTTACGGTTGGTGCATTTTCTCATCCTAAAAAAGTTATGGGAGATGAATTTAAAAAACGGAGAATACCATATTTCCCCTTTGTATGGTTTATATTTAAATATATGGAGTTTCGTATCGGAGCAAAATTTGACGATATTGCTCCGTCCAGTAGTATTGCAAAAACTGATGCTAGTATATTCCTTATTCATGGTGTTGATGATGCAACTGCGCCGGTTGTACAATCCGATGAATTATATAATGCGGGTAATCTTGATAAGGTAAAATTATGGAAAATTGAAGGTAAAGGTCATTCTGACTGTAACCATCATCCCAAATTTTGGGATAAGGTTTTGAGTTTTTATGAGGGTTCCTTATAGTTAGTAATAACAGTAATCATTATTGTTATTGACAGTTTTATAATTTATATGTAATATTATTCCATGAAATATTGGAATAATAATGCGATTCAGTAAACAAAGAGATTTAATATTAAATATTGTTCAGGATACACGAACTCACCCAACTGCCGATTATGTATATGAAAAAGCGCGTAATGAAATACCGAATGTGAGTTTGGGAACGGTATATCGTAATCTTGGACAATTAGTCGAAAACAATCAACTTAAATCATTACATATTGATGGTACAATCCACTATGACGCTTTTTTAGACGACCATCAACATTTTCAATGTAAAACTTGCAATCGAGTTTTCGATATAGATTTAAATACTAATGATTTTGTTTCACGAGTAGAATCAAATACAAATCATATTATAGACAGATGCCAAATTCATTTAGTTGGAATCTGTAAAGATTGTCAAAATAATTAATAATAAAATAAAGGAATAAATAATGTTAGTAACAAAACCAGCACCAGATTTTAAAGCAACAGCCGTAATGGCTGATGATAGCTTTAAAGAAATCAGCTTATCAGATTATAAAGGAAAAAAAGTTGTACTTTTCTTTTACCCATTGGACTTTACTTTTGTTTGTCCTACTGAGATCATTGCCTTCGACCATCGCTTAGCGGAATTTGAAAAACGTGGTGTACAAGTTCTCGGATGTTCAATTGATTCGAAACATAGCCATTGGGCTTGGAGAAATACAGATGTAAATGAAGGTGGTATTGGAAATATCAAATATCCATTAATTGCTGATATAGACAAATCAATTGCTCGTAAATACGACATATTACAAGAAACAGAACATGCTTATGTAGAAACTGAAGACAGTGAAGGAGAAACAACCATTGGTGGTGATAAAGCACTTAGAGGTTCATTTCTAATTGATGAGGATGGTATAGTACGTCATTCTGTAATAAATGATGAGCCATTAGGACGTGACATTGATGAGATGTTGCGTGTTGTTGATGCCTTAACATTTAATCAAAAGCATGGTGAAGTATGTCCTGCCGGCTGGAAAGAAGGGGAAACCGGAATGGCAGAAACCCATGATGGTGTAGCAAAATATTTAGATAAGCACGCGAGCGATCTATAACCCTCGTTTTAAAACAGGAGCAGAATAAAATCTGCTCCTGTTAATTTTAAGTTAAAGGAGTTTTTATGACACATAAATTACCGGAACTACAGTTTGCTATGGATGGTTTACAACCACATATTTCAAAAGAAACATTAGAATTTCACTACGGGAAGCATCATAACGCATACGTTACGAATTTAAATAATTTAATTCCCGGAACGGAATTTGAAGATATGACATTAGAAGATATTATTCATAAAGCATCAGCCGGTGGAATATTTAATAATGCAGCACAAGTATGGAATCATTCATTTTATTGGAATTGTTTAACTCCAAATGGTGGTGGTAAACTGGAAGGAAAATTATTAGATGCAATTGAAAAGTCATTTGGATCATTTGAAGAATTCAAAGAGAAATTTACAAAATCAGCTGTTAATAATTTTGGTTCAGGTTGGACTTGGTTAGTACAAAATAGCGATGGTTCTTTGGAACTGCTCAATACAAGTAATGCAGGAACAGCATTAACAAGCGGAAAGACACCATTGTTAACTTGTGATGTTTGGGAGCATGCTTATTATGTGGACTATCGTAATGCACGCCCACAATATGTAGAAGCATTTTGGAATTTAGTTAATTGGGATTTTGTAAACGATAATCTAGTTTAATTTAAAAAAGAAGTTCACATATTCGTGAACTTCTTTTTTAAATTTTAACAGGATATTTGAATAATATAATCAGTTTTATTTAATAGGAGAGAATTATGACTTCCTTGCAAGGAACAAAAACAGAACAAAATTTACTAAAAGCATTTGCCGGAGAATCACAAGCGCGTATGCGATATGATTATTTTGCCAAACAGGCAAAAAAAGAAGGACTTGAACAGATATCAGCAATATTTGCTGAGACTGCTTTGAATGAGAAAGAACACGCAAAACGATTTTTCAAGTTTTTAGAAGGTAGAATGGTTGAAATCACTGCGACTTATCCTGCCGGAAAAATTGGAACTACTTTAGAAAATTTACACGCCTCAGCCGATGGTGAAAACGAGGAATGGACAGAACTTTATCCGGCTTTTGCTGATATTGCTGAAGAAGAAGGATTTAAAGATATTGCAAATACATTTAGAATGATCGCAAAAGTAGAAAAAGCGCACGAAGAACGATATAGAAAACTTGCGGAAAATATTGATTCCGGTATTGTATTCAAAAGGAACGATACATTTATTTGGAAGTGTAGAAATTGTGGTTACATTCATGAAGGTAAAGGTGCTCCAAAAGTCTGTCCTGCCTGTGATCATCCACAATCATATTTTGAAATTACTGAAATGAATTATTAAATTTATTTTAACTGATAAAAAGCTCCATTTTAAATGGGGCTTTTTTCTTTAATAAAATATAGCGGGCATCGACAACTATTTCTAAATTCTATTGTCTAAGATTTAATTATATTAACACAAATTCAAGGATCTATCCATGAAAAGATTTGCGATTTTATTAATTCTAATATCTCTTATTTTTGCACAAAAACCATATTTTCAGCAACATGTTGCCTATGATATCGATGTGACATTAGACGATTCACTGCACACATTATCTGCATATGAAAAATTGACTTATACTAATAATTCAACTGATGAATTAGAATTTATTTGGTTTCACTTATGGCCCAATGCCTATAAGAATAATGAAACCGCCTATGCTAAACAAAAGTTTGATGGAGGATCCACTCGTTTCTACTTTGCAGATGAAGAAGATAGGGGATTTATTGATAGTCTCGATTTCAAAGTAAATGGGGAAAGCGTTGATTTGGAATATCACGCAGAGTGGATTGATGTTGCAAAGATCCATTTGATAAATCCATTAATGCCAGGGGAAAGTATATTAATTGAAACACCATTTAATGTAAATATTCCCGAAGTGTTTTCAAGATTGGGTCATACCGGAAGGCACTACGAAATTACTCAATGGTATCCGAAACCGGCAGTCTACGACAATGATGGATGGCATCCAATGCCTTATCTTGACATGGGAGAGTTCTATAGCGAATTTGGTACTTTTGATGTAAAAATTACTCTTCCGCAAAATTATAGGGTAATGGCTACCGGAGATTTAGTTGACGGAGAATTAGAATATGCCTGGCTGGATTCCCTAGCCAATGTAGGTGATGAACTTTATAATTTAGAGAAAAAAGATTTTAAAAAACGAATTAAAGAATTGATGAAAAGTGATGATAAAGATTCAGTAAAAATGAAAACATTACATTTTCATCAGGAAAATGTACATGATTTTGCGTGGTTTGCCGACCCCACTTGGATTGTTCGTAAAGGAGAACTAAAATTTGAAGAATCTAATAGGTCCGTAACATTGTGGAGTATGTATCTTCCTAAGAATGCAGAATTATGGGAGAATTCAATTGAATACCTAAATGATGCAACTTATTGGTATAGCAAATTTTATTTAGAATATCCTTATAATCATGCATCAGCAGTTGACGGTGATATGTCGGCAGGTGGTGGTATGGAATATCCGAATATCACCGTGATATCAAAGATGCCATCTAAGGATTTGTTAGAATATGTAATTATGCATGAGGTTGGGCATAATTGGCTTTATGGTATTTTAGGATCAGATGAACGAGATCATGCTTGGATAGATGAAGGTTTGAATGAATATGCTAATATACGCTATTGGGAAAAGAAGTATGGGGACAGGGGAGAATCAGTTGTCATTTCTGATTTTATCCAGAATAAATTAAAAATCGCAAATAAACTAACAATGAATTGGGTACATTATTTAGGTTATAATATGAGAGCGCTAACCGGCGATGAGCAGCCTATTGATATTCCTTCTGCAGAATTTGAATCTGCGAATTACGGATCACTAGTATATTATAAAACTGCAATTTATACTTATTATTTACAGGATTATCTTGGTGAAGAAAAGATGAATGAAATAATGCAGAAATTATTTGATAATTGGAAATTCAAACATCCTCAACCGGCTGATATAAGGCAAGCATTTGAAGACCATACTGATGCCGATTTATCATGGTATTTTGATGGAGTTCTCAATGATACAAAAACTGTTGATTACGCAATTAAAAAGAAGGGGGATTCATTCATATTATTAAATAAAGGTGAATTGAAAGCTCCAGTTGAAATTGCTTATTTTAATAAAAATGGTGATGAGATATCAAGCGAATGGATTGATGGTTTTACCGGAACAAAATCGTTTGCAGCTCCGGAGGGGGCAGTCAACGCTGAAGTTGCTCCAAATAACTTATTACCCGACTTGAATAAGAGTAATAACACTACCAAACATTCGCTCGGATTGGATTTTGTATTTGATGAACCGGATTATAATAAACGCAATATTTATTGGGTCCCATGGTTATTTAGCATCAATGAATATAATGGATGGAGCCCCGGAGTATTGTTATATAGTGGATATGTACCAACTTTCAACTATGGAGTTTCGGTGAAACCGATGTGGGATTTTGCAAATAATAAATTAGCAGGAACCGCCCAAGTCCAAAAAACATTCTATCAATTACTAGGATTTAGATCATTCTCACTTTCAGCAGGTTACAGTGATTTTCAAGGTAGAGCGGGAGGCAAATTTGCTTTCACTGGATTAATTCGGAAGCCAATTGTTTCAACCCCGGCAACTCAAATAAAAGCTGCTGTGTATACCCATGAGATTAATGATGCTGCTGTAATATCAGACTATTACACTACAGGTAAATTTTTAATAGGTGAAATTGGAGTTAACTATAGTAATAGACCTTCTCCACTATTAAGATATTCCCTTAATGCGAATTTTATGTCATCATTTTGTAAGGATGAATTTTCAAAAATTAATCTGACCGGAAATGTTAGATGGAGAAATTCAAAGAAGAGTATTACTTATTTAAGAGGTTGGATTGGCTCATTTCTAAATGATGGTTTTATACCACGACAATATCGTACATATTTAAGTGGTGGACTTGACCCGAATTTTAATTCTACATTTGTATTCAATCGTATGAAACTTGATGACAATACTTATCCAGCAGTTTATGAACGCCAATATATTCAAGATGGTCCAGGATTGCGCGGTTTGGTAATGGATGGTAATAATGCAGATTACTCGAATGAAACTAGTTGGGGATTAAATTTAACTCAATCATTCACAAATATGCCGCTTGAATTTTTTGCAGATATCGCCGGAGCTACTGATCTACAGGATACCTATATAGACGCAGGGCTAACAATCAGTCTTGGAGTGTTTAAATTCTATTTACCGGTATATCAAAGTTGGGATGAGGAATCTGTTATTGCTGATTTTGAGTGGATAAAAGAAAGAATAAGATTTGAATTTACCTTCAGTTTAAATTCAATTAGCTTCTAGAACATATAGTTTTTTAATGATGGAATAAAGCATCTGTTAAAACAGATGCTTTATTTTCGTTTACATTACTAGTAAATTCAACCCCTGAGAATTACGCTTTTCTAACATTTTATTTATATTGAGGTCAAATTTTAATGGTTACATGGAATAAAAATACATTTACGGAAGCACTGCGAGAAAATTGTACACGAGAGGTTGCTAAGGTTGGTATCGAGTTAATTGAATTTTCCGAGAAATATGCTGATAACGTCACATGGGGACGTGGTAGTGATAAAGGTACTCTTACATTTAGATGTGAATCTGATACAGGCTTAATCCCGTTATTTCATCTAAGTTCAGATGGAAAACTAAATTTGCTTATTAATTTTTTGAGAACTAAGGACATTCCAAAACAGGTCATACGCGATATGACATTGAAATTGGAATCAAATTTGCTTAGGGATTATGATGAAGAAATGTATCCTTCCGATATTTTCGAAAATATCGGTGATCTATTCCATACAAAAACACAATTAGAAAAATTTTTAAAAACTTTGGAAGGTGCTGTTTACCGATTGAAACAATAAACAAATATTTCATCATAACTAATTAGCCCCGTTATTAAATATGGCAGGGCTATTTTATTAAATTTAGCATACATCGGTATTTGAAAGAAATGAGATAACAATAATTATAGTATTAATTAGGAACAATAATGGATATTAATTTAAAGGAAATCAATTCATATACTCAGGAATTGACTGTTGGTTTGGAGTGGAATGAATTATCAGATGATTTTGATAAATTTGTCGGAAAATTTGGTAAACAAATAAAAATGCCCGGATTTCGACCGGGAAAAGTACCCAAACCGGTATTAATGAAACAATTCTTACCGCTAATGGAATCTCAATTTGTTGAAGATAATGTACAAAAATATTATTTAGCAGCATTAAGTGAACAAGGTGTAATGCCGGTTAATAAAGCTGAGATAAAAGATGTACATTTTCACTATGAAAAACATTTTAATTTTACTGCAGTATTTGAGATAGAGGTTGAAGTAGAATTGCCTGTATTTAAAAAAAATACCATTAAAGCGGAGAAAGTTGTTTATATAACTGATGAGGAAGATATTAACATTACTATTGATGATATGCGTCGTTCGCGTGCCGAAATGCGTACTGTTGAAGATGGTGCAAAAGATGGTGATCTCATCTTAGCTGACTTACAAAAAGTTGATGAATCCGGTATCCCGATAATTGGGGAGAAGCTCGAAAAGCGTTACATCAAGATTGGTGACGGCGTTTTTACAGGTGAGAATCAAAAGAAACTTATCGGCATCAAAGCCGATGGAAAAGCACAAGTAATGATTCCTGAAGGCGAAGAACAAAAAGAATTTCCATATGAAATAAGCGTTGTAAATGTGGAAGAACAAGTTCTACCTGAAGTCAATATGGATTTTGTTAAACTGATGGATCCTGAAGCGAAAGATGTAGAAAGCTGGAAAAATGACATTAAGGAACAAATTGAAAAAAATTATCTGCAACGTGCCAATGAACAATTTGATAGAAATATATCTGATGCACTAATAGATGAAATAAAACCGGAATTTTCTCCCGCAATGGTAGAATCATATCTTGATCACATTATTGAAGATGTTAAGGCTAGTAATCAAGGTGCAAAACTCGAAGAGGATAAAGTACGTGAAACATACAGACCTCTATCTGAGCGCAATTTGAAATGGTATTCAATTCGTAAAGCCATTATAAAGGATCAGGAATTTAAAATCTCGGCCGATGAAGTAAAAACAGAGATTGAACGCTTGAAGGAAGAATCTCCTAAACAGGCAAAAGAAATAGAAAAATACTATAAAAAACCAAGTAACAAAACTCGAATCGAAGATGATTTAATAGAGAAAAAAATAATAGAATATCTTATTAATTTTACAAAGGTTAAGCAAGTGAAAGTCTATACAAAGGATCTTCGTAAAGAAAAAGCGTAGGAGAAAATTATGAGTGAAACAGTATCACAATTAGTTCCAATAGTTGTTGAGCAATCTGGACGGTATGAACGCTCATTTGATATTTACTCACGGTTGCTTAGAGATCGAATAATTTTTTTAAGTACACCAATTGATGATCATGTGGCATCTTTAGTAGTCGCTCAATTATTATTTTTAGATGCCGAAGATTCAGAAAAGGATATATACTTATACATTAATTCTCCCGGTGGATATGTCTCTGCAGGTCTTGCTATATATGACACAATGCAGTATGTAAAACCCGACGTGGTTACAATATGTATTGGACAAGCTTCAAGTATGGGTGCATTTCTGCTTGCAGGTGGTAAAAAGGGTAAGCGTTCAGCTTTGCCAAATGCGCGTGTTATGATCCATCAACCGCTAGGTGGAGCTGAAGGTCAAGCGAGTGATATTAAAATTCAAGCAGATGAAATATTATACTTAAGGAAGACTCTCAATAAAATATTGACAAAAAATACTAATAAAACTTTAAAAGAAATTGAAACAGACACTGACCGTAACTTTTTTATGAGTTCTACAGATGCAATTAAATATGGGATAATAGATAAAATATTGACTACTCGACAATAAATTTGGAAACAAAAAAGCCCTAGCAAATGCTAGGGCTTTTTTGTTTCTTAGATGAATATTATTTCATCATTAACATTTTACGGGTTTGACTGAATCCTTCAGCCTCCATCCGCAAGAAGTAAACACCACTCACAACCTGTTGATCTAATTGATTCGTACCTTCCCATGTGAATGAATAATTTCCCGCAAATAGATCTCTGTTTTCTGAGTAGATCACTCGTCCGAGTAAGTCGTGAACAGTAAACTTGACTAATCCATCTTCCGGCGTTGAAAATCTGAAAGTAGTACTTGGATTAAATGGATTTGGATAGTTGTTGTCCAAGTGAAAATCATTAGGAATTGTAACGATTCCACTTTGATCTATAGCTACTGTTACATCCCCTACGCTGACATAAGCACGGATTAAGTAATTCCAATACAGAGGCGGTGTGTCTGTATTGGTGAATATCCACCAGTCTGTTCTAGCAGGCGTACCCGCTTCTGTATATGTCCGACTATGATATACGCCCGTATCTGGCATTCCTCTAACTGAAATTGTTGGATTTTCCGGATCACTTCCCATCAAGAATGACACAACAAAATCATCACTTGCATCAAGATCTTGAGTTACTAGATTAATTGTTTGCCAATCCTCGCTAGCTGGTATGTTTTTGTTAACCGGACCATACATGGTAGCACCTCTTAAAAAAGAGTCGCCATCTAATTTTGATATATCCATCATGATTCTTCCTGAACCACTGTAAATCACTCTTAAGCTGTCCAATTTGGCTCCAACAATACCGTTAAACCAGACGGCAATGCTGTCACCTGTCGCTAATCCAAAAGCACCATCGTCAACACCATCTTCATAAGCTAACTCCATTGATCCGGCTACTGCTGTACCAGTTACAATATAGGAATAATCTCCTTCTAGTGCTGGCGATGTATTATATACTAAGAAGGTAATTTCATTAACGGTATCTCCAAAATCATTGAAAGTATAGTTAGTATTTTTATTAATATCTACAACTTCAAGACTGCCGATCTTCAAGGCTTTTACTCGAGTGGCAACATCTCCAGTGAAAATAATATTCAGATCACTTCCTCCGCTAAATTTGATATATTCTGCACCGAATGGAACAAGTGTACCTGCCCCTGTTCCGTTTGGGTTGCCAACATAGGTTGCTACTGGAGTTGGCTTTGACAATGGAGAATATTGATATATATATTTTGAATCAGCAGAGTTACCATTTACATAATTGGCAATTAACCATTCTTCAAATACTTCAAAAAATCCTGTGTTTGGATCAATACTTGGATCAATACCGTTAAAAGTTGCACTGAAATCATCCCATATTGAATGATGATTATCTACAAAATCTTTTAAAATATCAACGCCGAATTGCTCATATATATATAGTGTCCAAAAAGCAGCTCGGGAATAATCGTCTAGTACATCACCCGTTTGGTCCCAACTTAACAGATTTACATTTGTGTTTTGAGTGTAACCTCCATTGGGACGCACTCCATATCCACATACATGCTCGGCAATCTCCGATAATCCCTCATTAACAAAGGTCATCTCCCCAACATCATGCTGCCAATGTATCATATGCTGAAATTCATGTGCGGTGGTAGCAAGAACACCCTGCCTTCCACTATCAGTAGTTAATACAGCAGGGTTGCAGTCCATATAAAATATTTCAGCTTCATTACTTCTGCTGCCATCTGTTCCACTATCCGGATGTTCATTTAAAGAGTAGAAATATCCTGCAACATAGCCACCGCCCGTACCTTGACTCCAACCATCTAATATATCTAAAATTAGGATTATTATTTTTGGATCACTGTCAACATCAGGTGGGTCGCCAAATGTTCTGGTGTCTACATTATATATACCATCATTGTTTGGAGCATCGGCCGGTGTTGAATTATCGAATGCTTCAACGATTGCATCAACAGCAGCTTGGTCTACTCGGTCGGTTGCCCATAGGGCATCCTCAACAAATACATAACAGTTTGTACCAACTGCTTGACAAGTTGAAGGTACTAGGTATTGTTCTTCTCCGCTATCTTGTTCCTCAAAATAATCGGCCCACCATTCGTGTGTGCTTCCAACTGTAAATCCCCATTCCACTGAGCGTGTTTTAGCTAATCTGTTTATTTCAGGGTATTGCTCGAAATATTCAATGAGTCTCTGTTCCTTTTCTCTTAATAGATGAGAGCCGGGGACCGGATAAGATTTCTCCGGAACAACTTCCTGAGTAAGAATTTCTTTAGGAGCAGTATTTAATCCTTGTGGAAAAATAGTAGATTGAAAAAATAAAATTATAGTTAGTAGTGATAATGCACGTTTCATAATCATTTTCCTTTATTTTCTGATTCCATTAATGAATATCCATTTACAATAGCTGTGTTTAATCTATCAGATTTTTTTATTTCATTATAATTTAATTTAATGGTCTTACCTTGCAACTGCCACAATTCTTTTTTGAGTGAATCTGAACACTCAATTTTATATATAGTTCTATCTTTTGTATCCAAAGCCAAGTATGTAAAAGGTTCGTTGCCGGCAACGTATAAAGTTCCACTTAATTTACCACCGGAGTTGCTATTACCGGCACAGCCGAATACACAAATTAGTATAGTGAATATTAAAATAATAAATAATTTATTTGTCATCAAAAAATCTCCTGATTTTCTTTTGCTATAACACTATCTTTATTAGATTTGACGTGAAATTTAATATGATTAATTGATAATATTTATAAAAAGTTTTTTCTAAAATGATGAATAAGTATTGACATCGATTAAGTACGTTAATTAACTTTCTCGGCTTCATTATGAAGCAATTTTGTTATTTGAAAATTTGGTATGCGTGGGTCTAATGAAGTCAATTAAATCAACACTCGACATAATAATATCAAACATACAATGGAGAGTTTGATCCTGGCTCAGGACGAACGCTGGCGGCGTGCTTAACACATGCAAGTCAAGGAGAACGTTTTCTTCGGAAAACTATTAAACTGGCGAACGGGTGAGTAACACGTAGGTAATCTGCCTCAGAGATTGGGATAACTCGGCGAAAGCCGGACTAATACCGAATAATGCAACGAATCCTTCGGGTTTTGTTGTTAAAGTGGGCTTCGGCTCACACTTTGAGATGAGCCTGCGTCCGATTAGCTTGTTGGTGAGGTAATGGCTTACCAAGGCGATGATCGGTAGCTGGTCTGAGAGGACGATCAGCCACACTGGAATTGAGATACGGTCCAGACTCCTACGGGAGGCAGCAGTGGGGAATTTTGCGCAATGGGCGAAAGCCTGACGCAGCAACGCCGCGTGATCGATGAAGCTCTTAGGAGTGTAAAGATCTGTCATAAGGGAAGAACAACTTTAATATAAATAATATTAGAATTTGACGGTACCTTATAAGAAAGCACCGGCTAACTTAGTGCCAGCAGCCGCGGTAATACTAGGGGTGCAAGCGTTGTCCGGAATCATTGGGCGTAAAGGGTGCGTAGGCGTCCAGGAAAGTTATTTGTTAAAGCCTTCGGCTTAACCGAAGAAATG
>CAZWKR010000026.1:0-19460 GCA_964634215.1 uncultured bacterium
ATGTAAAAATTTAAATAAATTGTCAAAATGAGCGGGGGGGGGGGGGTAAAATTTTTGTAAAACTTGACACCCATCCCACTAAAACATTTTCAAATCCCTAAAGTTATTTTTCATATGAATATTATTAATCTATAAAAATTATATGGAGTTTATTATTAAATATATAGTAAATGTAGGAGATGAAAGGCAAGCAACAGCATCTCCCAAAATAAACACTATCAATAAGATAATCAAAATTCTTTATTCATTAAAAAAATCTGTACGAAAAAATTCAAGATTACAAATTTATAAAATTATATCATTCTTCTTTTATCAAGAAGATTTAGAGTATAATTTTTAGATAGAAATATCCATAACTGCCCTGTATAAGGTCACTTACAGAAAGTTAAGAATGTAAGTGAGGGGCACGAAGTGCGGGGATGAAAGGAAAAAGGAGAAAAGGAAAAAGGGAGTATGGAAAAGAAAAAGAATAAAATGTTATCATCCAACGAAATATCAATTCTCATTGACATCATCGATAGATTAAAGAATTTGAATATTGAATATATGCTGACGGGATCAGTGGCGATGAATTTCTATGCAGAACCACGTATGACCAGAGATTTTGATATTATTGTTGAAGTTGGAGCATTACAAAAAAAAGTATTTTTTGAAACATTCGAAGCGGACTATTACCTTACTGATATGGCTTTTGATGAAGCTATAAAGTATAATTCTATGTTCAATATTATTCATAGAGACACAGTTACAAAAGCTGATTTGATCATAAAAAAAAGAGATGAATATAGTATCCAAGTTTTTGAGAGAAAGCAAGTCAAAAAGATCAACGATTATAATATTAATGTGATTTCAAAAGAAGATTTAATAGTATCAAAAATAAGATGGGCTAAGGATTCAAAGTCAGCTTTACAAAAAATGGATATCATTAATTTGCTTGAGACGGGCTACGATAGAGGCTATGTCATAAATTGGCTGAATAAGGAAAGATTATTAGATTTTGCAAAGAAGTATATAGATGAACGATACTTCTCCTGAAATGAAGAAATTCTATCGTGATCTCCTCATGCAGAAGACTGATGAAGAACGTTTTTTAATGGGAATGAGTATGTGCGATACAGCAAAGCGAATCGTTCTATGCTCTTTTCCAGATGGCATCTCGGATACTGAGAAACGGATCAGACTTCTCCATCGTTATTATTCTCATGATTTCTCAAAAGAGGAGCTGAAAAAGATCGAACAATGGCTGATGAAAAAAGGTTGAGGTCGAGGTTTAGGTTGAGGTTGAGGTTGAGAAGTCAAGTTCAGTCTAAAACGTAATGATGTTGTACAAAAATTTTACAGATATGCCCGTATGGCAAAAAGCAATGGATTTGTCGATTGCTGTTTTCAGCCTTTCGTCAACCTTACCTCGTTCTGAAGATTATGGTTTGACTTCCCAATTGAGAAGAGCAGCAAATCCGCCAGCTGGCGGACAAATCTTTCAGAAGGATTTGGTCGTAGCACAAAAAAAGATAAATGCAATTTTTATATAATTGCACGAGGTTCCGCATTTGAAGTCCAGAATCACCTATTATATGGAATGAAAGTAAAATATTTCACCTCAAAGGATGTTGATCAATTAATCAATGACTATAAAGATTTGATTTTTGACTTAAATAAACTTATGAAATCATTAAAGCACTAAAAAAATTAATATGAAGAATTTCAACCTCAACCTCAGCCTCAGCCTTAATTTAATTTTATGAAAATTATCACTGAACCCACCTCCCTCACCGAGCTCTGGCTTACTCGCGAAGTCGGGTTCGAAGATATGATGAAAATGGTGATCGATGTCGAACAGGAAATAATTGGATCTGATGCCGAACTTCATGCAGACCTGGAAGCTCTTTTATTAGATAATGGCTCCAGGCAACAAGATATCTGGGGAATAAATATCTATCCCGATCAAAGTGATGAAGATTATATAGAATTTACGGCTCTCATAAATATCCGACCATCCCAGGCAAATCGAAGTATGGAAGTTGAAAACCCGGAGACTCGTACAAAGATCCATGAAATCTGTGCAAGGTTATTAGTAAGATAATGCTGCATACCAGTCTCACTTTAGATAAATGGAAATCGTTCAGTTTCGATAACACAAAATGAAAAAAATATTCATAACTAAAGTTAAAGAACAAAAAATACAAGATTTAAAATCCAGACGTTCAAAGAGTCCGGAACAACGCTTGAGTGAAGTAGAAGATCTTAGAATTCAGGCGGGTAAATTTTTATATGAATATCCAAAAAGATTTCGAAGAATTATTAGAATTACTCACCGAGCATAAGGTAAAATACCTGATCGTTGGAGGATATGCTGTTGCTTTCCATGGATATCCCAGGTTTACTAATGATATAGATATTTTTTATGAGATGAGTGAAGAAAATGTAAAAAAAATTACCGAATGCCTAGTGAATTTCGGATTTTCTCACTCAGAAGTAAATGGGAAGCTATTTTTAGAAAAAGGGAATATCGTTGTTATTGGAGTTGAACCGTTGAGAGTGGATTTTATAAACGATATCGATGGAATTGAGTTTGCAGCTGCTTGGGAGAATAGGATCAAAGGTAAATATGGTTCTGTCGAAGTGAATTTTATTTCAAAAACAGATCTAATTGAGAACAAATCAAAAACTCAAAGATCTGAAGATAAACTTGATGTTGAAAAACTTACAGAAATGTGACAGAAATATAAAGTTTCTAAAAGAAAATGCAACATACTCATCTCACTTCAGAAAAATGGAAATCTTTCAGTACTGATAAACAAATTCTTATGATCGCTAATGAAATGAATCGCGCAAAGAATTGGATCGAGAAGAAGGATTTTGAGAAGGTTTCCTCATGCTACGAGCGTGCGTTAGAGCTTATTGACTTGACCGTTGAATGCTCAAAGAATACTAATTTTACTAGAGAGTTACTCAGGTACAGGGAGCAACTTGCTTTGGCGTATATACAGAACGGACGTGTTTTTGATAATGCATTATATCGTTTGCTGTTAAATATGAATGTTACCTCTTGTAATGTAATGAATACTCAATGAGTAAACACTGAATTTCTTATGAACAAAGTTGAAATACAAAAGTCGATTCAGCACTTGCTTGAAAGAAAAAATGAGATAGTGTTCGCATATCTCTTTGGTTCTTTTGTTGAGGAAGGCACATATAATGATATTGACATAAGAATTTATATTGACCAAAAAAAATATCAAGAGACAGTTCTCTCAAAGATTGCATATGACATCCATTTAGCACTTGAAATTGAGAAAGAAATAAAAAAGTCTGTTGATGTAATAATTATGAACAACGCGCCGGATCAAATCATCTATAGTATTTCTGGAGGACTTTTGATCCTGAACCGACACGATGATATTCGCGTGGATTTCATTACTCAATCATGGGCAAGATATTTTGACTTTAAGTATCAGCGAGATATTTATTTACAGGATGTTTTAAGAAAATGAATATAAAAAAGGATAGAATTATTACTATCATTGGCGAAGCTCAATATGCATTGGGTCAACTCTGTAGATATAAGAATGAAGATTCCGATTTATTAGCAAAAGACCCTGAGAAAATCGGAAATATTAAATATCAACTAATTGTGCTTATTGAAGCTTGTATTGACATGTGCACCCATATTGTTGCGAAATCATACAGCACTGCTCCTGAAAGTTATTCTCACTGTTTTCAGTTGTTGCAGGAAAACAATCTTATCGAAAAACAACTAACAAACAAATTGTCGGAGATGGCAAAATTCAGAAATCTGTTGGTCATTTGTATTGGAAAGTTGATAATAAACGTGTAATCGAAATAGCTCAAAATGAACTTGGATCATTCAAGTAATTTATTTATTTGATAGGTCAGATGGTGATTGATTAATACATATTTATAAATTTTTGAAAGCAAAAATTGGAAAAAATATAGAAGAAAAATGGGATGAAACAAAAATGAAAAAAGTCTATGTTGCTTTAAGTGCTGACCTAATACATCCAGGACATTTAAATATAATCAAAGAAGCCGTTAAATATGGAGAAGTTATTGTAGGTGTTTTAACAGATAGAGCAATAGCAAGCTATAAGCGTTTACCATTTATGAACTATGAACAAAGGAAAATGATTGTTGAAAACCTTAAAGGTGTAACAAAAGTAATTGCCCAGGATACTTTGGATTATGTTCCAAATTTAGAGAAAATTAAACCTGATTACGTTGTGCATGGAGATGATTGGAAAACTGGTATTCAGAGAGAAACAAGACAAAGGGTAATAGATACATTAAATAATTGGGGGGGAGAGCTTATAGAACCAACTTATACCCCGGGAATATCTTCAACAAAATTAAATATCGGATTAAAAGAAATTGGAACAACACCAGGTATTCGTCAAAGAAGACTTAGAAGATTATTAGATGCAAAAGATATAGTACGGATAATGGAAGCACACAGTGGATTGACTAGTCTTATTGTTGAAAATGTTAATACAAACAGAGGCAATAAGAAAGTAGAATTTGATGGGATGTGGTTAAGCAGCTTAACAGATTCTACTGCAAAAGGGAAACCTGATATTGGTGCTGTTGATCTAACATCTCGCATGAAAACTGTAAATGATATTTTAGAAGTAACTACTAAACCAATAATTTATGATGGAGATTCAGGGGGCTTAGCAGAACATTTTGTATTTATGGTTAAAACCTTGGAAAGAGAAGGCGTTTCTGCTGTTATCATCGAAGACAAAGTGGGGTTGAAAAAAAACTCATTATTTGGAACGGATGTAAAACAAACACAGGATACAATTGAGAATTTTTCAAGTAAAATTATAGAAGGTAAAAAAGTTCAGGTAACAGATGATTTTATGATAATAGCCAGAATTGAGAGCTTAATACTTAAAACTGGAATGGAAGATGCTATTAAAAGAGCAAAAGCTTACATTAGGGCTGGGGCGGATGGGATAATGATTCATAGTAAAGAAAAAAGTCCAGATGAAATAATTGAATTCTGCAAAAGATTTGAGAAACTAGAAAACAGAGTTCCATTAGTTGTTGTTCCATCAACTTACAACTCAATTACAGAAGATGAGCTTCAAAAATATGGAGTACGAATTGTGATTTATGCAAATCAGCTTTTAAGAAGTGCCTATCCTGCGATGTGGAAAACTGCAGAATCGATTCTTAAACATGGAAGAGCGCTTGAAAGTGAAGATGAATGCCTTTCAATAAAAGAAATTTTAAACTTAATTCCTGGAGGAAAGTAATTATGAAATCTGATATATTTGTTCAAAAAATAATAAATTTAAATTTCTCACCTTTTATGGGCGTTCCATGTTCGGTTTTTAAGTCATTATTGAATTATATTTCTTCGGAACCTTCTTTAAAAAACTATATTTGCTCTTCAGAAGGTGAATCAATGGGACTGGCTGCTGGGTTTGCGTTATCTGGTAAAACTCCAGTCATTTATATGCAGAATGATGGTTACGGAAATGCAGTAAATCCTTTATCCTCATTGCAGTTGATGTATAAACTTCCGGCATTAATACTAATTTCCTGGAGGGCAGAACCGGGAAGAATAGATGCCCCACAACATAAAATAATGGGTAAGACAATTACACAACTATTAGATGTTTTTTCCATCCCATATAAAATATTGTCAGATTCAAATTTAGTTGAATCACTTAAATATGCAGAAGAATATATCAGAACCGAATCACAACCTTTTGCTTTTATAATAAAAGGAGGATATTTTGATGAATTTTCAATTGTTAAAGAGAGCAAAGAACAATTAAAACCACGATCAGAATATTTCAGAGTTCTGTACAAAAGTATTAGGGAAACAGATATTCTTCTGGGAACCACAGGTTTCACAGGGCGTGAATTATATCAGACAATAGAGCACAAAGGAAAGTTTTATATGATGGGTTCGATGGGTTGCCTTCCTTCAATCGGATTGGGCATTGCCATAGAAAATCCCGAGAAAAGAGTATTTGTAATTGATGGTGATGGTGCTCTATTGATGAAGTTGGGAACTCTTTCAACAATTGGATATTACTCCCCTAATAATCTGACACACATTTGTTTTGATAATAAAGAATATGAATCTACTGGTGGACAGCCAACGACTTCAAAAACAACAGATTTTTCGCAGATTGCTAAAAATTGTGGTTATGGTGAGGTTTATTCAATACGTAAGCCAGAGGAATTTAAAAATTTGCTATATGGTTTAGGTAAACACAAAGCACCTGTTTTTATTCACATAGAAATAAACTCTAAATCAATTCAGGGACTTTCTCGTCCGCAGGAATCTCCAGAAGAAATGAAAGATAAATTTATTGAAGTTCTGAAAAAATGAAACAAATCGTTTATTATCAAACAGAGTGTCTAAATGACATAAAAAAAATCCTTAAAGATCAAAATGTTAACAGTATTCTTTTGTTTTCCGATTCCCCTGCATTTACTTTAACTGGCGCTAAAGATTTTTTTTCTAAACTAGAATCAAATTATGTAATTCATAATGTGAATAATTTTTCACCCAATCCCAAATTTAAAGAATTGAATAACATTCTTAATGAAATCCAAAAGATCGAGTTTGATATTATTATAGCTATTGGTGGGGGAAGTGTTATTGATATGGCAAAGCTTGTTAAAATATTCTCAGCACAGAATTTCACAGCAAACAAGTATTTTGAAGAACATTTGAAGTTTGTGGATTCAACCAAAAAGATGATTGCAATTCCAACTACTTTTGGCACTGGAAGTGAAGCAACTCATTTTGCTGTATTATATAAAGAAAGGGTAAAACATTCGATTGCGGATGAGAAGATTTTACCAGAGTATGTTATTCTTGATCCATTGTTAACTAAAAGCATTCCAGACTATGTAGCTGCTTGCTCTGCAATGGATGCCTTTTCGCAGGCGATTGAATCTTTTTGGAGCGTTAATGCTACCGATGAGTCTCGCAAATATTCTTCAGAGGCGATCACTATACTAAAAAATTATATTGTTTCAGCTGTAAATGAAAAGGATATTGAAAGTAAGCAAAAAATTCAATATGCTGCTTATTTAGCAGGTAAAGCAATTAATATAAGCAAAACGACTGCTCCTCATGCTTTTTCATATACACTTACGAGTCACTATAACATTCCACATGGTCAAGCTGTTGGGATTTTTTTACCGGTTATTCTTAAATTTAATTATGAGAATTCAGAAAATTCTCAAGGTACCTGGAATTCTTTAAAAAATGAGTTATTAATAATATTGGAAGTAACTAATGTTGATAAAGCAGTAGAATTTATATATGAAATAATGTCATCAATAGGTTTGAAAACAAAAATTATTGATTTCGATTTACCGATTTCTGAAGTAAAAGAAAAATTAAAAAATGGAGTAAACACTTCACGTCTAACTAATAACCCTGTCTTAATAAGTAATAAGGATATATTTAGTATTTTAGATAAAGCGTGTAATTAAAAAAATATGAAAAAATATTCATCGATATATTTGATTTTTATCTTTTGCATTTTGATTTTCTTGATTGTAATAGCTTGTTCTACTGGTCCACAAAGCGGATCTTTATCTGGTACCGTAAATCTCGAAGGCCATATCGACCACTTCGGAATAGTCATCGGAATTTACGAACTCGAGGAACTCGATCCTGACATAATTGAAGCAAACCAGAAGTGGCCTCACATCGGAGTTATCATAAATCAGCATACAGAATTCGACCACCGTTTTGGAACATTAGTTAAAACTGGTGAAACCGACGCGTCTGGTTACTTCGAAATTAGCGATATCGCAACAGGCTCCTACAATGTTGTCGCAATAAAAGATGGATTTGGTTTCAGATATATCTACAATGTACAAATAAACAACGGAGATAATACTCTTCCTACAGCAAGAGCTACTCTCACTCTTTATTCAGAAACTCTTGTAAATTCAGATATTTCCTCCCCTACCACTTGGCAAACTGATCATCATTACATTATCGAGCAAGATATTATTATTGATGATGAACTCACAATTGAACCGGGTGCAGTAATCCGGCTGAATGAAGGAAAAGAGATAACAAGTTATGGTTCACTCAATGCAGTCGGAGAATATGAAAACTTAATCTGGTTTACTAAGAATGATGGATTTTCTGAAAATCTTAGTACAACTGAACCTGATTCAAATTATATATGGGATAGAGTTACGCTTGAACCATACTCGCAAGCACAAGTCCAATGGTGTAAATTCGATTGGGCGAATATTGCTTTATTGAACCAGGTGAATGGATTTGAAATTTCGGATTGTGTTTTCAGTGATAGCCAATGCGGGTTTAAAGCTGAGGATGTGGATTCGACTTTCGTTAAGAACTTAATTTGTAATAAAATTAGAAATTCTAGTGAGGGTGGTATATACTACCAAAACATAAATAGTGGAGCAATAGAAAGATCGATAGCATTAAAATCTGAAAATGCAATAAAAATTAAAGATGGATTTTGTGGTGAAGTGAAAAATAATCTTCTTTTGAAAAATAAATACGGCATTTATTTATTATATTTTGGAGGAATGGTATATAACAATGAACTAACTGAAAATCAATCAGGAGCAGATATATTACTTGGAGGAAAACCAACACAAGATCACTTAACAGCCACTATAAAGTATAATAATTTATGTTCTGAAACAGGGATATATATCCTGAGAGTCACAAGTCAATACAGTTTTTTTTCTGCTGATTTCATGATGAACAATTTTTTTAACACTAATTACTTTATCATATTGACTTCATTGATAAATGAATATCTTGTAGCTAACGGTTTTTTTGATTCGACACATAATTATTTCCAGCAATGTATTTCAGAATTCGAGATAAAAGAAAAAATAATAGATAAAGATGAATATCCAAATTTAGCCAATGTCCTGATAACACCTTTCCAAGAAACTGAAATTATAGGTTCTGGCATTCAAAATAATTAGTAAAATAGTTAGTATTTTATGATTAATATAATAATATCACTAATATCAGTATTTCTTGTGCTCATTTTATCATTACATAAAAAATCATTATACATAAATTCCACTTTTTTTTTTATTTTCCTCGTTTATGTTTTAGGGACAAGAGGATTTGATTACTACCCTATCGCTTTACCGGGATTATTGCCACCTTTTTCAATATTATTATGCTATGTTTTGATAATCCGATTATTAATTAGTAATAATAGTATAAAGGCAATAAAATTTAAAGAAATTCCAATTAAAAATTTACTGATTATATTTATATTTATTTTTTTTTTAGCATCTGTGCGAGGATTAGTAGATAGTTATAGACCAGATTTGGTTCTTAAGAATTTTCTAATATTTGCTCCAACAGGACTTATTTATTTTATAATACTGTCCTTTGGTAATTATGAAGTAGTTGTTAGAAAATACATTAACACAATAATACTATCTTTAGTAATTATTTCAATTGTGTATTTTGCACTATATTCTGGATTGGTAATCAAAGGTGGTAGGGAACTTCAAAATCAACGGATAGTATGGGGAGGTGTAGGTGGCTGGATAATCCAAATTATGATGATTATATTTTTCTCATATAAATATAAAAAATTGCGATCAACTAAATCACTTTATATTTTGTTATTTATATTTGGATTGATAGTAATAATTGTAAGTCAAACCAGAACACTTATGTATACATTTTTTTTAACTTTTGTTTTTGTTGTTATTCGTAGGGGATTACTCAATTTTACGAAAAATCTAATAACGATTTTAATTATACTCGTAGTCTTATCGATAGTGTATTTACAATTTTTTGGTCAATCGGATACAATCAGGGCATCAATACAGAGAGTCCAAAAATCTGATGATGTATTATTTGAAGACCTTGATCAAGTTTCTACTTCACAATATTATAACGCCCCCCATAAATTGAAACCATTACTTTATTCTTTTAGTCAAACTAAGTCTATCACAGATTTCCTGTTTGGTCATGGATTTGGTTTTACATCCTATTTAGGACGTGTACATTACCATAGTGGACTTGGTTGGGTATATGGGAGCATGGGAATAATCGGTATTATAATTATTGTATTGATTTTTTTTAGAACTATAAAAGTTTATAGTAGTTACATTACATTTCCTAAATATAATTTAAATTCAATCTTGATTGAAATAATATTAGCAAAATTTATCGTACTTGCTATTATGAGTCCAATTGTCGGAGCTTTAATTCAGAGTTTCTCTTTGTATGGGAATGCTTTGGGATTATCTATTCTTGAAGTATGCAGAAGAAATTTAGTAAGAGAACAACTTGTCAATAAATAAAAAGTGAGTATATATGAATAAAAAAATTTTGATCACAGGAGCTGCAGGTTTTATTGGAAGTAATTTTGTATTTAAACTCTTGAACGAAACAGATAATTTAATTATCATTTACGATATATTAACTTATGCTGGAGATATAACCAAGTTTGAGAAAGTGCGAGATAACATAAATTATAACTTCATAAAAGGAGATATATGCGATAGAAGGAAAGTTGGGAAAGTAATAAATAATATCCAACCTGATGCAATAGTAAATTTTGCTGCAGAAACTCACGTAGACCGTTCAATAAAAGGTCCATCTAGTTTTATTCAAACCAATATACTGGGCACTTCAATATTATTGGAAGAAGCTATAAAATATTATTATAAACTTAGTCAATCACAAAAATCTAACTTTAAATTTTTACATGTTTCAACTGACGAAGTTTATGGCGAACTTGGTAAGACAGGGCTATTTACTGAAGAAACACCTTATAATCCTAGCTCTCCATATTCTGCATCAAAAGCTTCTTCTGACCATCTAGTAAAAGCGTGGTATAGAACTTTTGGATTGCCTGTAGTTATTACGAATTGTTCAAATAATTATGGACCTTATCAATTCCCTGAGAAATTAATACCTTTAATGATAATTAATGCTATTTCCAATAAACCACTTCCAATTTATGGAAAAGGGGAAAATGTACGGGATTGGCTATATGTAGAAGACCACTGCGAAGCAATTAATACAGTTTTAGAGAAAGGAAAAATTGGAGAAACATACAATATTGGTGGTACCTGCGAAAAAACAAATCTTGAAATAGTAGAAATTATCTGTGACTTGCTAGATGAGATTCAACCAAATCCTAATAAGAATTCTTACAGAGAACAGATTACTTTTGTAGAAGATAGGCCTGGACATGATTTTCGCTATGCAATGGATATAACAAAAATAAATAAAGATCTTGGGTGGAAGCCAAAAGAATCTTTCCAATCTGGTATTAGAAAAACAATTGAATGGTATTTGGAGAATCAAAGCTGGGTAGAAAAAATTGTGTCGGGTGAATACCAAAATTGGATTTCAAAAAATTATGGAGAAAGAAAATGAAGGGTATAATACTTGCTGGAGGTGCTGGAACGCGCCTTCATCCTCTTACAATAACGATTTCAAAACAATTACTACCAGTGTATGATAAACCAATGATATATTATCCAATATCTATTTTGATGCTTGCTGGCATTCGTGAAATATTGATAATTTCTACTCAAAAGGATTTACCAAATTTTAAAAAATTGCTTGGATGCGGCAAACAATTGGGGCTTAGTTTCGAATATGCGGAACAACTTGAACCTAAAGGACTTGCAGAAGCTTTTATAATTGGAAAGGATTTTATCGGAGATGAGAATGTATGCCTAATACTTGGGGATAATATATTCTATGGACAGGGAATAAAAGAAAAGGTACAAAATGCAGCCCGACTCAATGAAGGTGGAGTAATTTTTGCTTATTATGTCCATGATCCTGAACGGTATGGAGTTGCTGAATTTGATAGAGATTTTAATGTGATTTCTCTGGAGGAAAAACCCCAAAATCCAAAATCCAATTACGCCGTAACTGGACTTTATTTTTACGATAATGACGTAATTAATATTGCAACTAAAATTAAACCTTCTGATAGAGGTGAGTTGGAAATAACAGACGTGAACAAAGAATATTTGATACGAAAAAAACTTAAGCTGGAAATATTAGGGCGTGGTTATGCCTGGCTTGACACAGGCACCCATGAGTCTCTTTTGGATGCTTCCAATTATATTGAGGTAGTCGAAAAAAGACAGGGACTTAAAATTGCATGCTTGGAAGAAATTGCTTACAGAATGAAATTCATTGGAAAAGATAAACTGATTGAAGCTGGAAAAAAATATAATAAGAACCAATATGGTAAGTACTTATTAGAAATAGCTAAAAGGACAAAACTTGGCTAGATCGCTTAGAGAAAAGGCTATATCCGGAATATCTTGGAGCTTTATTAATAGTGTTGTTGTATATGGTATCCAATTTGTTGTTGGAATAATTTTAGCCCGAATATTATTGCCTAAAGAATTTGGACTTATAGGCATGATTATGATCTTCATTGCAATCTCTCGATCATTTGTTGATAGCGGCTTTACCCAAGCAATCATTAGAAAAAATGATGCTAAACAAGTTGATTATTGCACAATATTTTATTTTAATGTCGTTGTTAGTCTCATATTTTATTCTATACTTTTTTGTTTATCCATAAGTATTAGTAGATTTTTTAATGAACCTAAATTAGTGCCAATATTAAAATATCTTGGCTTAATTTTGATTTTTGATTCTCTGGCAATCATCCAACGTGCCCGATTGACAAAAAAAATTAATTTCAAACTACAGACAAAAGTGTCCGTAATATCATCTATAAGTTCTGGGATTATTGGGATTGTCATGGCCTATAATGGCTTTGGTGTTTGGAGTTTAGTTATTAAAATGCTTACACGTCATGCAATCGCTACAACACTTTTATGGATATGGAATAGATGGAAACCAACATTAGAATTTAGCATAAAATCGTTTAAAGAAATGTTCTCATTTGGTTCAAAATTACTTCTCAGTGGTTTAATTAACACAACTTATAGAAATATTTATAAATTAATCATAGGTAAATTTTTCTCAGCGGCAGATTTAGGATTCTATTCTAGAGCTGAACAATTTAGAAATCTACCATCCCAAAATTTAACAACTGTCATTCAACAGGTCTCATATCCGGTATTATCATCCATTCAAAATGATATACCTAAACTAAAGGATGCATATAGACGGTTAATAAAAAGCACTATGTTTATAACTTTCACTTTAATGCTAGTCCTAGCTGCTATATCTAGACCATTAGTTCTTACATTGATTGGAGAAAAGTGGTTGCCGTCTGTTATCTATCTGCAGTTACTTTGTATTGCGGGAATGTTATATCCGCTACATGCTATAAATCTTAACATGCTAAAAGTGCAAGGTAGATCTGATTTGTTTCTTAAATTGGAAATAATAAAAAAAATATTAGCAATACCAGCTATAGTTATAGGAATTTATCTGGGTATTATAGCTATGATTATCGCAATGACACTGAATTCTTTTGTGGCGTATTTTATAAATTCATATTACTCAGGCAAAAATATAGGATATTCCAGTTTTGACCAAATTAAAGATATATTACCATCATTTATATTTGCTCTTTTCATAGGTGGTATATTATTTATTTCAGGCCATTATCTGCAAGCATCAAATATAAGTATACTATTGATACAAATTACTATTGCCTCTCTTTTATTTATTGGAGGGAGTGAATTGCTTAATTTTAAGGATTACTTGTATTTGAAAAAAATCGTAATTGATAAATTCTCGACGAAACTAAATAGAAAGAAACAAGACAAATAATGCGGAAAATAAATCACGAAGATGTTCGTCTTTTATTTCTACGAAGTTCCTGTACTTCAGAAGGAATATTTTTTAATTGTGATACTGTCATTGATTGGTTAAAAGAGCAAAATAAAAAAATATATGTGAGTATTAATAAGGTATCCTTTAAACTTCTAAAAAATTGGAAAGTGTCAAATTCAAGTATTCGGCACGAAAGCGGAAAGTTTTTTTCAGTACAAGGCGTTAGGGTAAAAACAGATTTTAATCATATAGAAACATGGGATCAACCAATTATATTTCAGCCGGAGGTAGGTTATCTTGGCATAATAACAAAAGAATTTAAAGGTGTACTGTATTTTCTTTTGCAAGCCAAAATAGAACCAGGCAATGTAAATTATGTGCAGCTTTCACCAACTTTACAAGCAACAAGAAGTAATTATTCTCGAGTTCACAAAGGAAAAAAACCACAATATCTGGAATACTTTCAAAATGCAAAACCTCATCAGGTTCTTCTTGATCAGCTACAGTCTGAACAAGGCTCCAGGTTTTTTAGAAAGCGCAATAGAAACATCATAATAAAAATTAATGATGAATTACCTATTTTGGACAATTTTGTTTGGTTAACTCTTGGTCAAATAAAGAATCTTATACGGAAAGAAAATTTGATTAACATGGATACTCGCTCAGTGCTTGCAGGAATTCCATTTGGTAATTTTGAGCCTGATGTAATGAATTTTTTAAGCTTCTGCAATTTATCTTATAAACACAAAAATAATATAATTCAAAAAGCATTTTTGGAATCTGCTTTGATAAAACATGACAGCGTACACACTATCCAAAATATTGTTAGCTTTATCACACATTTAAAAAGTGTTTATAACTTAGAAGTTCGGAAGATACCACTGAACAAAATGAGAAAATGGATATTTGGCAAGAATGAAATCCATCATGAAGATGATAATAGCTTCAAGGTTAATGCGGTGAATGTTGAGATCGGGAACCGAGAAGTAGTTGAATGGAATCAACCCATGATAGAACCCCAAGCTCAGGAACTATCAGCTTTTGTTTGCAAAAATATTAATGGATTGTTACACTTAGCGGTCCAGGCAAAAATGGAATGTGGTAATTTGGACTTTATTGAATTCGCTCCTACTGTTCAATGTATAATGAACAATTGTCATTTAATTGAAGCCGATTCTATACCTTTTTTAAATTACGTATTAAATGCAAAACCTGAGCAAGTTTTCTATGATGTTATACAATCGGAAGAGGGTGGACGTTTCTTCAGGGAACAGAACAGAAATATGATCGTGATTGCTGGTGATGATTTTCCTGTTGAATTACCAGAAAAGTATATCTGGATGACGTTGAATCAATTAATATTTTTTTTAAAATTCAACAACTACGTAAATATACAAGCCCGTAGTATAATTTCAGCAATAAATTTTGTATGAAATAGTTATGGAAAAAATAAATTTCGGTGTAATAGGTTGTGGGTATATTTCTAAAAAATCTGTTATTCCAGCAATAAACGACGGTCTATATTCCAGCTTGATAGCAGTTTGTGATATCGATGTGGAAAGAATGAAGATTGTTTCCCAAAAATACCATACAGATAACGAAGAGGATTATAGTAGATTGTTAAATAGAAAAGATATTGATGCTGTGTATATTGCGACACCAATAGGGAAACATACAGAAATATGTATTGAAGCTGCTCAAAAAGGTAAACACATTCTTTGCGAGAAATCATTAACCTCAAGTTTGGATGAAACAGAAAAAGTAATTGAAGCATGCGAAGACAATCATGTTGCATTACTTGAAGGATTTATGTACCAATATCACACGCAACATGCGATAGTGAGAGATTTAATTCGAGATGATAGGATTGGACAACCAGTACATTTCCATGCAAGATTTGGTTTCCCCCCATTGGACAGAAAAAATTTCAGATATAGTAAGGAATTGGGTGGAGGTTCACTTTTAGATGCAGGTGCTTACACCATACATGCAGCGAGGAATATCTTTAATAAAGAACCCATAAAAGTTAATGCAGTACTTCACAATGAGGGTAGAGAAATAGATGTTTATGGGAGTGCATTGTTGGATTTTGGAAAAGAAACAGCAAGTCTTGTCTTTGGCTTTAATAATTTTTATCAGAATACTTATTCGGTTTGGGGTACTAGAGGATTAATTACCTTAAAAAGAGCATTTTCTATACCTTCTGATTTGAAACCTACATTGATTCTTGAACAACAAGATAATTATAAAGAAATTGTATTACCTGAATGTAATCATTTTGATAAAGAAATTGAAATTTTCTGCAAAAATATATCAAATGAAAATTTGATTCAAAAATGGAGAATTGACATTTTGAATCAATCTAAAGTAATAAGCTTGATAAGGAGAGGATCTGAAAGTAATTAAACCAATTTTTGTAACTAAACCTTCACTTGCTCCCCTAGAAGAATATACAGAATTTCTTAAAGGTGTATGGAAACGTGGCATTTTAACACATAATGGACCACTGGTTCAACAACTGGAAAAAGAGCTATGCATAAAATTAAATATTCGCAATTTCTTGGCTGTAACTAATGGTACTATTGCTTTACAAATGGCTATTAAGGCACTCGATTTGAAGGGTGAAATAATAACTACACCTTTTACGTGGATTGCAACTGTTAGCGCTATTAAATGGGAGAGTTGTAAACCTGTGTTTTGTGATATTGATCCTGATACTCTTAATATAAATCCCGAAGGAATAGAACCATTAATAACAGAAGATACTGTTGCAATTATGCCTGTTCACGTTTTTGGAAATCCATGTGATGTTATTGAGATTGAGAAAATTGCGGAAAAGTATAATCTGAAAATTATTTATGATGCTGCTCATGCAGCTGGTTCAACATTAGATGGGAAGAGTCTTTTAGAATATGGTGATATAAGTGCAACCAGCCTTCACGCTACAAAACTATTCAATACAGCAGAAGGAGGAGGATGTGTTACGACCGATTCCGAATTGTTTAAAAAATTAAAGAGAATACGGTTCTTTGGGCACAATAATGTTAAGGATATTATAGAAGATGGATTTAATGGTAAGATGACAGAGGTTCATGCTGCTTTAGGTTTAGCAAATTTGAAGTATTATAATGAGATATTAACCGATAGAAGAAATAAATATTTTTATTATAAAGATAGACTTTCCAAGATTGAAGGCTTAAAATTCCAAGAACTTGCATTTGGAGAAAGTAATTTTTCTTATTTCCCTGTGATATTTCCTTCAGAGGAAATTACTTTAGAAGTTGTTAAACGATTGAGTAAAGAAAATATATATCCAAGGAGATATTTCTATCCTTCTATAAATACATATACTAAAATTATACACTATCAAGAATGTCCAATTTCTGAAGATATCTCAAAGAGAATATTATGCCTTCCATTATATTGGGAATTGGATTTTGGATATATCAAATTTATAATCGATAATATTAAAAAGAGTTTTTAATGAAAACGGATTGGACAAAATATAGTTGGAAAAAGTATACTGTGAAGCAACAGCCTGAATGGAAAGATAAAGATTTATATAAAAATATAATTTCTCAATTAGAAAAATTACCATCATTAGTATTTTCGGGAGAAACAAGAAATCTAAAAACCGAGTTAAAGGATGTTCATAAAGGAACTAAATTCATTTTACAAGCTGGCAATTGTGCAGAATTATTTTCTGACTGTCATGGTCCATCAATACATAATTTTTTGAGAATAATGTTACAAATGTCAATGGTCATAGAATATTGTTCGCAGAAAAATGTAATCCAGATTGGACGAATTGCCGGTCAATATGCTAAGCCTCGATCTTCAAATTATGAAATTATCGAAGGGAAGCAATTACCAAGTTATCGAGGAGATATTGTAAATGAATCTGAACCAATAGAAGAAGCTAGAAAACCTAATCCCCAGAATCTTTTAGAAGCGTATTTTAGATCCGCAGCAACATTAAATTTAATAAGAGCATTTATTCAAGGAGGTTATGCAGAAATTAACAACTTGTATGATTGGAAACAGCACTTTTATTCAGATGAAATTGCTCAAACATCTATTTACAAAGGAATGGAAGACAAAATAAACAAGTCTTTAAGACAAAAGAATAACAAAAAATCTATTTACAATAACAATCGTTTTTATACATCTCATGAATGCTTACTTCTCAACTATGAAGAAGCGTTTACTCGAATAGATACCACTTATGGTGGATATTATGATACAAGTGCTCATTTTTTGTGGATTGGAGATAGAACCAGAAATATAGATGGAGCTCATATTGAGTTTGTAAGAGGAATTGGAAATCCAATTGGATTAAAAATTGGTCCAAATCATAATGTTGATGAAATAATTAAAATTGTTAAAAGATTAAATCCAAGTAATAGTGCTGCTAAAATTGCACTAATTATTAGAATGGGCGCGAATAACATTATAGATAATTTAAAACCTTTAATTAAAATAATAAAAAACGAAAAGTTAAATGTTATTTGGATGAGTGATCCTATGCATGGAAACACTTTCAAACATAAAAACTTCAAAGTACGTAATTTTAAAGATATAGTTAAAGAGCTGACCCTATTCTTTAATTTGTGCAAAGAGTTTAATATTATTCCTGGTGGTGTTCATTTAGAAATAACTTCTGAAAAGGTGACTGAATGTATTGGTGGTATAGATGGTTTAGATTTTTCTCATCTTAATATAAATTATGAAACTAAAGTAGATCCACGTTTGAATGCTGCACAAGCCCTAGAATTAGCTTTTATTATCGGAAACCTTTTAACCAAATTTAAGGAGCAATAATGGATAAAATAAAAGTTGGATTTATTGGTGGGGGAGTAAATTCAGCCGTTGGGTCAGCACATTATACTGCAATAAATATTGATAATAATTTCGAACTTATTACCGGTTTTTTTAGTAGAAATCAAACAACGAACTCAGAAACAGCTAAAAAATTTAAAATCAATAATAATAAATTATATTTCTCAATTGATGAATTGATATTGAAAGAAAAAAATAATCTTGATGCGATTATAATTTTGACTCCAACAAACCAACATTCAGGTCAAGTGATACAGTGTCTTCAAAATAGAATACCAGTTATATGTGAAAAAGCATTAGCTGTTTCAAGCAAAGAAATACAAGAAATACAAGAAGTAATGAATAAAAATAACGGATTTTTATCTGTCATTTATAATTATTTAGGATATCCGATTATTAGAGAATTGAAATCAATGATCAAAAATGGAGATCTTGGAGAAATGATACATATTCAAGTTGAGATGCCTCAGGAAAGTTTTATAAAGAACGATAAATTTCAAAAACCAATTATTCCACAGAAGTGGAGAATGGAAGATAAATCGGTTTCTACTATTTCTTTAGATTTAGGAGTTCACTTGCATATGCTTAATAAATATTTAATTGAAAAAACTCCTTTAAAGGTCATAGCAAATAGCGAATCAATTGGAAATTTTAATTCTATTGTAGATAATGTTAATTGCCTAATTCTATATAATGATAATATTTTATGTAATATGTGGTTTAGTAAGATTGCTTCTGGAAGTAGAAATGGCATGAGAATAAGGGTATTTGGGAGTAAAGGCTCAGCTGAATGGATACAGGAAAATCCTGAAATTCTTTATAGAGCTGATACACAAGGAAAAAGATGGATAGTAGATAGATCTCATCC
>CAZWKR010000027.1:0-15189 GCA_964634215.1 uncultured bacterium
TTAATAAAAATGCCTTCTTTTAACTAAATTATTTTGCAATTACTTTTCATTTTATAATATTTTTTTTAAGATTAACAAACAATTATCATTAATTTAGAATAATTATACAATGTTGCAATCTATTAATCCTAACAATCAGGAAGTCATTCACAGCTATAAAGAGTACTCACAAAATGAAATAAATCATATTATTGCTGAAACTGATGGCGAGTTTGCAGAGTGGAAACAAACAAATTTCGATATCCGTGCTGAGTTACTTAGTAATACCGCATCAATCCTGAAAAAGAATATTGACGAATATTCAAATATAATGACAATGGAAATGGGAAAGTGTATTCGTGAAAGCCGTGCCGAAATCGAAAAGTGTGCATGGGTTTGTGAATACTACGCTGAAAATGGCAAAAGCTTCCTATCACCAAAACTTATTGGAACTGATGCGTCTAAAAGTTATGTCACGTTTCAACCGTTGGGAGTTATACTTGCTGTAATGCCCTGGAACTTTCCTTTCTGGCAAGTATTCCGATTTGCAGTACCAAATTTAATGGCAGGGAATGTTGGAATTCTTAAACATTCTTCCAATGTATCAGGTTGTGCATTGGCAATAGAACAAATCTTCCACGAAGCTGGTTTTCCTAAAAATGCGTTCCGCACTTTATTGATCAACAGCGAAAAGGTGGCTTCAATCATTGATAATCCTATTGTCAAAGCAGTTACCCTAACCGGCAGTACGTCTGCCGGAAAAGCTGTAGCATCGAAAGCAGGTGAAATGCTCAAAAAAACGGTATTGGAGCTTGGTGGAAGCGATCCATATATCATATTGGAAGATGCAGACCTTCCAAAAGCAGTTAATTCATGTAGTTTTAGTCGATTGCTAAATACTGGACAGAGCTGTATTGCTGCTAAGCGTTTTATTGTTGTTGAACCAGTTTTGCAAGAGTTTCAATCGTTATTGATTCAAAATATGCAAAATGTGAATATGGGTGATCCATTTGATGAAAATACAAACATTGGACCAATGGCACGCATTGACTTACGTGATGAACTACATCAGCAAGTAGTTAAAAGTGTGAAATTGGGAGCAAAATTATTATTAGGTGGAAAAATTCCGCCCGGTAAAGGAGCTTTCTATCTACCAACAATTTTATCCAACGTAAAGCCGGGGATACCTGCCTTTGATGAGGAATTATTCGGTCCTGTGGCTGCAATCGTTCCTGCTAAGAACGAAAGTGAAGCTATCCAATTAGCAAATAATTCCGCCTTTGGATTAGGTGCAGCTGTGTTCACTGAAGACATCGCCCGCGGCGAGAAAATTGCATCAGAAAAACTTGAAGCCGGAAGTTGTTTTGTAAATGATTTTGTAAAATCCGACCCACGCCTGCCTTTTGGCGGTATTAAACAGAGTGGTTACGGTAGAGAATTATCGGATTTTGGAATCCGTGAATTTGTAAACATCAAAACCGTGTATGTTAAGTAATATATCTGTTTCTATATTTGACTATTTTGGTATAATTTTAATAACCGCTTTTTTTAACAAATACAACATTCAAATATGAAAGACTTCTATATAAATCTTAAAAAACTCCCCAAAGATTATAAAACAAATAAGGAATTCCGCGACAAAATTCATGAACATAGTTTAGAAAGATATATCGAAAAAGTGGAATTGATGCCTTATCAAGCAGAGTTGATAAAACTGCAGGAACATATCGAGAAATATAATAAAAAAATGATCATATTATTTGATGGTCGCGATGCATCCGGCAAAGGTGGTACAATTAGACGAATATCCCGCTACATGAATGAAAAACACTATCGCGTTGTGTCCTTAGGGAAACCATCAAAAAGTCAGAAAACTGAATTACACATTAAACGCTATATTGAACACTTTCCACATGCCGGAGAAATTGTGTTATTTGATCGAAGTTGGTATAACCGTGCTATGGTTGAGCCGATCTTTGGATTTTGTACCGAACAACAGTATAAAAAATTCTTAAAGCATGTTAATTCATATGAGGATACATTTATCGAGGACGAAAAAACAATCCTCTTAAAATTATATTTTTCGGTTTCAAAAGATGAGCAAGCTCGTAGATTTGAGAGACGCAAGAACGATCCATTGCGGCAGTGGAAATTGAGTGAGGTCGATCTGCAGGCGCAGGAATTATGGGACGAATTCACTGATAAAAAATTTCAAATGCTTACTAAGACCAGTACAAAATATGCTCCATGGTACATTATCCGGTCGGATGACAAACATCAAGCCCGGCGGCAAACAATAAAATTAATTTTAAACTCTGTGCGTTATCGTAATCGTAACAAAAAATTAAATTTCACATTAGATCCAAAAACTATTATTACCGCTGAAAAAGAAATTAAGAAAATGAAACAAGATCGCAAAAAACACGGAAAATTTATTCGGTAAAAAGGGAAGAAAATAATATGAGTAAAGATAACCAAATTATTAGTCCAAAAAAATTATCTGAAAGCGTTGCCGGAAAAAATCTTGATAAGAAACCAAAAAAAGATCGCATTGCGGTTTATATCAAAAAAACAACGATCGAATATGAATTAGAATTAAAAAAACTGCAAATTGAGCTATTAAAACTGCAGAATCATGTTAAGGATAAGCAATTGCGAATCGTAATGCTTTTTGAGGGGCGTGATGCTGCCGGAAAAGGGGGTACAATTAAACGGATCACTGAACATATGAATCCGCGTGGAGCACGCGTTGTAGCGCTTGAAAAACCAAGTGATCGCGAAACTACACAATGGTATTTCCAAAGATATTCTCAATACTTACCGGCTGAAGGAGAAATTGTATTTTTTGACCGCAGTTGGTATAACCGCGCGATGGTAGAACCGGTAATGGGTTTCTGCACCGATGAACAAAACAAACGCTTTTTAAAATATGCGCCGCTTTTTGAACAGATGTTAGTTAAAGAGGGTATCAAATTATTTAAATTTTATTTTTCGGTATCTAAAGCTATGCAGAAAAAGCGCTTTGATTCACGCAAGGACGACCCGTTAAAACAATTTAAATTATCTCCTGTAGATGCTCAGGCTCAGGAACTATGGAGCCATTATACCATTCGTAAATTCCAAATGCTTACCGAAACCAACCGCACTATTGCCCCCTGGACAATTATCCGCTCCGACCATAAAAAGTCTGCCCGAATTGCCTGTATAAGATATATTTTACAACATTTAGATTATAAAGGTAAGATCAAAGATAAAGAGTTGGTTCCCGATCCAAAGATCGTTATCTCAGGAATTGATGAAATTAAGCTAATGGAAGAAAATCTCCTTAAGCCGGGGAGTATGCCGGGGTAAAGATTTAGTTAAAATTATTTCATATGGATTTCGAATTTGAAAAATAATATTGACAACTATAAAGAAGACTTAAAAAACCTTATTTCAGATGGCAGTGATTTATTTTGGGCAATGCAACTTGAATGTTTCCCCGATAAAGTAAAGGAAACTTTAGGAAATGATGCTAAAAAGATTATAAAAACATTCCCAAATTTTAAAAACAAATATCAGATTTGGTATTCTGAAGCAAAAGTCCTCATTAAACAATTACTACCAGAAAGATTATCAGATTTTACTCGTCATTATGAAAAACCTAAACCTAGAAAAGAGATTACATACGAAAATTACCATATAGAAGACTATTTATTAGGTATTTCCATAAAACGTGGAATTGAAACAGTTGTTGGTCCTGAGGCTGCAATACCACGATTGCAACAACAAATTGCAATAGTAAAATCTATATCTGCACGATTTGGAAGCACACTTTTTGATATAAAACAACTTGTACAAGCCGACCTTTTTGACTCGGAACTGGATGCTGCTAGAGAATTAGTTAAAAATGGTTTTCTACGAGGGGCTGGAGCTGTTGCAGGTGTTGTTTTAGAGAAACACCTTAAACAAGTAGCTGATAATCACAAGGTTTATACTAGAAAAAAACACCCAACTATTTCAGATTTTAATGATTTGTTAAAAAATGGAGAAGTTCTTGATACACCATCTTGGCGACAAATACAAAGACTCGGAGATATTCGCAATCTGTGTGATCATAATAAAGATAGAGATCCCACTGAAGATGAAGTTGAAGAGCTCATTGGTGGTGTTGAGAAATATACAAAAACACTATTTTAGATAAACAAATGGAACTATCCTTATATCATATAGATGCATTTGCATCTGATTTATTTAAAGGCAATCCTGCTGCTGTTTGCCCGTTAGATGCATGGTTACCTTATAACATAATGCAAAAAATCGCTTTCGAGAATAACTTATCAGAGACAGCATTTTTTGTGCAAAAGGGAAATGGTTTCCATATCAGATGGTTCTCCCCTACTAATGAAGTTGATCTATGCGGACACGCTACATTAGCCACTGCATTTGTAATATTCAACATACTTAATTATAGCCAAAATATAATTGAATTTGATTCTAAGTCCGGATTACTAAAAGTTATCAAGGATGAAGATAATCTTATTTTAAATTTTCCTGCTCAACCTCCTACTCCATGTAACACCCCGCAGGAAATTATCAATGCATTAAATATCACTCCAATTGAATGTTTAAAATCGGAAGATCTCATTGTCGTTCTCAACGAAGAAAGTGATGTTCAAGATATGGAGCCTGATTTTGAAGTATTCAAAAAATTTGATTTGAGGGGCATGATTATTACAGCACAATCAGAAAAATATGATTTTGTAGCAAGATGTTTCTTCCCGGGTTTAGGTATTGAGGAAGATCCGGTGACGGGTTCTGCCTATACACAATTAGCACCGTATTGGGCGACTAAACTTGGTAAAAGTCTATTTAGTGCGAAACAATTATCTGCAAGGGGTGGTGAATTAATTTGCGAATTGTATAATGACAGAGTTTTAATATCCGGTAAAGCGGTAAAATATATGGAAGGTAAAATTACCATTTAATTGTTTCGATTGTTTGGGAGTAAGTAATTCTCTCTATTTATTCTTTTATTATTAATTTGTGAATGTAATTGAGTAGTAAATTACTTAGTTCAAAATTGAAAATAATTTAAATACTAATAAAAAAAGGAGCGAATGATGAATAAGTATATACTTAGCATAGCAGCTGCAATTCTAATTGTAACAATGGGTTGCCCCGACACATCAACTTCGCCAATAGCCGGAACAGGGAATTCCAACTTGTATGATGAACAGGGAAATCCAAGTACAGGTTTGGAAAGTGGAGCAAGTGCATTCTGGGATTTTGATCAACTATTACCTACCACTGTCTACGATTTTTCATTATCGAATGCAAGTGGTACTGAAGTAGCTAAAGCAACTTTAACTACTGATGCTAACGGAGAAATTCCACTTACCGCAATTGGATATGATTTTGGTTTGGACTTTCCGAATAACTCCACCGGCCGCTCCCTTAATAAATTATTAGAAACAGAGACATTTACGTTGGATATACTCAGTACTGAAGGTAAAGTAGTTACTACTACAACATTTACGGTTGATTATGGTGCACCGGTTGTATTTGCTGCTGATCAAGATGGATATGCTCAAAATTCATTTTTGAGGAGCTCTCATCAGGTTTGGGCAAAAGGTAAAAACCTTACTGCCGGTGCTCAACTAGACGTTTGGGTTGTAGATGATATTAGATATTGGGACCTAGGAACACCTCTAGTTGATGTATCAGGTGGACCTGAGGGAGTAACAGTAGATGGAAATGGCGAGTTTCATACTAGAGTTTGGTCAAACCCATCATTAGTAGCACCTTATGATATTGTTGTGGACTTTGATAGAGATGGTACTTATTCCGATGGAGATTTAGTAGATGGTTTTTATCCGGTTGGATTTATGGTACAAACATATACAACAGGTGAAGACCTTCAAGTACAAATCGCATGTAATCGAGATTATGAATATATCGATATTTTTCAAACATCCGATAATGTTTATGCCTATCTTAACCCAAGAACACAGCAGTTTACTCACAAATGGGTGCATAAATACGTTGTGCCACACCAAGATGTGTGGAATACCGGTGATCCACTAAATGATGTAACACAAATTCCTGAATTAGATACTCCGCAATATGGATGTACAAACGAGGGACGTGTACTAATATGGCCTGCAACTCTAGCTCCGGGAAAATACGATGTCGTCATTGACGTCGATCGTAATGGAGTTTATGATAGAGGGCTGGACTTCCTAGACAATATAGATTCATATGGTCAGCCTACTGGCGGTTTTATAGTTGGTTCAGGAAATCCCGGACCAACTGTAGATATCACTAGCCCCGAAAATGGTTTACAAACGCAAGATGAAATAGTATATCTTGCAGGTACAGTAAGTGATGTAGATGTACAATTCGCTAAGTTGTATGTAAATGGAATATCACAAACTATAGGTGTTACTTCAGGAAATTTAGATTACACACCAATAGTTTTACAACGCGGTACTAATACGATACGAGTAGAAGTATTTAATGCTGAAGGTGGTGTAGGATACGATCAAGTAACTGTTACCGGTGATTTTCCATTATATGGAATGAAGATAACCTTAACATGGAATTTAGGTCCGCATAATGACGTTGATTTATGGATTCAAGATCCTACCGGTGAATGGTGTGGATATAATAATAAAGTAACAGCAATTGGCGGTTGGCTTGATCTTGATGATACCGAAGGATACGGTCCTGAGAATTTTAGATTGGGACAAGATGCTGTAAATGCTAATCCTGGTGCATATAATGTTTTAGTCCATTACTATAGTGATGCTGGAGAAGGACCAACAATTCCAACATTACAAATTGTACTCAATGAAGGACAAAACAATGAAATAATACGTACGTTAGTTGGACCTTCACTTAGTGATAACGAACAGTGGAATGCGACTACAATCACTATGCCCAACGGTACCTTTAGCGATTACAATCCTACAGGGAAATTGCTTATCAATTCTGATAAACCTTCTAAAAATTAAATTTTGTTTATTTGAATAACTAAGCTGTATAAAAAACAGGCTCGATTTTCATACTAATCGAGCCTGTTTTTTTTTATTACTTTATCTTTCAGATAAAGTAATACTTACTTCTTTCTTATCACCATTTCTATTAATAGTGAATATAACCGTATTACCGGGTTCGTGCTCTTTTAGATAGTTTGAATAATCCTTTAAGTTTTTTACCGGCTTACCATCAAATGCTGTTATAATATCATCCTTGATTAAACCAGCATTGGCTGCCGGAGAATCATCGGAGACACCGGCAATCTTTACACCTTCACCGGAGTAAACAAAATCAGGCATTAGCCCGGTAGCTGCCTTTCTTTCACCACTTTTTTTATCCATTTGAGGAATTGTTGGTTTCCCACTTATTGCTTTTCCTGTAAAAACCATTGGTTCTTCTCTATCTGCAAGATATTCCAATATTTCGCGTGCAACAGTAGCCACTTTCACTAATCCATCGGCATCAATTTTATCGGCATCATCTTCAGGTCTATGGTAATCTGAACCGACACCGGTATAGAATAATTGAACCCCCGGAACACCTTTTTCAATAAATGCCATTTGGTCACTGGCATCCAAATCTTGCGTTATTAAATCGGACGCAACTCCGGTAGTAAAATCGGTACCCATAAATATAAATTTCCATTCCCGAGCAGTATTACTGTTCAACACCATTAATTTATTACTAAACAATCTTCCTACCGTATCAATATTTAAGTTTGCTAAAACTATATTTATTGGATATTTATTATAATTATTTACAAAATAACGTGAACCAACTAAGCCCGCTTCTTCCGCAGTAAATGCGATGAAAATAATCGGACGTGCAGGTTTATGAGTTTTGCCAAGTGTCTTGGCAAGTTCTAACATTACTGCGATACCACTAGCATTATCATCTGCGCCATTATGTATTTTTCCTTCATTCCCTTTCCTCACATCGGGCCATCCATATCCGAGATGGTCATAATGAGCTGATATAACAACCGCTTCAGATAGGTCAGGATTTGTTCCGTGTATAATTCCAATTACATTTTTTAACTTTACATTCTTCTTATCAAGCACATCTTGAGTCCAATCTTGATAATATGTTCCATCATCACTCCCGGGTTGCAGACCATATTCTGCAAATTTATCACCTATATAATTTGCTGCTTCATCAATTTCCGGAGTACCTAATCCCCTGCCTTTTAATTCATCCGAAGCAAGATATTCTACTGCTTCCAACATCCTAACAGCGGAAAATACGGGAGTTAATGTTGCAAGTGCTTCTCGCGGTTCAAATTTTACTTCAACATCATTAGCGGAAGGATCAATATTATATACTAACGGAGAATTGTTTACCGACCACTGCCCTTTGTCAATATTTGTTGACTCAGAGCCGGAAAATGCAAGATAACTATATTTACCATAATGCGGAAGTTTTCTGTTCAATCCTGCAACAGCATCCTTATTGCCAATTGAAAGTAATGTGATAACTGCTTTCTGATTATTGGGATTAACTATTGAAATAAAGAAACTATTGTCATTAGATGAAAGTTCTCTTTTACCATATCTAACACCATCTTTTAATAATTCAGAGCCATATTCCTTAATTGCCGTATTAACAATTGATGCAAATTTATTTTCTAATCCAAGCAGCATAATCGCTTTTCCGGATGGGAGAACATCAATATTTTCTAATGATCCAAATGTAAATTTTTCTTCATTCCCTTTTACCCACAATTCAGAAAATTCTTTATAAAGATCATAGTCATTGCTGTTCTCATCTGGTAAAATGATCAAGGTTTTTTCTGCTCCATATGCTTTTGTAAAGGTTGGAGGTGTTTCTCTTGGATCTAATTTTCTGAATAAATCAAACCGAGGATCAACGAGAAGTTTTAATGGTTTATCTTTAAGGGGAATATTATATTTAACTTCCTTCTCATTCATCTCAACTGTTTCAGTATGAGTTCCATTATTAGTTACTATAACCACCGGCACATCAAGAAAAAATACATTATCGTCTTGAATTTGTTTTAGTGTGAAAGTTAGATTATTTATGCCTCTTGCAGATTTTACTTTTACATTTTCTAAAACAATTTCCGGAGCTCCGGTTCTACTAATCCATTGGTCAAAGAACCATTTTAAATCTTGTTCGGTAACTTCTTCAAATGCAATTCTTATATCATCAAAAGAAGCATGCCTAAATTTGTTGTCTCTGTTAAACTTTTGAAAACCTCTAACAAATAACTCATCGCCAACTTTTTGCCTAAGCATGTGGAAAAACATTGAACTTTTTCCATAACCGACAGATTCACTTGGAGAATCATGCCTTGATAAAAACTTGCTCACAGGAAAATCGTTCTCCGGAGTTACAAAATTTGTGTATTTCTGCAAAGTTGCCCTACGGTATTCATCGGCTTGACCGCGTTGTTCCTTAATAAGATGATCCGCCATATATGCCGTAATTCCTTCACACCAATTGCCGGTTTCAAAATCGACATAGACCGAATTTCCCCACCAATTATGCAGTAATTCATGCGGATAAGATGAGTGTAAAATGAATGGGAAACGGATGACTTTTTCACCTAATAGAGTAAAAGACGGCATTCCATAGCCGGTTTCCCAAAAGTTTTCTACTAAAGCAAATTTTGTATAAGGGAATGGTCCTACTAATTTGCGGTACATTTCCATATACTGTGCAGTTGTCTCTAAATATTTGTTCGCTAATCCCTCATCCGGTGTACGCAGGAAAGCGTATGCTGTAATAGCCCCCATTGGGTATGAATATTCGCTAAACTGAGCGGCAATGAGGAACACTTCTTCCTGCGGAGTTGGTGATTCCCATTTATCGATATGAATATTATCTTTTACTTCATCTAAGGTTCTTTCACCTACTGTAACTGTTTTCCATTCAATTGGTACTGTAGTAGTCAAATTAAATGTTATCAATTCATCATTGAAATGAGGTACCCAATATGTTGAACCAGCTAGATAGACACCTTTTTCCCAAATTATACCTGGTGATTCACTAAAACCTCTCGCATAATTTTCTTCACTTTGCTCAACAGGTGAATCAATCCTGCCTTTATATTTTATAGTTAATTCAAGATCACCTGAGTGATGTTTAGGGACCCTAATTTGATAAACATTAAGTTTTAACGCATTCTCAGATCCAACATCATCCTTATCCATTCCAATATCTTCAGCATTGACTGTTCCATCAAGTTTGGTTATCATTTTATTTGGTACAACTTCCAAAGCATGATGAAGTTTAAATTCAATCACGTCCTCCATTTGTGCTTCGGGAATCGTTATAATATCGGTAACATCAATAAATGATTCATTTGGTTTAATTGACGCTTTTATTTCATGGTGTATCTGCGCATTTTGCGCATAAACAGAAAATGAAAATAAAATAAATAATATGAATTTCTTAATCATTGGTAATCCTATTAATGTTATAATTTATGACATACTCGCAAACACCTTATTGTATTTAATTTGTATGTTGCTACTTTAATTCTTTTGGCGTAAGGAAATAGGTATTTTTTCCATTCTCAAGTGATATATCAGCCCATTTATCACATTTGAAAGTGATTTGATAAACTCCGGTCGTTGGTAAATTTAAAATATTGGTTTTTCCATATAAATTGGGTAATTCAGTAAAATAAGGATTATGACCAAACATAAAAACGTGTTGCCACTTATCTTTCAAATTTTGGATTAATTGAACTAACTGAGACAATCCTGCTAAGTAAATGTCATCGGTGATCGCAATATTACTTTCGGGATATTTAATACATTCGGCAATTCGTTTAGCAGAATCGTATGCTCGCTTTGCCGAGCTAGAAATAATTTTATCCGGTATTATTTTCTCTTCTTCTAGTTTGTAACCAATCAATAATGCATCTTTTTTTCCACGTGCTTTTAATGGACGTTCCCAATCCGACAAAGACGGATCATCCCAAGATGATTTACCATGTCGGATTAGTGTAAGTTTTTTCATAATTTATTTTCCCTCTCTGTCCGATGGACATCTCCCCCATTATGGAGAAGAATTAAAGTGGGGGTATTTATAATATTTTTTCCTGTGTCTTTGTGGTTTAACTATAAAGTCAACTCAAATTCTTTAACGAGCATCCCCGGACAGGTAATGTTTCCAAACTGGCGACCTTCATAAGTTTCCACTTCCGGATTAATTTTTACATTATCTCCAACTGCTTCCAGCTCACTACCAAAAAGATTATAAATTGTATCATCAAAGCGCATTGTTTCAATTGGTCCAACAATCTCACCATTTTCCACCCAAAAACAGGCATAGCGCGTCAATCCTGTAATACGTCCACCAATATTATCACTCCAATTCAAGTAGTGTAAATTAGACAGGAATAATCCGGTTCCTAATGTTTGCAAAACGTTTTTATCACTAAGTGAACCTATTGCCATTATAGGAGCTCTTAAATATTCTTCTCCACTTGCATTGTTGGATTTAACTTTATATTCTTTTGCGGTGCGAGAACTAACCATTGTATTTACAAGATTTCCTTTCTCAATAATCGATATAGATTCAGGAGCAACCTCACCTCTTTCGTTAAAACGTGGCACTAATCCTGGACGAAAATCTTCACTCAGAGAAAATAACGAAGATAATTTTGTGCCTTCATCTCGCATTTTAATAAAGGCACTGCTTCCTTGCCTAATATTTGATTCACTCACGCCCTGCCAAGAAAACATTGAAAGAAAATCCGCAATCGCTTTGGATTCAAACCAAGTACGGTATTTCCCCGGTTTCATTTTAACTGGTTTTTTGTTCATCAACTCTAATTTCTTCTTTGCATCCTTGATGTAAGCTTCATATTTGGACTGATCCCAATCACTACCTGCAAAAGTACCTTTCACCATTTTATGATCTTTATTCACCAATGAGAAATCAAGTGAGTAGGTATCGGTTTCAAACCAATGCTTTTGCCCGACAGAGTTACTGCTACCGCTAAAAATTCGTCCTGAAGACCAAATTCCTACTAAATCCGCCCCTTCCATGGCAGGGAGTAATGCATCCACGGCATGATCTGCTTTTAATCCATTTGCAGTTTTGCTTTCACGAGTTGAACCGGTATTTTCCGGTAAAACAACAAATGGATCTTCTGGTAATTGTATAATTTCTGCCCGTAAGCGATTCAGTTCATCAGTGGCACGTTGATAATCGATTTCATAATCACCACTTAGTGTTATTTGCCCCTGACAATTCCTATTATTATAAATCAAATCAAATGCTAGATTGGTATTGTTCACTAATCCGGTTTGACGTACCCGGGCATTATTTACTCGTAAAAATTGACTATTTTCACCTTGTAGCGATAAAGTAAGATTTTCATCATTTTTTAATTCAGAGTATAGCTGATCACTTATTTTGTTAAATATTTGTTCCATAATAATTCCTATTATGCGCCGCCAAATATGGCAACATCTTTAAATAAACAAACCGGAGAGGCATGTCCAACTCTAATAACTTGATTAGGTTCACCTTTTCCGCAATATGGAGTTCCATACATTTCGAATGTATCCTGGTTTCCGATCATTTCTAAGCTCCTCCAAAATGGATTACTAATAGCTCGATAATTTGGATTGCGAACGGTTTTAGTTAACTTACCATCCTCAATTAATTTTCCATATTCGCAACCAAACTGGAACTTATTACGGTAATCATCAATTGACCACGAACGGTTACTTTCCATATAGACACCTTTCTTAACAGATGAAATAATTTCGTCAAATGTAGAATCACCCGGCTCTAGATTGATATTTCCCATTCTGTCAATTGGTGCTCTATTCCATGAACTAGCCCGGAAATTTGCTACACCTGGAACACCGGAACGTATTTGGCTTTCTTTTCCACCTAATCCGCGTACTAATAATCCGTCCTTAATCAAATATTCCTTCTCTGCTTTTAATCCACCGTCATCAAAACCTAATGATGCGAATTGACCGGTATAGGTTGGATCGTAGGTGGCGTTCATCAATTTTGAGCCATACTGAAGTTTTCCAAAATCTTCTAACTTTACAAAGCTCCAACCTGCATAATTTCTTTCATCTCCAAGTATTCTGTCAATTTCTAATGCATGTCCGACACTTTCATGAATTTGCAACATCATTTGATCGGGCGCTAATACTAAATCCATATCTCCCGATGGACATTCTTCTGCAGTTGTCAATTCAACTGCTTGCTCACCGATTTCTTTTGCTTTCCGTAAAATCCATTCTTCATCAAATAATTCTGCTCCAATTTGTCGCGAAAGACCTCTTAGCCCACCCGCGGAACGAGTATTAATGTTAGTTCCATCTTGTGCAGTTGCAACTAAATCAAATGTGACCATAAGAAAATCTTGAGAAATATCACTGCCATTAGAGCTGACAAATTTATGCTTTGATTCAACAATTTGAGCAAAGGCATTCGTGCTAATTACCTTATCTGATACCTTTAGGACTTTGCTTCCTTTAATCATAAGCTCATTCAATACACCCGGTGAAGTCTCCTTGAACACCTCTTTGTAAGGTGACTTATATGAGCCTACAGCTTTCGGTCTTGCAGCATCTGTAAAAGAATGGATAGCATATTTAGATGCTAATTTTGCCTGTTGATATGCTTTTTCTGCGGCTGTTTGAATACCTTTTTCACTGACATCGTTCGTACCAAAGTATCCGAATTGTCCATCAGCTAGAACTTCTACCATTATTCCATTTGTTTTTGTTCTAGCATTTGATTGTGGATGAGCATCTCTAATAAATCGGACTGTTGTTCGCTCATCCACTTCACGTAATCCCACCCAATCAGCAGGAACATCAATTGCACTTAATAAATTTTGTAATTTTTGGGTCATATCTTTATCTTATTGGTTATATTTATTTTAAAATTGGTCCGGCTCTTCTTTCATCACTGTGGTCACTTTCTTGAAAGCCTTAATTATATCATCTGTGTCTTCTTTTGTTCCTAACAAATGATGCTGCTTTAGCCAAACAGCTTCTTCTGTACATAGTTTTTCAGTTGCAGAAAAATTCATATCTTTATAATTGATACCTTCCAGCCACGGATATTCTTTTGTATCAACTAACGTAAATAATTTTTCACGATTTAATGGGACATATCCACCATAGGTATATACTCCTTCAGCCTGCATTGCCTTAAAGAATTTTTCGCGTGGAATTCCATTAAATTTATCTTTATCGTATCTTAATAGATATAAATGGTTTGCCGACCGTGTTGATTTCGGATACATTTTTGTAATTGTTAGCCCATCAATCTTTGATATTGCATCATCCAATATTTTGCGATTTTTATCGCGTAAATCCATATCATTCTCTAAAGTTTCAAGCTGTGTTGATAACATACTTGCTGCCATCGAATTTAACCGAAAATTTCCGCCAAGATGATGATGTTCATACCATTCACCTCCACGCACGCGCCCGCAATTGGCATACGAAAAACATGCTGACATTAAATCATCGTCATTGGAAATGATAATTCCGCCCTCTCCCGCAGACATATTTTTTGAAGTTTGAAAACTAAAGATACCGGCATTACCAAGAGCACCAACTTTTTTACCATCCCATTCTGCACCGTGCGCCTGTGCTGCATCTTCGATAACTTTTAAATTATGTTTTTTGGCGATTGCCATAATTGCATCCATATCCACAGGATTTCCTGCAATATGAACCGGCATAATAACTTTAGTTTTGTCGGTTATTGCCGCTTCAATTTTAGAGGGATCCATATTAAATGTATCAGGATCTACATCAACAAAAACGGGTATGGCGTTAGCCATTAATATTGATGAACCAGTTGCAATAAATGTGTATGGCGGGAGTATTACTTCATCACCGGCTTTAACACCGGCCGCTTTAAGAGATACCCATAATGCAGTAGTTCCCGAGCTTGTGCTGATTGCAAATTTTGCATCATGATATTTTGCATATTTTTCTTCGAAGTTCTTTACTGCATCACTTCCCACCCCCCAACCATCATTTTCAAGGGTACTAAATAAATTTTCTTTGATATCTTTTGATATTCGAGGCCAAGAGGGAAACGGCTTGGTTCGAACAGGTTTGCCACCGAATAATGCTAATTTATCCATTTTATTTCCTTAAATAAGTACGGAAATTAAGTGGTTTATTGTTTTTAATGAAATTATTCATTTGAAATATCATACTATTA
>CAZWKR010000028.1:0-13875 GCA_964634215.1 uncultured bacterium
CATTCTCTGTACTGATAGCAACGTTTCTATTTGTGGTTGATTTAATTTTAAATAAAATATTAAGCATTATTCTCTAGCTAGTATGGAATGGTATTCATTACGTGTCATCTCCGGTAAGGAGAAACAAATTAAAGAAGCTATTCTTTTTGAGGTTTCGCACAGTGAAATATCGGAATCGGTGAAAGATATTTTAGTTCCAACAGAAAATATTATTGAGATGAAGGAGGGGAAGAAAAAGATTCGTGAAAGAACATTTTTCCCTGGATATATACTAATAAAGATGGAGATTACTAAAGAGTCAAAATTTTTGGTTGAAAATATTAATGGCGTAATAAACTTCATTGGATCTCGTGGTGAGCCGCAGCCTCTTAAACCAGAAGAAATTAGTAGAATAATTGGTGCTGTGGAAGGAAGTAAAGATATTGAAATGGCTTCTCATCCTTTCAAAACTGGAGATGCTGTGAAAGTAATTGATGGCCCATTTATGGATTTTTCAGGATTTGTTCAAGAAGTTAATACCGATAAACAAAAATTAAAAGTTTCGGTTAGTATTTTTGGTCGACCGACACCAATTGAATTAGATTATTTGCAAGTAGAATTAGAGAAATAGGTAAAAATTATGGCGAAAAAAGAAATTGGATTTATAAAACTTCAGATTCCGGCAGGGCAAGCCAATCCTGCTCCACCAGTTGGACCTGCATTGGGACAGCACGGTGTAAATATTATGGAATTTTGTAAAGCTTTTAATTCTGCTACGCAAGATCAACCCGGTATGATTATCCCGGTTGAGATTACTGTTTATGCAGATAGGAGTTTTTCTTACATCACAAAAACACCACCTGCTGCAACTTTAATTACTAAAGCTGCAAAGATTGATAAAGGGTCGGGGGAGCCAAATAAAGAAAAAGTGGGAAAGATTAGTAAAAAAGATTTAGAAGAAATTGCAACAATAAAAATGAAAGATTTAAATGCTAATACTATCGAAAGTGCAGTTAAAATGATTGCAGGTACTGCTAGAAGTATGGGCGTAGAAGTGATTGGTTAGGATCAATAATGAAAAATTCAAAAAACAGAAATAATGTTCTAGATAAAATTGATCGCATAAAGGAGTATCCTTTAGAAGAAGCGGTCAAACTAGTCAAAGAACTGTCTTACGCAAAATTTGACGAATCGGTTGAAATTGCAATTAATCTTGGAGTAGACCCAAGACATGCCGATCAGAACATTCGAATTACTACGGGCTTACCGAATGGTACGGGAAAGGGTGTAAAAGTGTTGGTGGTAACATCTGGAGCTAAGGAGCAAGAAGCTAAAGATGCAGGTGCTGATTATGTTGGTTATACCGAATATATAGATAAAATTAAAGCTGGCTGGGCTGATATAGACAAGATTGTCGCAACACCAGATGCAATGCCTGATTTAGGTAGATTAGGAAAAATATTAGGTCCAAAAGGACTAATGCCAAATCCTAAAAGTGGAACTGTTACTATGGATGTCGGAACCGCAGTTAAAGAATTAAAAGCAGGTAAGATTGAGTTGAGAGTGGATAAAACAGGTATCATTCATGCAGTATGTGGGAAAGTGTCTTTTAATGAAAAAGCATTATATGAAAATATTGAAGCAATATATAATACAATAAAGAAAGCTAAGCCTGCATCTGTGAAGGGTAAATATTTGAAGAAAATTACCATATCTTCAACTATGGGACCTGGAATTAAAATTGATTATGCAGCTTTGAGGTAATACTATGCCAAATGAAAAAAATATACAACAAGTTGAAGAGCTGACTAAAAAGTTAGATCAAGCTAAAGCAGTTTACTTTACAGATTATATAGGACTAGACGTTGGTAATATAACGCAACTGCGATCTGAATTTTTTCAAAATTCAGTTGAGTACTATGTTGCAAAAAATACGTTAATAAAAATTGCTGCAAAAAATAATAAAATTGAAGGATTGGATGAATTTTTATTAGGTCCGACAGCTATTGCAATTTCATATGATGAGCCAACTGCACCGGCAAAGATTATCAAAGAATTTGCGAAAAAATTTGAGAAACCAGTTGTAAAAGGTATGTTATTTGACGGAGAAGTGCTTGACGGATCAAAGTTTAAAAGTATAGCTAGTATGCCTTCAAGAGAGCAGTTGATTGCAACAGTCGCTGCTTCGATACAAAGTCCACTAGTGAAGTTGGCAGGTGTGCTAAATGCTACTATGTCTAATTTTGTTGGTGTATTGAATAATTTAAAAGAAAAGAAATCATAGATTTACAAATTGAATAAAGGAGTTAGTTAATGGCCGTTACAAGAGCAGATGTTTTATCTTATATAGAGAAAGCAAATATTGTAGAAATATCCGAATTAGTAAAAGACATTGAAGAAAAGTTTGGTGTCAGCGCAGCAGCCCCAGTTGCAGTCGCAGCAGCCCCAGCCGCAGGTGAAGCAACAGCTGAAGAGAAAACTGATTTTGATGTAGTTTTAACAGCCGCCGGACAAGCAAAAATTGCTGTTATCAAAGCAGTTAGAGCAATTACCAGTCTTGGATTAAAAGAAGCTAAAGAATTAGTTGATTCAGCCCCCAAGGCAGTAAAAGAGAATGTACCACAAGCCGAAGCTGATGAAATCAAAAAAACATTGGAAGAAGCTGGCGCAACTGTTGAATTAAAGTAAAAATAGATAAATCTATTATCTTTATTTTAATTTCTGTTTTAACAAAAAAATAGGAGGCTTTTTTGGAAGCCAATAATATATATGCGGCTGATCGGATTTCCTTTCAGAAGATTCAATCAGTTGTTGAAATGCCTAATTTGCTTGGACTTCAGCGAGATTCTTATCGCATGTTCCTACAGGAGGATACTCTAGAGGATGAGCGAAAACGTATCGGATTGGAAGAAGTTTTTCAAAATGTGTTCCCTATTGAAGATTCACATCGCAATTATATTTTAGAATATAAAAGTTATTATCTTGCACCGCCAAAGTATTCCCCTGAGGAATGTATAGAAAGGGGTGTCACATTTTCTGCACCGATCAAGGTTAAATTGGTATTAAATATTACTGATGAGGAAGACCGCAGTAAATATGCTCAATCTATTGAGCAGGATGTGTACTTTGGTAATATACCATATATGACCAAAAAAGGTACGTTTATTATTAATGGAGCTGAACGGGTAGTTGTGTCCCAATTGCAACGTTCACCGGGTGTGTTCTTTGATCAAACAATTCACCCTAATGGTACAAAATTATATCAGGCAAGAATTATTCCTATTCGGGGTTCGTGGGTAGATTTTACAACTGATATTAATGACAGTCTTTTTGTTATTATCGATCGTCGTAGAAAATTCCCTGCAACAATGTTATTGAGGGCACTTGGTATTTCTACTGATGCTGATCTGTTTGAAGCAATGAAATGTATTACAAAAGTTGATCTTAAAACAAGGGATCTCAGTGATATTATTGGCTCAACGATTGTGGAAGATGTTGTTAATACTACAACCGGCGAGATTTATTTCGAGCACGGTACAGAATTAACAATTGAAGTATTAAAAACGCTTAAAGATGCAAAATTGAAAACTATTAAAGTCGTTGATGGAAATAACGATTTTCGTGCAATGATGCTCCTTAATACTATTGAGAAAGATCCAACGCAGAACACTGAAGAAGCACTTGAAGTTGTATATCAATTAATTCGTTCAAGCGAGCCTCCAAACTTAGAAACTGCCCAAAAATTTATTGAGCGTATGTTTTTTAGTCCTAAGAAATATGATCTTGGCCAGGTGGGTAGATATAGATTAAATAAACAATTCGATTTAAATGTTAATGTTGAAGATACAATATTAACAATGGAAGATATTATAAAGGTAGTTCAGTTTCTAGTTGATATGCGGAAAGGCGAACGTGGAACTGATGATATTGATCACTTAGGAAATCGACGTGTTAGAACTGTTGGCGAGCAACTTAAAAATCAATTTGCTACAGCACTAAGTAGAATGATTAGGACAATACACGATAGGATGAATCTTCGTGAGGCAGAATCAATTACGCCACAGGATTTAATTAACGCTAGGGTTGTTACTACGGTCATTAACACATTTTTTGGAACAAGTCAGCTATCTCAATTTGGAGATCAAACAAATCCATTGGCTGAGATTACGCATAAACGTCGTATTTCTGCCTTGGGTCCTGGTGGTTTAACTCGTGAAAGAGCGGGATTTGAAGTTCGAGACGTTCACTACACACATTATGGAAGATTGTGTCCAATAGAAACTCCTGAGGGTCCGAATATTGGTCTAATATCTTCTTTGGCGTTGATGGCAATTATTAATTGGCATGGTTTTATCGAAGCTCCATATAGAAAGATTAAAATAAAAGGGGATAACGCTTATACAACAGATAAGATTGAGTACTTATCTGCCGATGATGAAGATCGAGTATTAATTGCACAATCAAGCACAAAATTAGATTCTGCTAATAAAATCACTGAAGATTCGTTAAGGGTAAGAATCAAGGGTGATTTCCCGATGGTGGATCCGAAACAGGTTGACTATATGGATGTTGCTCCAAACCAGATTCTTAGTGTTGCGGCTGCTCTAATACCTTTTGTTGAACATGATGACGCAAACCGTGCCTTAATGGGTTCTAATATGCAACGGCAGGCTGTTCCTCTTATGAATCCAGAATCTCCAGTTGTTGGAACGGGTATGGAAGGAAAGGTGGCGAGGGATTCAGGCGCTTGTATAACTAGTCCAGTTGGTGGAACCGTTATTAATGTTGATGCTAAACAAGTTGAAATAAAAATTGATCAGATCCCTGAAGAATTAAGTTTGGTAGATGGTGATAATAAAATGGTGATTAAACTTGAGAAAAATCGGAGATCGAATCAAAATACATGTTATAATCAACGACCGTTAGTTAGTGCTGGTCAAAAAATTAAAATAGGTGATGTATTAGCCGATGGTGCTTCAACTGAGAATGGTGAATTAGCACTTGGAAGAAATGTGGTTGTTGCATTTATGCCTTGGCGTGGATTTAATTATGAAGATGCAATAGTCTTAAGTGAAAGGTTGGTTAAGGACGACGTATTCACATCAATTCATGTAAATGAAATAGAGCTAGAGGTACGCGATACAAAACGTGGAGAGGAAGAATTAACACCTGAAATCCCAAATGTTAGCGAAGAGGCTACTAAAGATATTGATGACAATGGTATAGTTAGGGTGGGAGCTAGAGTTAAAGAAGGTGATATTTTAATTGGTAAAGTAACTCCAAAGGGTGAAACTGACCCAACTCCGGAGGAAAAATTATTACGGGCAATATTTGGTGAAAAGGCAGGTGATGTAAAGGATGCATCAAAAAGAGCTTCTCCTGGAATTAAGGGGACAGTTATTGATTCCATATTATTCGAGAAACGTGCAAGAAAATCAAAAGTACTTGATCGTAAAAATATTTTAGAACTACAAGCACTGACTCGTGATCAGAAACATAATTTAAAACAGTCGCGGGATAAGGTATTGCTAAGACTGCTTACTGATGAAACATCAGGGGGTATTCGAGATGCTTCTTCCGGTAAAACATTAATTAAAAAAGGTACAAAACTTACTGAAAAACGACTTAAGGAATTTGATTTTGAACGTTTTGCTCAAGATGAACCCTGGATTGAAAGTACTGCTGCTTGGAAAAAGATAAAATTAGTTTGGAATTCATTCAGAAAAGAATGGAATAGGATTGAGAATTTCTTAGAAAGTGAGACCTTTAAACTCCGTGTTGGAGATGAATTGCAACCCGGTATTTTGAAATTAGCAAAAGTATTTGTTGCTAATAAGCGAAAAGTATCAATCGGTGATAAAATGGCTGGACGGCATGGAAATAAGGGTGTGGTTGCAGCAATAGTACCGGAAGAAAACATGCCATTTCTAGAAGATGGAACCCCCGTTGATATCGTGCTTAATCCATTAGGTGTTCCTTCGAGGATGAATTTGGGACAATTATACGAAACAATGCTGGGTTGGGCCGGCAGTATACTGGGAGTCAAGTACAACACACCAGTGTTTAACGGAGCAACTCCTGCTGAGGTGAAAATCGAACTTGAAAAGGCGAATTTACCGGTTCATGGTAAAACGCGACTTATTGACGGTCGATCGGGCGAATATTTTGACGATGAGGTGACAGTCGGAAATATCTATATGATGAAGTTGAGTCATATGGTTGATGATAAAATGCATGCTCGTTCCACAGGGCCATACTCGCTTGTTACACAACAGCCGTTAGGTGGTAAGGCGCAGTTTGGCGGTCAAAGGTTTGGAGAAATGGAAGTATGGGCATTAGAAGCATATGGTGCAGCGCATACATTACAGGAGGTTCTAACTGCAAAGTCAGATGATGTCGAAGGTCGTTCAAAAATGTACAATGCAATTGTAAAGGGTGAGGACGCCCCGGCATATGGCTCTCCTGAATCATTTAATGTTCTTATTAAAGAATTACAAGGTCTTGCAATAGACGTTGAATTAGATTAAAAGGTGTAGATTTGACTTATATTCAATCAAATAAAATTGACACAAATAAAAGGTATTCAAGTATTACCATAAGTTTAGCTTCTCCTGAAAATATTCTAGCTAAGTCATATGGTGAAATCCTAAAACCTGAAACAATTAATTATCGTTCATATAAGCCAGAGAAAGATGGTCTTTTTTGCGAAAAGATATTTGGTCCTGTAAAGGATTACGAATGTCATTGTGGAAAATATAAAGGGATTCGCTATCGTGGTATTATATGTGACCGTTGTGGTGTTGAGGTTACTCGAAAAAAAGTTCGCAGAGAAAGAATGGGACATATTACATTGGCTGTCCCAGTTGTTCACATATGGTATTTGAAGTCAATACCAAGTAAGCTGAGTTATTTAATAGGTCATAGCACAAAAGAGCTTGAGCGTGTCATTTATTATGAATTATTTATGATAATTGAACCAGGTAAAAGTGGAAGACAGCAATTTGAACTTATTGATGAAGAAACTTGGATGGAGCTTGAGCAAAATTTTGGTTTTTATGCAGCTTCAGAAGAAGAGCGTGACGAAGAAGAATATTTTGTAGCATTAATGGGTGGCGAAGCAATTAAAGATGCGCTCTCTAAAATAAATCTATCAGGACTTAAAGATGAACTAGAAAACATCATATTGACTACCAAATCCAAACAAAAGAAACAGGATGCATTAAAGCGTTTGCGAGTTGTTAAGGAGTTTATGGTTGATTCCATTAATAAAAAAGTAAATAAACCAGAGTGGATGGTGGTCTCGGTGTTGCCGGTTATACCACCTGAGTTACGACCTTTGGTTCCGTTAGAAGGTGGGCGTTTTGCTGCTAGTGATCTTAATGATTTATATAGACGAATTATTATTAGAAATAATCGTTTAAAGAACTTGATGGAAATCAAAGCACCAGACGTGATTTTACGGAATGAGAAAAGAATGCTTCAGGAGTCTGTTGACGCCTTATTTGATAATAGTCGCCGAAAAACTGCGATTAGAAGCGGTACTCGTCGACCTCTTAAGTCTCTTTCAGATATGTTACGCGGTAAATCAGGAAGATTTAGACAGAATTTGTTAGGTAAACGTGTTGACTATTCGGGAAGATCAGTTATTGTGGTAGGTCCTGAACTCAAGTTGCATGAATGTGGTTTACCAAAAGATATGGGTCTAGAGTTATTTAAACCGCACATGATAAATGCTTTAATTGAGCGGGGATATGCTCAGACTCCACGTGGTGCAAAATTGATGGTTGAAAATCATGATCCAATAGTTTATAAAGTACTTGAATATGTAGTTAAGGATCATCCTGTTTTGTTGAATCGCGCTCCTACTTTGCATAGATTGGGTATTCAGGCGTTCCAACCCGTTTTGGTGGATGGAAAAGCTATTAGAATTCATCCATTAGTATGTGCTGCATTTAATGCTGACTTTGATGGTGACCAGATGGCAGTTCATGTTCCAATTTCTGTTCAGTCGCAGATGGAAGCTCGTATTTTGATGCTTTCAAGTCATAATATATTACACCCAGCTAACGGTAAACCGGTTGCAATTCCTTCACAGGATATGGTATTGGGGTGTCATTATTTAACCAGACCAAAAACTGGTGATAAGGGTGAGGGTAAATTGTTTGGTTCTTTAGATGAAGTGCTAATGGCGTATGAAAACAAATCCATTGGATTGCATGCAATAATTGATGTACGGCATCAAGGTAAATGGCAAAAGAAAACAACTGTAGGTCGTGCAATTTTTAATTCCATTATGCCGGAAGAGTTAGAGTATTTTGATGAATTAATTTCTAAAAGAACTTTAAGTAAAGTTGTTAATCAATCCTATCTTGTAGCCGGTAATTTTAAAACTGTAGAATTTTTGGATAAGTTAAAAGATCTCGGTTTCTCTATAGCGACCAGCAGTGGTAGTTCAATTTCAATTAATGATATTTTAATTCCTGAAGATAAAAATGTAATAATTAATAAAGCAGAAAACGAAGTAGATGGAATTCAACAAAATTTTGTTAATCATATCTTAACTGATGGTGAAAGATACAATAAGATAATTGATATTTGGACTCATGCGACCAATCACGTAGCTAATTCTATGATGAAATCACTAAAAAATGATCGCCAGGGATTCAATCCAGTATATATGATGGCTGATTCAGGTGCAAGAGGTAGTCAAGATCAGATCAAACAATTAGCAGGAATGCGTGGATTGATGGCAAAGCCCAAAAAGGCTATGACGGGTGGTCAAGGTGAAATTATAGAATCACCAATCAAGTCAAATTTTAAAGAAGGTCTTTCAGTCATGGAATATTTTATCTCTACCCATGGTGCTCGGAAAGGTCTTGCTGATACTGCATTAAAAACAGCAGATGCTGGATATCTAACTCGTAGATTAGTGGATGTAGCTCAAGATGTTGTTATCTCTGAAGATGATTGTGGAACAATTAATGGTATAATTACTAGTGATTTAAAAGAAGGTGAAGAAATCATCGAACAATTGTCAGATCGAGTTTTAGGAAGAACGGTATTAGATGATCTGATTATAGATGGAAAAGTAGTGATAAAGGCGGGTACTATAATAACTGAGCATGAAGCTGAGGTCATTGCTAATGGGGAAATACAAAACATTCGAATTAGATCAGTGTTAACTTGTGAATCTAAAAGAGGTGTTTGTGGAAAATGTTATGGTTGGGATTTAGCTAGACACCGTATAGCTAATATGGGGAGTGCAGTAGGAATTATAGCAGCTCAAAGTATTGGTGAGCCGGGTACGCAGCTTACATTGCGAACATTCCATATCGGTGGTACTGCCACACGTATTATTGAGAAATCTGATATGAAAAGCAGGTATGGTGGTGTTGTTAGGTTCTCGGATAAGTATGATTTTGCGAATACTGTTAATGAAACAGGCATTAAAATAACTAGATGTATGGTTAGGCATTCCAAAATATTTATTGCTGATGAACAAAATCCAACAATAATAAAGGCTGAATTTAATTTACCTTATGGTGCTAATGTATCTGTGAGCGAGGGGGATGTAATAAAAGCAGGGACAACGCTTGTTCAATGGGATCCATATACTGACATAATTCTTGCTAGACATGACGGCTTTGTAAACCTAAAAGATTTTATTGAAGGTGATACATTTCAAATAGAAGCAGTAGAGGGTGGCAAAAAACAGATGGTGGTTGTTGAATCCAAAGATCGCCAACTTAGTCCGCAAGTAGAAATACAGGATAAGGATGGGAACGTAATGGCAGGTGGAACAATACTACCTGTAAATGCGACTTTAAATGTTATTGATAATCAAGAAGTTAAGCGTGGACAAACCCTAGTAAAAATTCAAAAAGATATTGGAAAGACACGAGACATTACAGGTGGATTGCCCCGAGTAGCGGAATTGTTTGAAGCAAGGATGCCTTCCAATCCTGCGGTAGTCACTGAAATTAATGGAACAGTAAAGTTTGGTGAAACAAAACGCGGTATTCGTAAAATATTAATTGAAACACGCGATGGTGAAAGCCGGACATATAAAATACCATATGGTAAACATGTAATTGTGCATGAAGGGGATTTTATTACAGCTGGCACGCCACTTTGTGAAGGTGCAATATCTCCAGTCGATATATTAAGTATTCTTGGTCCCGGTGCAGTTCGCGAATATCTTGTTAACGAAATACAAGAAGTTTATAGATTGCAAGGTGTTGGAATAAATGATAAACACATCGAAGTGATTGTTCGACAAATGATGAAAAAAGTCAGAGTTACCGATCCGGGTGATTCAAGGTTTTTGGAATCTCAAAGAATCGACAGGGTGGATTTTGCAATCGAAAACGAACGTTTGGCTTCAATGGCAGTTGTAGCAGATTCTGGTGATAGTGATTGGGAAAAAGGTGCACTGATTTTAAAATCAGAATTAAGAGATAATAATAAAGTGTTGAAAGAAGAAGGTAAGTCACCAATAAAAACACATAAAACTCAACCGGCTACCTACGATCCATTGTTAATGGGTATAACTCAAGCTTCTCTAAATACTGAAAGTTACTTGTCAGCAGCGTCTTTCCAAGAAACTACAAGAGTACTAACAGATGCAGCAACTGCAGGAAAAACTGACCATCTTAGGGGGTTAAAAGAGAATGTAGTAATCGGTAGATTGATACCGGCTGGTACCGGATATCCTGTATTGCAGGATATATTATTGGAATCTGAAGAAGAAGACAAGACCGATGAACCGATAGAAATTCCTATCGATGAAATTGTGTAGAAATAAAAATGAATATATTTGTGAAAATAATTGACTGTATTCATAATTCTTGAATAAATTTATAGGCTTAATTTAAATAGATATGCCGACGATAAATCAACTAGTAAAGAAAGGTAGAAAGCGGATTTTGCAAAAAAATGCAAGTCCGGCACTACAACGTAATCCACAAAAACGTGGAGTTTGTGTACGAGTATATACAACTACACCCAAAAAACCTAATTCAGCATTGAGGAAGGTTGCACGTGTTAGATTGACTAATGGAATGGAAGCTGCGGCATACATTCCTGGTGAGGGACATAATTTGCAAGAACACTCAATTGTGCTAATTGAAGGCGGCAGAGTCAAAGATCTGCCTGGTGTGCGTTATCATATTGTGCGTGGTACACTTGACACAGCGGGTGTTAATGATAGAAAAACAAGTCGTTCACGTTATGGTGCAAAGCGACCTAAGGCTTAATTATTATGCGTAGAAGAAGACCAGAAAAAAGAGAAATATTACCCGATCCGGTTTATAACGACCTATTGGTTGCTAAATTTGTGAATTATGTTATGGATGGTGGTAAGAAGGGTGTCGCTGAAAAGATTTTTTACGATGCAATGGATGTTATAAAAAATAAAACAAAAACAGACGGTTTGAAAATATTTCAAGACGCAATTAAAAATGTTACACCATTATTAGAAGTGAAATCGCGTCGTATCGGAGGAGCTACGTATCAGGTGCCGATTGAAGTCCCGAAAAATAGACAATTTTATTTATCATCACATTGGATAATCAATGCTGCAGTTGGGCGCGGGGGTAAGCCAATGGCTGAGCGTCTTGCAACTGAATTGATCGCAGCAGCAAATAATGAAGGTGGTGCTATTAAGAAAAAAGATGATACGCATCGTATGGCTGAAGCAAATAAAGCTTTTGCACATTTTGGAAGACCTAGGCGGTAATGAAAGGTATTTCCCTAGATAAAGTACGAAATATTGGTATAATGGCTCATATTGACGCTGGCAAGACCACGTTAACCGAGCGTATATTATTTTATACCGGTCGTACACATAAAATTGGGGAAGTGCATGAGGGTGGTGCCACTATGGATTGGATGGCTCAGGAAAAGGAAAGGGGCATCACAATAACTTCTGCGGCAACAACTTGTTTGTGGAATGATAATCGTATTAATATTATTGATACGCCAGGTCATGTCGATTTTACTGTTGAGGTAGAAAGATCTCTTAGGGTTTTGGATGGTGCGGTAGCGGTATTTTGTGCAGTTGGGGGTGTTGAACCTCAAAGCGAAACAGTATGGCGCCAAGCTGATAAATATGATGTTCCGCGTATTGCCTTCGTAAATAAAATGGATCGTACCGGTGGGGACTTTTTTAATGTTATAAATATGATGAAAGAGAGGTTGGGGGCAAATCCATTACCGATGACAATTCCAATTGGTTCAGGTGAGTTGTTTACTGGAATTATCGATCTCTGTTCAATGAAAGCAATTTTATATAATGAATCATCATTAGGTGCTCGATATGAATTTGGTGATATTCCTAAAGATTTAGTAGAAGAAGCAAATAAATGGCGTCATCATCTTATTGAAGAAACTGCTGCATATGATGAACATTTATTAGAAAAATATTTGGCTGATGAAGAAATTGAAGAAGGTGAACTAAAAGCAGCCATTCGTAAGGGGTGTATTGACAATACGTTTGTTCCTACCTTTTGTGGTTCCGCTTTTAAAAATAAAGGCGTACAAAGACTACTGGATGCTGTTGTTGACTTTTTACCAACGCCATTAGATATTGAAGCTGTGTCAGGTTTAGATCCGAATGATTCAGATGTTGAATTAAAACGTGCACCAGATGAAAAATCGCCTTTTAGTGCTCTTGTTTTTAAGATTATGACAGATCCGTATGTAGGTCGATTAACATATCTAAGGGTTTATTCTGGGAAATTAGAAAAAGGTTCATATGTATATAATCCTAACACTGAAAAAAGAGAGCGGATAAGCAGGTTATTATTAATGCATGCGAATAAGCGTGAAGCTCTTGAATCTGTATCGGCAGGTGAAATTGTTGCTGCTGTTGGTCTTAAAGCAACTAATACCGGTCACACTGTGTGTGATGCTGATAATCCAATAATATTAGAATCTATGGATTTCCCAGAGCCGGTTGTAGAAGTGTCGGTTGAACCGGTTAGTAAGGCCGATCAAAAATCATTGTCAGAAGCATTGGCGAAGTTGAGTGAGGAAGATCCTACGTTTAAGGTTTCAACGAACCAAGATACTGGTCAAACAATTATTGCGGGAATGGGGGAATTACATTTAGAGATTTTAATTGATCGATTAAAACGTGAATTTAGTGTAAATGCAAATGTCGGAAAACCACAGGTAGCATATACTGAGGCTATAACAAAAGAAGTTGAAAAGATTGATGTTAAATTTTCAAGACAATCCGGTGGGCGCGGACAATTTGGACATGTTGTAATCAATGTGGCGCCTAATGAGTCCGGTAAGGGTTATCGTTTTGATAATAAAATAGTCGGTGGTGTGATACCGAGAGAATATATACCTGCTGTTGACGCAGGAATTCAAGAAGCTTTAAGAAATGGTGTAATTGCTGGTTATCCTATTGAAGATTTACGTGTAGAACTTATATATGGATCGTACCACGAAGTTGATTCATCAGAGATAGCATTTAGAATAGCCGGTTCAATGGCAATTAAAAAGGCGTGTAAGGCAGCTGGTCCGGTATTGATGGAACCAATAATGTCTGTTGAGGTTGTTACACCGGAAGAATATTTAGGTGATGTGATGGGGGATATTAATTCACGTCGCGGAAAAATTGAAGGAATGGGACAGCGTAAAGATGCGCAAGTAATTAAAGGAAACGTACCGTTGGGTAAAATGTTTGGATATGTAACAGATCTAAGATCAATTACTCAAGGTCGCGCTGTTTTCCATATGGAATTTTCACATTATCAACAAGTTCCACTAAATGTGCAGACAGAAATAATTGAAAATGTACATGGGACAACATCCTAAATAAATAGGAGAGTACAATGGCAAAGGAAAAATTTGAGCGAAGTAAGCCGCATGTAAACATAGGAACGA
>CAZWKR010000029.1:0-12466 GCA_964634215.1 uncultured bacterium
ATAATTTATTAAGAAAAGTAGGTGAAAATTTATTTACTACTTCCGAAACAACTAGTACATACGAAGTAAGTAACACTTTAGTGTTACAGAGCCATTTAGAAGGATCAAACGTGAGTCCGGTGAATGAAATGATAGGTCTCATGGATATACAAAGAAGTTTTGAAAGTTCACAGCGCGCAGTCAGAATCATTGACCAAGCGTTACGAAAAGCAGCTAACGATATCGGTAGCTACCGCTAACCATTAAAAGGAGAGATTCATTATGATACGCTCACTAAGAACTGCAGCTTTAGGGATGGCAGCTCAACAACTTAATGTAGATACTATAGCAAATAATTTAGCAAATGTAAATACTACCGGCTATAAAAAGAGTAGTGTGGAATTCCAGGATCTATTATATGAGAACATTGAATCTGGAGATACAAGCAGACGAGATGATATGAAAAAGCCAGGCAGTATCCAGGTTGGACTTGGTAATAAACCTGTTTCTACTTATAAATCATTTTCTCAAGGAGCCATCGACCAGACGGGGAATCCTTTAGATGTTGCTATTAATGGAAAAGGGTTTTTCCAAATTAAACAACCGGATGGCAGCTATGCCTACACACGCGACGGAAGTTTTCGTGTTAATGCTACCGGAAATATAGTTACATCATCCGGACTAAGAGTGTTTCCGGAGATTTCAATTCCTGAAGGTGTCTCCGACATTAATATAAGCCAAGATGGAGTTATATCTGTTATAATTGACGGAGATGTAAACCCTGAAGAAATAGGACAGTTTGAATTGACTACATTTATGAATCCTGCTGGTATGAACGCTCTTGGTGGAAATTTATTTGTTCAGACAGAAGCTTCCGGTGATCCTGCTTATGGTTTAGCAGCTGAAGAAGGATTTGGTCAAATTCTACAAGGTTATCTAGAAAAATCTAACGTAGATGTGGTTCAGGAAATGATCAATCTGATCGTGTCTCAACGTGCTTATGAGATTAACTCAAAAGCAGTAAAAACAGCCGATGAATTATTGGCTATGACTAATAATATTAAACGATAGAGACTTAGTTTAAAGTTAAATGAGAATTCTAAAATATTATATCTGTATCATAATATTTCTTTGCTGCACTTCAGTAATATTTGCTCAAGAAACCGAAAACATAGGTACTCTGAAGTCTGAATTGGACTATCATTTTGCAAATTATTTTACTATTTCAAAAAACAATGTTCATATTCAATTAATCCATGTTCCCAACAAAATACCCCAGAAATTTTCAATTAGGTCTAAATATGGAATTCGATTAGGGCATCAAACTCTTTGGTTGATTGAAAAAGTAACAGGAAAGAAATATGCTGTTACATTAGAAGCATCAATTGATATTCCCATAATTACTGCAAAAAGAAAGATAGCAAGACGAAGTGAATTTAATAATAAAAATGTTACTTTAACTGTAAAACAGATTCATAATGATATAAGTCAGTATATCACTTCTTTCGATGAACTGGAAGGTATGATGGCTGTCCAGATGATAAGGACGGGAACTGGGATTACCCAATCGATGCTTAGACCAAGGCTTGATATGAATCGTGGAGATGATATAATCGTACAAATAGTTTCCGGTAATATTATTATCGAAACAAAAGGTATCGTTAAAAAAGAAGGAAAAATTGGTGAAGATATACCGGTAGTATTAATAAAAACAGGTAAACGTATATCCGGCGAAATTATATCGAATAACTTTGTAAAGATTGAATTGAACTAACTATGAGAAAATTACTATTAACCTACTTACTGCTTGGATATTCAGTGTTTGGACAATCCGATCAATTTGCTGGGGAATCTATGTATGCAGATATTAAAGCACATAAAGTTGGAAATCTTATTACCGTTTTAATTGTTGAAACATCTAATGCTTCAAGGGAATCAAAAGTCAATCAATCAAAGAGTTCTGATATGGCATTGGACGGTAGTGTTTCGGGTTCGTTGACGTCCTTTCTGCCGTTATTCGGTGCATCTAGTGGAATTGAAAGTTCAGTCAACGGTTCAGAAGGAACTGAGCAAAAAGACCGTCTGACAGGAAAGATATCTGCAACAATAGTGGAAGAAACAGAAAGCGGAATGTTCCATATTCATGGTAAACGAATTTTATCTGTGAATGGAGAAAAAAATACAATCGAAATTGACGGCTACATTAGAGACAGAGATATTTCAACGGATAATACGGTTTATTCATATAATGTGGCCAACGCAAATATTGTTTATCGCAAAGGTGGAACAGTTCAAAAAATATTTAAACCTCAAAAAGTTCAAAAATTGATGACTTGGGGTGTCGGTCTTGGGCTTATTGCAATGGCATTCATCGGAGCACAATAATGAAAAGAACAAAATTATTATTGATTATCATTACAATACTATCGCAATTAGTTGCTGAAGTTCGAATTAAGGATATAACACGTGTCGAAAATACGAATCAGGAATCACTTATTGGATATGGATTAGTCATTGGATTGGGGGGGACAGGAGATAGAGCTACGGGTACACGGGGTGCTGTTTTTACTGTACAAACCATCAGCAATATGTTAGAACGGTTTGGAATTAATGTTCCAAAAGAAGATCTTCGCACTCGGAATGTAGCAGCTGTCATGATTACTGGAAACACACCACTCTACGGACGTATCGGTACACAATTTGACGTAACTGTGTCTTCTTTGGGAGATGCAACAAGTTTGGAAGGTGGTATATTACTTATGACCCCAATGATAAGTAGTAATGGAACGCCGTGGGCGATGGCACAGGGAGCCGTATCCATTGGTGGATATAATATTGAAACTGTTGCTGGTGAGCGTTTGCGAAAAAATCATGCATTAGTTGGCAGAGTACCCAGTGGAGCAAAATTAAAAAAAGCTGTGAATGATGGAGGTTTTAAAAGCGATGATCCATTACGTCTTTTACTCACAACGCCGGATTTTTTAACTGCAACACGAGTTGCTACATCTATTAATACAGTGTGGGGTTCGACAGATATACAGACAAATTCGATAGATACAACATCCATCTCTAATATTGAAAAATTAGCTAATCCTGTCAATTCAGCAGTTGTTGAAGTGGTTTTCCCCGAGTTTGTGATGTCATTAGGTGATGCTTCATTTTTTATTGCATCAATTGAAACATTGAAAGTTGAAACAGATGTAGAAGCACGGGTGGTTGTAAATGAAAGGACTGGAACTGTTGTAGCAGGTGGCAATGTTGTTATAGATGAAGTAATGATTTCCCACGGAAACTTGACCATTCACACTAAAAGACAACCTGTTATATCTCAACCAACGGCGGCATTCAGTAATGCAGGACGAACTGTTGTAGATCAGATAACAAATACTACAGCAGAAGAAGATATTGCTAAAACAGGTGTAATTCCGCGTACAACAACAGTCAGCGATTTGGCAGTAGCACTAAATGAGATGGGTCTTAAACCACGAGACATAATTGCAATTTTTCAATCAATAAAACACGCCGGTGCTCTGAATGCAAAACTAATAATAATGTAATGATGGAAATCACAGGAATAGAAAAACTAGAACAGCCCAATAATAAGTTAACAAGGGAACTTAAACTGAAAGAAACTAGTCGTCAAATGGAAGCATCATTCTTGACTCTCGTATTTAAGGCTATGGAAAAAACTATCCCAAAATCTTCTCTTATTGGGGGCAGTAATAATAGCCTTGCATCTATGATGTTCAGTACAACCATGGCTGATGCAGTTGCCGAACAGGGTGGGTTAGGATTTGCAGATAAGATTTTTGAATCATTGAAGGAATCCGATAATATTTCAGATATTAATGATTTCACTCGCGAAAATGTTGCCGGTGCTTTAGAAGCAATTCAAATGATGAATTTCCGAGGTTTTAAAAAATGAATAGTCAAATAAGAGATATGTATCAATCCCTTTGTCAAATCATTAACAAAGAAATAGAATTATATGAAAATATGATTCGGGAAATGAAAAATAAACAACGGGCTATTATTGATGGAAAAATTGATAATATGAAAGAAGCTGTCCTAAGGGAAAGAGATATTTCACAAAGAGTAATGACACATGTGAAAAAGCGGATAGCCTTGTCACAATCTATTAAAACAGCAGTTGGTATTCAGCAAGAAGATATTACACTCAAACAATTAATTCCACATGCCGAATTAGATCATGCTGCTATGCTTGATAAGCTGCAATATCAATTAAAGTCCAGTGTATATCAAATTTCAATAATTAATCAAGAAAACAAATATCTTTTATCTGCATCAATAGAAAATATTCATGGATTGGTTAATTTATTTTTAAAAGATGATTCTACAGAAGATATTCGGTATGAAGAAACCGGTATGATAACCCGACCATCTGACGAATACAGAGTCTTGGATTTTCAGATTTAAGGAAAAATTATGTCAATATCCCGCATATATGAAGCAACAAGACGCTCGCTTTTAACACAACAATCAGCCATTAATATCACATCACGTAACATTGCAAATGCAAATACAGAAGGATATACAAGAAGGCGTATAGACTTATCCAGACTATCCCTTGGTTTTGATGGGATGGATGGTAGAGATACTATGCGGATTCGAAATCAGTTCGTAGAAAATCAACTTTGGTATGAAAAACAAGAACTTGGAAAGCACTCTATGAATGAGATGTTGTTCCAACAGGTCGAAGGTATTTTTGGTGAACCGAGTGATTCCGGATTGTCTAATATGATGAACGAATTCTGGAATTCGTGGACGAATTTGGCCAACAATCCGGAGAGTAATTCGGCACGTTCGCTGGTAAAAGATAAGGGTGTTTTATTGTCAAATACATTTAATCGGTTGAATAAGAATCTAAAAAATATTCAACAGCAAGTTGGTGATGAAATACAGCAAAAAGTAAATGAAATAAATGGTCTTGTATCCCAATTGGAAACCATTAATAAACATATTAGTTCAAATGGGTCTGATGATTTAGAAGATCAGCGCGATGTGCTGATCCAACAACTATCTTTAAAAATTGATATAAAAGTCAATGAAAGCAGTAATGGTACGGTAACCATCGCTGGGGGCGGGAGTATACTTTTATCCAGCGGTTATTCAAATCAGCTTCGAGCTGAAACTAGCCAAACATCCAACGGCGGTTTTAATATTAAGATTAAAATGATCAATGGAAATAAGGATGCCGATATTATTTCAGGCGAATTAGGGGGATTACTAGAAGTGCATAATGAGCATTTAGATGGCTATATTGATAAATTGAATACAATTGCTATTAGCTTGAAAGATGCAGTAAATAATGTTCATAGTTCAGGATTTAATTTGGATGGCGTAACAGGTATTAATTTTTTCAGTGATAATATCAGCGGAGCCGGTGATTTTGCTGTTTCAGATGAAATTATATCCGATTCAACACTTATCGCAAGTTCAAACGTTGTTGGCACTCCTGGAGATGGATCAATAGCACAATTAATTGCTGATTTACAAAACGAAAATATTACAGATGGATCAACCTTATCCGATTTTTATAATTCAATTGTGACTGAATTAGGAAGTAAAACTCTAGAAGCAAAATTTATAAGAGAAAATCAAGAGAAAATTGTAGAACAGTTATCTAATCAAAAAGCTGCTGTCTCCGGTGTTTCTTTGGACGAAGAAATGACAAATTTAATTCAATATGAACAAGCATATCAGGCTGCAGCAAGAATGATCTCTACGGTTGATGATTTGATGGAAACTGTTTTGCATATGGTATAGTTTTAAAAAATAGAAGGTAGAACAATGAGAATAACAGAGTCAATGATTACAAATAGTTTGCTTTCAAGTATTAGTAGAAATAAGGAAAGCCTATATGCTATACAGCAGTCTATTACAACAGGTAAAGAAATTGATAGAGCATCTAAGGACCCTGTTAGATTTGCTCGAGCATCACGATTCAGAAAACAAATCGATCAGAATGAGCAATATTTAAAAAATATTCAGGATGCAAAAGGTTGGGTCGAAACAACATCTGTATATTTAGAGGGAATATTTGATCTGGTACTTTCGTTGAAAGATAAGGCTATTCAAGCATCGGATGATTCTCTGTCTGCAGGACAGCGTGAAATATTAGCAGATGGAGTAAATAGTATCGTTAAAGAAATAGTGTCAACAGTGAACGAAACCTATCTTGGTAGAAACGTATTTGCTGGAACAGAAACAAAATTGGATGAATCTTTTTCGTTTGACGGTGCTATTGTAACATACAATGGGAATACCAGTGCCATAAACCGAAAAATAACTGCCAATCTAACCGTTAATATAAATGTAACAGGGCAGGATGTCATGGACACGAACTTGTTTTCTGCTGCGCTGAATATGAAATCGGCATTGGAGAATAATGACACAGCTGGATTAAATACAGCTGTCGAATCATTGGATACAGCTTTGAATAATGTTGTTAGCCTGAATACAAGTGTTGGGTCTATTCAAAACCAAATATCACTTGCTGAAGATAGAATACATACGGCAAATGTAAACTTATCTTCTTATCTTTCTAAAACAGTAGATGTTGATATGGCAGAAGCAATTGCCGAGTATAATGCTGAAGAAATTGCATATCGTGCTGCATTGCAATCAGCTGCCAATGTGATGAACTTAAACTTAATGGATTACTTAAAATGAATATTCAAACTATCTCTAAAATACAAACAGAAAATTATCTTCATAGGTTTCATTCCGGTGGTTATCCAATGTTGAATGGAAATGGTACAGAAGTAGATTTTAACAACATAATAAACTTTGTACATGGAATTCCGGGATTTGAATTCTTAAACTGGTTTCTTATTGTGCCGCTTATTGAATATCCACCTTTTCGAATATTCCAATCATTAGACGCACCAGAAGTTGCCATGCTTATATTGCCATCTCATTTTCTGGAATTAGGAGATGAATTAGCAGTAAAACCCGAAGATCTTGAAAAAATCAAAATAAAAACGAATAGTAGTTTTGAAACCTACGTTATTTTTAAAGTGTCTTCTGAGGAGGGCAAATTTACTGCTAATACAAAAGCACCAATCATTATCAATCTATCAGAAAAATTAGGTCTGCAGGTGATTCTAGAACATCCAGCACTTGATGTACAACACCAGCTTGATTTGACTTAGTTTACAATCTTAAAAATGCACTTAGTCTTCGTTAGGTAGAAAAGGAAAAGAATTATGCTAATATTGACACGGAAGTCAGGGGAAAAGATCAGAATAGGAAAAGATATCATTATTTCTATTGTTGAAAATTCTATAGGACATGTCAGACTGGGTATTGAAGCGCCACGGCACATACCAGTCCATCGAGAAGAAATATATAATCTGATTCAAATGGAAAATCAGGCTGCTTTGGTTTCAAAGGAGTTTTCTATTGATGCATTAGGACAAATAACAAAAAAATGATAATGATTATCAAATTTAGTTATTTAAAAAACGACTACTAGATTCCATTTGAACATAAAACAAATAGATTTTTATGTATAAAAAAAATCTAATATATACTAAAAGTTCATGAAAGTTGTAGCATTCTTACCGGCAAAAGGTACTTCAAACCGCATTAGCAATAAAAATATTATGCTGCTTGATGGGGAACCAATGTTTTTAAGAAGTCTGAAGAAATTATTAAGTATTCCGATTATTGATGAAGTATTTCTTGATAGCGAATCTCATGAAATTCTCGAACTTGCTTCTGGAAGTAAGAGTAAGGTACTGAAAAGAAACCCGCAATTAGCATCAAATAAAACAGATGGAAATCAATTATTGTTGAATGAAATTGATGGAGTCGATGCTGATATTTACATTCAACTCTTAGGTACAAGTCCTTTTATAAAAATCGAGACCATAGAAAAAGCTGTAGATATATTAATAAATAATTCAGAGTTTGATTCTGTTGTTGCTGTTAGAAAAGAAAAGCATTATACATGGAAGAACAATCAGCCGGAGTATAATTATTTTAAAATACCCAATAGTGCAGAATTAGATGATATAATTATTGAATCTATGGGGCTATATGTTATAAGACGTGAGGCAGCATTAAAAACAAAACGTAGAATTGGAAATGCACCTTATTTATTAGAAATTGATGCAACAGAATCAGTAGATGTGAACTGGCCAGAAGATTTTGAATTAGCAAATTTAATTGCAATTGGACTGCGCGAACAGGAAAGGAGACTTTTTAACAATATAAAGTTGTTGTTAACAAGCGCATTATTATCTGACATACTTGATGATTTGAATATTAATGGTATTTTATCTAGTGAGTTTCAACTCAATATTCCTAATCAAAAAATATTCGGCCGCGCTAAAACTTTACAAATTGACTTATGTGCTGATGATGACGATTATAAAAAAATCTATGACGGATTGAATCTATATGATCACATCGTTTCAAATGATATCATAGTAGCAGCAAATAATATTCCAGGTTTTGCTTTTTTTGGAGAATTAAATGCTAACTTGGCAATCAGGTCGGGAGCTGGTGGTGCAATAATAGATGGTGTCACGCGAGATACACGAGAAACTTCTGGAATGGGTTTTCCTGTTTTTTCTAAAGGCAATTACTGTAAAGACACGAGGAAAAGAGGTATCATTACATCAAAAAACAAGACAATCGTTATTGATGGAATTAGCATTCACAAAGATGATTTAATATTTGGTGATAAAGATGGAATTGTTATAATTCCTAAACAGAGAGAGAGAGAGATTCTTGATACTGCAATAGAAAAAATGAAGAACGAAAAGTTGATTCTTATTGATGTAGCTCAAGGGGTAGAGACAAATACTTTAATAGAAAAATACGGTCTATTTTAAAAAGGTTAGAAATAATGAATATATGTTTGATGACATGTTTTCTCCCCAACAATGAAGATATTGTTGAAACATTAAATGCACTGGGTGAGCAACTTTCAAAAAGTAATTTATATTTAGTTATATTAACAGCATCTAAATACGAAAAACTTAACTTTTTACAAATACGTGTACCTTTCAGCTTAAAAAATTATGCTGAAGCTTATCCACATTTAATATTTAAAACAGGTATACCATCAAACCTGATAGAAGAATTTGCCAGAACAGACATTTGTTGGACATCAAAGCCTAATACTAAAGATATCGTACATAAGGATGGTGTCCATGCTGCAATAAATTATGCAAATATTTTACTTGAACATTTAAAACCGTCAGTTGTTTTACTTTGGAGTTCAACTTTATCACAGTCTATATTATATAAATCACTTTCTGAGTTGAATGGAATTCCTACATATATAATTGAAAGAGGACTTTTACCTGATACATTAATGATAGAAACTGTTGGACACGGAGGCTATACCGATTTAAATATAAACTTTGCACTCTCAAATTCTATTAAGGATGTAGACGATTTTACAGAGTATGACACTCTTAAAAAATATTATTTAAGTAAAAGAACTACGAAATATGATCAATCAGATTATCAAACAAACGATGCTATCATCGAAAAGTTCTCTCTAAAAAATAAAAAAATAATTGTTTTTTTTCTACAAAATGATGCTGCATCCGGAATAATACCAAAAGAGACAAACCGAACAAAATTTAATTTACCATTATTTGATAGTATGTCTGATGCGGTAGCTATGATCTCAGATTTTTTGAAAGATCGGAAAGAATTTCAATTAATTGTAAAACCGCATCCCACAGATTTAACAGATTATTCCCATTTTAACAATTCACAAATTCTTGTAACCAAAGATATTCATATAAATAATCTATTTGAAATTGCAGAATTATTCATTGGTGTTTCGTCTACGGTACTATTTGAAGCAATTTTTTATGAGAAGCCAATTCTACTATTAGGTAATTGTCAAATAAGTAATAAAGGTTGTGCTTATGAACCAAAAAATTCTGCAAGTGTACGTGAGGAATTAGAAAAGGCAATAGGGAAAGTAGACTTTAAAAAGAAATTGTTAAACACTAAGCGTTTTATGCATTGGGTCGCAAACTACTTTCTCATAAAAGTAAGAGAAGAAATTCCTGTAAAAATGACCCTAGCAAGTTTAACAAAATTTCTTAGCAGAAATTCAATAAAAAGAACATCGTTAACAAAAAACAAGATTGACTTGTTGGTAACTAAATTTAATATAGAAGCAAATGTTAACGATATAAATGGAAAATATGATTTAAAGAATAAAGCCAAAATTGTTTCTATTATAATTCCGGTTTTTGGCAAAATTGAATACACGCGTGCATGTATAGACACAGTTTTAAAGAATACGTTTTTTCCAAGGTATGAAATAATAATTGTTGATAATGGTTCTACTGATGGTACTGCAAAATATTTAACAAAAATTAAAAACCAACATAATCATATTCGGGTTGTTACTAATAAAGATAATATGGGCTTCGCTAAGGCGAATAATCAAGGAGCAAAAATTGCGGTTGGTGAATATATATTATGTCTAAATAATGATACCGAAGCTCATAAAAATTGGTTGTCTCCAATGGTTGATATTTTGGAAGCTGATTCATCTGTCGGAGCTGTAGGTAGTAAATTACTATTTCCGGATGGTACTATACAACATGCGGGAGTTGTGTTCTTTGATGACAGGCAAACTGGAGGGGATGATTTTATCGCTAGACATATTTATTATGGAGAGGATAAAGATTTTCCCGAAGCAAATGAGATGCGTTCTTATCAAACATTAACTGGTGCCTGCCTTTTGATTAGAAAAATAATATTTGATGATCTGAATGGTTTTGACGAAAAATTTTGGAATGGATATGAAGATATAGATCTTTGTTTACGTATTAGAGAAAAAGGCTATAAGCTCATTTATCAGCCCAATAGCATATTGAACCACTATGAATCTAAAAGCGGTCCTGAAAGGTTTTCAAAGGTCCAAGATAATATAGATTTATTAAATAAGAAGTGGAGACATAAGATTGTGCATGATGTTGTGAGAAATAGTGATGGCAAGCCACAATTGGGAGAGAATCATCATATCAGGCAATATAAAGTGCCTATCTATTCTATTGAACAGTTAGCAAATCGACCACTTGTGTCAATAATCATTCTAACATATAATGCTTTAAAATATACAAAAAAGTGTGTTGAGTCAATCAAGAAATTCACCCAATATCCTCATGAAATTATCTTTGTAGATAATGCTTCCAGGAATGATACAGTAAATTATCTAAATGGTCTAATTGACAGTAATGATAATTATAAACTCATAGAGAATAAGGAAAACCGAGGATTTGCTGGGGGAAATAACCAGGGAGTAGAAGCGGCTAACGGGGAATACGTTCTATTGTTAAATAATGATGTTATGGTTTCTGATGGCTGGTTAAGCCAGTTAGTATCAAGTTTAGAGAAAAATGAAAAAATTGGAATGGTAGGCCCAGTGACGAATACAATCAGTGGTTGGCAGGAGATAAAATCTCAATATAAAGGTGATGATTACGTTCGATTCTCAGAATTTATCCGGTCTTCAAATGAAGGTAAACTTTCTCCTCGTCGTCGCTTGGCGGGATTCGCAGTCTTATTAAAAAGATCTCTTTATCAAAATGTAAAAGGACTTGACGAGTCCTTTGGTGCTGGTAATTTTGAAGATGATGACTTTAGTTTAAAAATTAGAGAGAAAGGATATGCACTGATGGTAGATGAATCTGTATTTATCCATCATTATGGAAGTCGAACATTTAAAGAAAATAAAATTGATTATCTGGGCAGTCTAAATAAACGATTACCAATTTTTTATGAAAAATGGCCGAATGTGGATTATGACGAACTAATAGAAGTTAAAAATCCTTTACATCAAGTGGAAAGAAAACAATTAGAGCAAGCATCTGGTTTTATTATCAGTGGTGAAATTGAAAAAGCGAAAGAATTGTTGTTGAAAGTTATGCTGTTACATCCTATTTCACAGGACGCGTTTTTTGGTTTGGCACTATGCAGTTATCATGAAAAGGACAATGAAAGAGCACTGAAATATTTAGAAGGACTACTAACATTAAATCCAAATCACGCTGATGCATTAAATCAAATCGGACTTATTGCTGCAGAGAATGGAGACTTGAAAAATGCGCAATCGCTGTTTATTTCAGCAGTTGAAAAAGACCCTAATTTTATTGATGCACAACGAAATTTGGCGGAGTCTTTTCTTTTAGAAGAAGAATTTGACAAAGGAGTACAAATGTATATGTCCATTCTAGCTGCACAACCTGATGACATTCCAACGTTATTAAGAATGGCACAATTACATCATGAAGCAGGAAATGAGCAAGAATCAAGAGATTGGGCTAATAAAGTTTTAGCATTTGATTCGCAAAATATGACTGCTCAAAACATTGCAAATGTGTAATTAGGAATTGGATAATAAATTGTTAGATATTCTAAAAGTAAAATAAAATAAATATATAGATAGAGAGGATAAATGTCATGAAAAGGAAGATATTGG
>CAZWKR010000030.1:0-12326 GCA_964634215.1 uncultured bacterium
CCAATATTATTTTTGGTGTCGATTTATTAATAGCAATTGGTATGCCAATAATTTAGGACTGGAACGATTTCCCTGTATCTCCTATTATTATTAACGTTACAGTGTATTTTTAATCTAATATATTAATAGCATATTATATGAGATGCGGAATAATATTAGTGGAAGAAGGAAGATTCTTCCGTTATTTATTATGTAGAATTCTAACGTATATCTATTGCTATATTATTTTATTGTAGATTAGAAATGTTTTGTGTGATTTTTTTAATTCGAAGGGATTCTTTCTTAATCATTTTTAGGCTATTAGATATTTTTTCCGTTGAAAGTGTATGAATAGACATTGATAATATTTCCGTTAAACTCATGATAGATTCTAGAGGACTGTTTATTTCATGATTTATTTTCAATAAAATTTTATTAATTGTAGGTGATTGACCTTTTTCCGCGAATTGTTCTTGGACACTTTTCAATTCGACCTGTACATTAATTAATTCTTTATTTTTTAGAGCGAGTTGCTTTCTCAATTCAATTTGCTCTAAAACCAATGATATTTGTGATGCAAGAGTTGAAAAAAAAGAATTATCCTCTTTTTTGAATATTTCCGGTTTTGAATGTCCTAGGTTCATGACACCAATAAGTCTCTCACCAATTATTAATGGCATAGAAACAAAAGATTGAAAACGTCCGTCCTTACCTGCTTTTGATTTTGCCAATGATGGTATAATCACTATATCTTTTTGTTCAGCTACCCACCCGGACATCCCTGTTCCGGATCCAAAATTAAATTGGTCCAATAAATCAACAATTACTTCACCAGATTGGTGGACAGAGTTCATTTTTTTCGTTTCTTTGTCATACATAAACAATGACACCGATTCATAAGGTACAGACTGTTTTGCAAAAGTACAGACCATTTCATACGTTTTATCTGGTGCCAAATCTGCTTGAAGTAATCCAATAATTTCATTAAATATTTTTGTATTTGTCATGATTTCTTATATTATATTTCTAAATATATTATTTCTAATCCTTATTCTAATTCTATGTCCTCATTCCGAATGTAACATTTCTATCAGGTTAGCCAATTGTTCTCTTTCATCATCTTGTACTAGGGGTAGCCTTACAACAAAACAAACACCTACCTGTACCTGGTCGAATAAATAAATATTTCCGCCCATCGAATTCACAATTTCTTTCGATATCGTCAAACCTAACCCAGGGTTAGTATCTGTATTTTTTGTAGAGAAAAATGGTTCAAATATTGAGTCCATAATGGCTGGATTTATAACAGGTCCATTATTCGTCACATGGATTTCAATCCATTTGTTATCCATAACATGTGTATCAATGGTGACGGTTGGCTCAATTTCATTGTTTAGTAAATCGAAAGCATCTCTTGCATTGATTAAAAGATTCACGAAGATCTGTTCAATGAGCAGCGAATTTCCAACAATAAAGGGTAATTCATCACCAAGGTTCATATTAAACTGAATATTCCTTTTTATCATTTCGTACATTACTAACCGTTTAGCGTTTCGTATCGATTGGGCAATATTTACTAATCCTATTCTGTCATCCTCCGACTGAAAAGCAAATATCCGAACCACTTGTACTGACTTATTAATACTTGAAATAAGGTCATCCAATTCTGCAAATTGTTTACTATACTTCGTTTTTTTTTCTTCCCCCAATATTTCATTTTGTAGCAACTCTAACCGCATCTTTAAAGTGGTTAACGGCTGGGATAGTTCATGAACTAAACTAACAGACAATTCACCTAAAGCTCGAATCCTGTCTCTAGAAATGGACATAATTTGCTGCTTGCGCAATTCCTTCTCTATAGATCTGTGCATTGTCATATCTTTCGCACCTACTATGATGAAATCAATGCCACCGTTTGCTGTTTTCACAACACTAAAGCTTGCAAGAACGGGAATAGTAATTTCCTCAAAAACCATATAAGTATTCAAATCAGAATAATGACCTTTATTAAAATGTTCGGCTAAATTTTGTGTTTTACCATATTCAGTTCGTTTTTGAGGAAATAATACATCAATCATCTGACCTCGAAGATTTTGAATAGTAGTCTTTAGTAAATTGATCGTACGCTTGTTAGCATATTGAATTACACCTTTTGCATCAACTATCAATATTGCGTCTGTTAAATGATCCAATATTGTTATTGTTGTTGCATAATCATTTACCATTTCAGCAGATGCATTTTGCGAATTATATGTTGTTGGTTCTGCCATTAAAGATGATTGTCCAAACTGATTGTTTTTCGTTTTACTTTCGTAGTATTTTGAAGAAGATTGAGCTTTAAATGAGGATATATTTCCTGAACATACACATCTATTTCATCAAACTTATTAAATGACGCTTCTGATTGTGCGAGAATATTATATCCTCGAATACGTAATAGATAACCATTTGATTCAATTCTATCAACTATTCGCCCCTTTAGATGCTGGCCTTTTTTTAAGCATCGGAGCAAGTTTCCCAATCCATTCTTTACCTGGTAGTTTACTTCGAACATTTAATTTCAACACTAACTTATTACAAACTATCTTTGATTAATAACCAATTACACAATTCACGAACTTGCATTGTACTTTTTACTTTTTATATCTAAATACATGATGGCTTCATCGTAGCTTATTTTCTTTTCAACCATAATTTTTCTAATTAGTAAATCACGGTCTTCTACATTATCTCGTACAGATTCAGCAGTGTACATACTCTTATCTTCTACAATTGTTAATAATGACTGCTCAGGATGAGTACCTATCACTAGTTTATTCATTGTTTTCGAAGCCCGCTTCCATAGTACCACAACAATTAGACTCAAAAAAACAACGCTGATTAGAATATTTGAGGAAATTAATAAAGCGTGTATTAGGACTGATTTCTCCCAACCAAAAACTGACTTGGGTAGTTTAGTCATTTGTTCTTTAGTCGGCGTTCTTAATGACGTAATCTTTGATTGACCAGACGCTCCTACCTCATTTTCAAGAATTATCGTTTGCTGAACAGTAGATTGTTCTATTTGTTTGGGATAAATATCAAAATAATACTTGTTTTCACCAAGCAATTTATAAGACACAATTTTCTCAAATCGGCTAACTAGGCCGCGTACAATCATCGTTGAACTATCTTTCTCGATAATATGCAAATCTATTGGATAAATTCCTCTCGATTGTCTATGCCTTTTACCATGGTAAATTGTTGGGTTTTTCATTTTCAATAAGACATCAAAAGTTTCAGAGTAATCTCCGGTAATTAACTTTAGTTCAAGTAATTGAGGATCATTAATTGATTCCACAACTATCACAACTCGGCGAAAGGACTCAAACTCTTCTGTCATGATAACTAATTTATCCGGTGGCAGATATTCCACGATGGTGGAATTAGCCTTCAAGATAGCAAACAAAAACATGATTTTAACAAGTATTTTCATTTATGCAGTTACTTAACGAGAATATTTATACTGACTTGCTTCACAGTTTCATCATCCGATTGAACATGCGTAGGTTTTGAATTATGATCTATCATTTTATTTATTGATTCTTCTGATAATTCGACATCATCTTTTCGTCGTGCCAGTTTATATTTTTTTTTACGTTTTTCTTTTGGTAATGGTCTGTCATTTGGTTTTTGAATAGAATAGATTGATTCCGAAGTATTAAACTGTAAATTTCGAATGGAGTCGTCTGCCATAGTTTATCTTTTTACTTTCTGTCTCAAATCGATATGAACCTGATTTAGAATTTGTGAGACCCTACCCTCTGATAGACCCAATACAGTCCCGATATCGGAAAGTGTCAGTTCTTCATAATAATATAATGATAAAATCAATCGATCTCTTACCGGCAACCCTTGTACCATGCTCTTCAATTCTTCTCGTAAACTTATTTCATCGAATTTTTTATCGGGAGATTTATCATCATCATTTACTAATACTTCATAAAATGACATAGATTCATTTTCATCACCGAATACGGGTTTATCCAGAGATACAGTCGAATTTAATTGTGCTGCTGAAAGAACCCTTGATAGTTCATCCTTACTTAAATTGGTATTCTCCTGGATTTCCAAAAACGTGGGTTCTCTATTCAGAGTTTTTACTAAATCACTTCTAGAATTGTTAATTATATTGATTTTTTGGACTTGATCACGAGTTAGAACTCCTTCGCGTCTAACTGCATCAATTATTTCTCCGTGAATTCTACGATAGGCGAATGTTTTAAATTTACTTCCATTTTTCGGATCAAAACGAGCAAGTGCATCCAATAATCCAATAATGCCAAATTGATATAAATCATCGCGTGTAAGGTTTCCCTGTTCACCTGGATTAATACGACCAAGAATGTACGTAACCAATGGTAAGAATGCCCGGACAGCTTGCTCTTTATTGGTACTATTCTTCGATGAGCAATATTCTCGTACAAGTGCTTCACCATCTAATCTTTGTTGTTGAAGTTCAGCCATGCTAATTTTGTTTATTCATTAGTTTTAGAACTCCCTTGCTGGACAGGATTCCTTGGAATCATAAGAAATACCCCCCATCTCATCAACATTCCTGCCATAAAGAAAATAAACAGCACACCAACAAATACAATCCCACTACGTAGTAATGCAATCATAATACTAATATTGCTTACTAACCCAATAATGAAACTGATTAATGCGACAAATAAAGCTGTACGTGTAGCGAATTTTTCCACTACGCACCTCCAATATTTACGTGTCTGTATTCCATAAATCTATCAAAAAAACTATCCCGAATGCTCATATCTGGAATAGGTATCTTTAGTAATCGTCGAGTAATTATTTTCAAGCTATTTATCGGAATAGAATTGGGATAATCCAAAGCCAAGGGACGTTGTTTTTGGATCGATTCGGAGATAAGGTTATCTTTTAAAATCGATCCACCGTATATAAGCTCACTATTTAAGAACCGTTTAACCATCAGGTTCATTTTCTGAAATAATGATTCTCCATATTCGTCTTTAGAAACCATATTTGAAATCATCATAATTGGGACATCACTATTGGTTTGCCGAACCACTTTAACCATACTGTAAGCATCGGCAATAGAAGCGGGATCAGAAGTTACAACTAGTACAATTTTATCTGATCCTAATACAAAAGACATTACTGTATTATGAATCCCTGCGCCCGTATCTACCAATATTGTATCATAATTATGCTGAAAACGAGAGAATGATTCTACCAATTTCGACATAGCCCTATCTTCTGCACCCAGCATTTCACTCACAGCTGATGCAGCCGGTAATATATCAATGCCGCTAGGGCCTTGTGTGATTACTTCCTTTAATTCTACTTTACCACTAATTACATCAGCAATAGTATATTTTGGTCTCATTCCTAATATTAGATCAATATTTCCCAAATGAATGTCTGCATCAATTATTAAAATGCGTTTCTTAATCTGTGCTAATAAAAGTGCAAGATTCACACAAATGCTGGATTTCCCTACGCCACCTTTTCCGCTTGTGACTGTTAAGATTTCCGGCAGATTTTTATTAATTTTCAAACTTGATAATGAGAATCCATTTGTCGTCATTGCGCTGTCCCTAGTATTTTCCATTAAATATTTTAGTCCAGAGATTATCAGTAGTCCCAAGACAAATATTGTTCGGTACAGATTGACCATCACATATCACTTGAATTGGTACATTGATTTCTTTCATCACTGAAAGCGTTTTTCCCGGATTATCTGTTTCATCAAACTTTGTTATTACCAAACCTGTAGGCTTTTGAATTATTGCTAACCCTGTTGTTAAGAATAGATCATCAATATCTGTATTAGATGCCAGTACTAAAAGAGTTCTTGTTGGACTAAGGACAGTTAAATACTGATTTAATTCTTTTGCATAATTTTCATAATATAGACTACGTCCGGGGGTATCAATTAATACTACATCTTTATCTTTAAGTTTTAATAATTTTTCTCTCGCTTCTTCCACTGAACGCGCTTCGTGAACAGAGATACCTGCTATTTTCTCAAAAGCTTGCAAGGGAGCCATTGCCCCAGCCCGGTACGTGTCGATTGAAATAATTCCTACATTCATTTTACCATAAAAGTCCGGATTTGATGCCAATTTCATGATCGTTGTCGTTTTACCTACACCGGTTCCTCCTATTAGTGCTATAACTTTTTGACCAATAGGTTTTATAGGAAGTATTTTTTCTGTTTCTTTAAACAAATTGTCAATTTCTCGATGAACCAAAGCTAAGACATCTGATTCTTCAATAGATATGTCACCATCCAAATGGAGAAAAGCACGACGAACTAGCGACCGTGCATGGTCATCTAAGACTCCTTTACCTGTCAGTTTCTCGAAAACAAATGAAAATGGTTCAGGGAATTCTGGAGAAATTATCTTTCTGAATCGACGTGCCATATCCTGCAACTCTTCCCGCAGTTGAGAAATTTCATCTATTAGTTTATCACTAGGGGTTAGAACTGGGGAGTTGTCAATCTGCCGTTGCATTTCATTTAATATAGGATTAAATGATGTTTGGTTTCCATTATGGTCATAGGCACCAGATGGATTACCATTTACAGCATGTGTCTGAGGAACATCAGTAGTGACCGCTAATTCAATTGCAGGCGTATTTTTTAACAATCCCTTTTGCATAACATATTTTGATTCCAACACAATAACATTCTGTCCCAATTCTCTACGTGCTGCCTTTAAGGCATCTTCCATAGATTTTCCTGAAAATGTTCTAATATTCATATTTTTCATTGATTAATCCTGATTTGGAAATTTAATTGCCCCAACAGATTTAAGATTTGTTTCCGGCATCAATTCGGAAAATGACAATACAGACACATCAGGAAGCACAGGTTCAATAAAGTTCCTAACTTGTTTCCGAATTTGCGGTGAGACAAGCAATGTAGGCTTTGCTCCACCAACGATCATGTCTTCTACTTTTTGTCCAATGGATTGAAAAAATGTATTTACCTGTTCCGGTGTTAATCCAAGATTTTGACTATGCCCATTCCCTTCCCGTAATACATTCATGATATGGTCTTCCATCCGAGGATCTAATATTGCAACAGAAACATCTTCATGACCTATTCGAAACACATCGGTAATTGTTGGTGCCAATGCAACTCTAACATATTCCGTCAATACAGTCGCATCTTTAGTCATGGCTGCATAATCTGATAATGTCTCCAAAATAATGACCAGATTACCAATCGGAATTTTTTCGTTCAACAAATTCTTTAACACTTGCGTCACAGTTCCCAGTGGCAACAAGTCAGGAACCAAACCTTCAACCACTGCCGCGTGCGTTTCTTTCAAATATCCTAACATTCGCTGTGTTTCTTGTCTATCCAACAATTTGTCTGTATTCGCACGCAATACTTCCATGAGATGCGTCGCAATAACTGCGGGTGATTCTACAACTGTAAAACCAGCTGCTTCAGCAGTTTCCTTTTGGTCAAAAGACACCCACCGAGCAGGCAAGCCAAATGTTGGTTCAACTGTATTCACACCTATTAATTCAATTCTATCATCTGGATTCAATACTAAAAAATAATCTATCATGATTTCACCACGGACAATTTCCACACCATGAATTTTGAATATATATTCATTGGAACTCAGTTGGATATTGTCGCGAATACGAATTGGAGGGACAATAACTCCCATCTCAATAGCAAGACTTTTACGGATTGTTGAAATACGGTCTAATAAATTTCCCCCTTGGTTTGCATCCACTAATGGAATCAAGCCATAACCAATTTCTACTTCAAATGGATCGGGGTGTATAAAAGATTCAATTTTTTCCTCTGATTCTGCGAAAACTTCATCACCTGATTCAGCTTCTTGTGTCTCTTCAACTTTTAGTGCTTTTGAAGCTATTCGTCCAACACCCAATAGTAAAACAGCTATAATTGTAAACGGTATAAAAGGCAAACCCGGCACCACACCCATGATCCCCAATACAGCTGCAGAAACAATAATTGCTTTTGGCTGCTTTGAAATCTGAACTCGAATATCTTCTCCGAAATCCGAATCACTACTAGACCGAGTTACAATAATTCCTGCAGCAGTTGAAATAATCAATGCTGGGATTTGAGCAACAAGACCATCACCAATAGTGAGTAGGGTGTATTTCTGCGCTGATTCGTTAAATGATAGCCCCATCTGAGCTACACCAATAGACAAACCGCCTAGAATATTAATTGCGGTCATTATTAAACCAGCTATTGCGTCACCACGTACAAATTTACTAGCTCCATCCATCGCTCCATGAAACCCAGCTTCTTTGGATATAATTTCACGACGTTCTTTAGCCTGCATATCATCGATTAATCCAGCATTCAAATCTGCATCAATTGCCATTTGTTTTCCGGGCATTGCATCAAGGGTGAACCTGGCAGAAACTTCTGCAATACGGCCAGCACCTTTTGTAATAACTACAAAATTGATAAGTACCAATATCAAAAACACTACAATACCAACAACGTAATTACCACCCACAACAAAGTTGCCAAATGATTCAATAATTTCGCCGGCATAACCTTCTCCGAGAATCAAGCGTGTGGTCGCAACGTTGAGTGATAAACGAAAAAGCGTCACTATCAAAAGAATACTAGGAAATACAGAGAATTCTAATGGCCTGACTATAAACATTGCCACAAATAGTATGACTAATGCACCGGTAATATTCATGACAATAAAAACATCCATTAAGAATGTTGGCATTGGTAGAAGCATAATGCTTAAAATAAGTATAACTAAACTCGCCAGCAGGGTACTACTGTTTCTACCTAAGCCCACCAAAATGTTATTTTGTTTATTACCTTTCATAATTTACTAGTTGCTTCATAGATGAGTTATTTCTTTGCATCTGAAATACTTGAGCTAATATTTCAGCCACTGCCTGATAAAATACAGACGGAATTTCCATGCCCACCTCTAAATTTTTATACAAAGTTCGTGCCAAAGGTTTATCTTCAATAATAGGCACACCGGCTTCTGTTGCGAGCACTTTGATTCTTTCAGCTGTTTTTCGCTGACCCATAGCAACAATCTTTGGTGCATCAGAGGGTTCCATTGGTTCATATTTTAGCGCAACAGCGATATTTGTCGGGTTGGTTACGACGACAGTTGCATCAGGCACTGCTTGCATCATACGGTTTCGACTTGCTGATTGTTGTGCTGAACGAATACGACTTTTTATTTCAGGATTACCTTCAAATTTTTTCAGCTCATCTTTGACTTCCTGTTTCGTCATTTTAAGATTTTTTTTGTACTCATACTTCTGCCAGGTATAATCTGCCCCTGCTAAGGAAATAAGTACCACACCGATTTTTATTGATATCTCAAACAAAATGGTAGTTATAAAGGAGAATATCATCCACGGTGTTTTTCCTGCCAACTCTAAATATTCAGGAAGATGATCTTTAATTACACTATATCCAACTCCACCAACAATCAATATTTTAAAAATACCTTTAGCTAATTCTACCAAAGTTTTCGCCGAAAATATTCGCTTAATTCCTTTTGCAGGGCTGATTTTGCTGAATTTTGGTTTTAATGCTTTAGGAGAAAACCCTATACCGACCTGAGCAAGATTTGCTGCCAGTCCACCTACCATTATCAGTATCAGTACGGGTGCTAAAATTAAAATAATTCGACCAATTCCATTCTGCGTCTGTTTAGGGATTGATTCAATGGTGAGATACGTAGCCGAGAGTGTTTGATATGTTCCTCTCATAAATTCAGAAATACCCAATAGCAAATTTTCACCAAATATTTTTATTGCAAAGATGCCAAAAAGCAGAACAGTCACAGAATTAACATCCATACTTCTAGCAACATTGCCTTCTTTTCGTGCCTCTTCGATCCGCCGCGGTGTAGCTTGTTCAGTTTTGTCCTGAGCAGTTTTTTCAGGCATTGGTTATATTTATGAGTTTACATATTTTTGGGGTGATGATATTTTTATTGAGCAGTAGTATCTCCATAGAAATCATATATCAAGTTTGAAGTTTCCAACTTATGACAACATTCCGATTAAATCTGCGGTGAATTGAATCATATCATGATAAATCATATCGAATAAAAGTTGAAAAATATTCAAAGATACCATTAACATAACAAATCCAAGACCGATTTTCAACGGCATAGAAACAAAAAACACATTCATCTGTGGCATAACTCTTGCCATGAATCCAATGCCGGTATCGACTAAAAGCAAAAACACCATCATTGGGGCAGCAAATTGAACACCGGTTTGATAAATTTTTGAACCTCCCCTAATAATAGTATTACCAGCATCTGCAGATAATTCCCCCATTCCTAGGGGAATCATCTGAAAATTTCGAAAAAGAATTTCCACTAGAAATAAATGACCATCCATCGCCAAAAAAAATAATATCATTACGAGCATCCAGAATTGACTGACAATAGGTACGTGCTGACGACTTGTTGGATCCATAACGTTTGCTATGGCTACACCCATTTGTAATCCAACTACTCCACCGGCAATTGCAAATCCTTCAAAAATCAATCGTGCCCCAAATCCTATTATCATTCCAATAAGAATTTCCTTGGTCATCAATCCTGCTATATTCCATACAGATGTCACAATAGGAAATGAATCTACCCCAATAATTGATCCAACAATTAAAGCGAGTGAGAATGCCACTAGAATTCTAATTCTGCTACTAATCATTGGGTAACTATAAACGGGCATCGTCATTAGCATTGCTAAAATTCTAACAAAAACAAAAATATAACCTGGGACAAGAAGGTTTAATTGGTCAATAATTTCATACATGGAATACTATGTGAGTATAATTAATTCTGTTTACGGTGACATTAATGGAATCTGATTAAATATTTCCTGTGTAAACCGTAGTAATACATCAAGGAACCATGGTGTAAATATCAAAAGAACTAATCCAACAACCGCCATTTTGGGAATAAACGTAAGTGTCATTTCATTTATGGAGGTAACAGCCTGAAAAATCCCAACCGTTAAACCAACAAATAATCCAGCTCCAAGTATCGGGGCTAATATATAGACAACTGTCATTAATGTTTCCCTGCTGATAAACATAACAAAATCAGTACTCATTATATAATTCCTATAAACATAATTCGAGATTTTACAAATCTTGTGATAGCAAATTCCTCATCATCATATAAAACTCTTAACTAATGATTCGATAATCAGATACCAACCATCTACTAAGACGAACAGCAACAATTTAAATGGCATAGATATCATAATTGGTGGTAACATCATCATTCCTAAAGAAAGCAAAACACTTGCTACAATCATGTCAATTGCCAGCATAGGCAAGTATAAAAGAAAGCCGATCTGAAATGCCGTTTTCAACTCACTGATGATGAAGGCGGGAATGATGGTAAACATAGACAACTCATCAGTGTTTGCTGGTTTTCCTGAATTTTGTAATTCTATAAATAAACTCAAATCCGGTTCTCGTGTCTGTTTTAGCATAAATGTTTTTAATGGAATAACTGCATTATCCATAGCTTCCTGTTGGGAAATCTCCTCTTTCAAGTATGGTTGTAATGCAGTATTATTTATTTCAGTGATCACGGGCTTCATAATAAATACTGTCGTAAATAAAGCTAAACCGATTAAAATCTGATTAGATGGAACAGTTTGTGTTGCTAAAGCTGATCGTAGGAAATGAAATACTATGACGATTCTCGTAAAGGATGTCATCATAATAAGAATAGATGGTGCCAATGACAAAATGGTTATTAGAAACACAATTTGCATGGTCATGACAAAATCGCTAGGGTTTGTAGCTTCTTCCATGCCAAAAGAAATCTTAGGAATGGGATTTTGACTAAATATTGCTATTGGAAGCAGTAAGATACCAGCTATAACAAGATATTTTATTAGTTTTTTTTGATGCATATTTTTTTGGACGCAGATTTCTTTAGATTCTTTCAATACGTTAGTTTTTTATAATGCTAATCTTTTCCATCTGCGTCCCATTTCGGTTATTCATCCACTTTGATTTTTTTTAGGATTGTACTAAATCCTTCTCGTGGTTTATCTAATTGTTTACTAGTCTCATCTTTGTTTTTATCTTCATCAAATTCTTTTATTAAATGAATGGAATGGTCAGTAACTCCTAACAACATTTTTCTATCTTCAACCCGAATCATCATTAAGTATTGTTTGGCACTGATATATTGCTTTCCTAACACACGCATATCAAAATAGTGGCCGGTTTTAGCCATTTTTCGTTTATAATATTTTACACTAAAAACAAACAAAGTAATTACAAATCCGGTCAC
>CAZWKR010000031.1:0-8258 GCA_964634215.1 uncultured bacterium
GATACCTTTGTACAAAAACAATTAGAATTCAATGGACAACAAAAAAATAATCTTCATGCTAAAATATTTACATTAAAAAATGTATTACATAAAAATCCAAAAGAGATTATTGAAGAAGTTTCAGTTGCGAAGTCATTTAACTTCAATCAAACAGTGTCAGCACCAATTACAAAAGTTAGTTATACTGGCTTAGTTAGTAGGATAAGTGATGTAATTGTTCAATCAATATCACTCTCCAATACTAGCCAAGCTATTTATAAAATAGATGGTGGTGAATTGGGCGATATCGAAATCAAATTATCTCAAGAACAAGCAGCAATTAAGGCAACAATCATTGTAGAAACTGATTCAGCAAAATCTAGTATGGACAAACTTCTACAAACTATTAAAGAAAATTTATTAAATAAAGGTATTAAGGTTGACTCTTTCAGTGTTAATGTGAATTCAGAAGGGGAAAATAAATCCCATAAAGCGAAAACATTTCAACATCCGTTAAATATGGATTTTACATTGGAAGGAGAAACGGAAATAAATACGACGATGCCACAGGTTCGTAGGTTTGGTTACAATACCTTAGAAGTTATGGCATAGTATTTGTTTTATGAATAAAGTGATGGCACCGAGCTATCATTAAAAAGAAAGGAAAATAAAATGGATGGAATATCATCAGTTAATGGAGGCTTGTCGGACACGGGAATCAGTTCTTTAAGCCAAGCATCCATGGGCAAAGACGAATTTCTCAAGTTGTTGATTAGCCAATTAAAACATCAAGATCCTCTCTCCCCAATGGAAAGTCAGGATTTTGCTGCCCAGCTAGCCCAATTCAGTTCCTTAGAACAGCTAACAAATATGAGCGGTATGATGGAAGAGAGTATGAATATCGATCTCATGTTAACTCAGGCGATTAACAACACTATGGCAACCGGTTTTATTGGTAAGCAAGTTACAGCAGTAGGTGATACAATTACATTGTCAGCAGATGAACCTGTAGATATTGCTTTTAAAATTGAGGGGAGTGCCGAAACAGTGACAGTTAAAGTACTGGATTCTGCTGGAAATGTTGTTAAAGAGATTGAAATGGGAGCACTGTCAAGTGGTAAACATGTAGTAGAATGGGATGGTACTAACAAAAATGGTGAAACATTGCCTACAGGTGAGTATCGTTTTGAAGTGGAGGCGTTGGATGGTAATGAAGAAATTGTTTCGGTAATGACTATGGTTATGGGAATCATTGATGGAATTCGATATGATCAGGGTGGTGCCGTATTCATAGTGAATGGTAATGAAATACCGTTTAACCAAATTCTTGAGATTACAAGTGAAAATGAGGACGCATAGTGAAAATATCTGATCTACAAATACAACAAAATAATCTACAGATTCGTCCAGAAAATATTAAGACTGAAAAGATTGTTAATAAATCCAGACACGAAATAAATGACACTTTGAAAACAACCTTTCAAAGTGTACTGAATGAGCGGATAGGAAACGATAATTCACTTCAGTTTTCGTCACATGCAACAAAACGAATAAATCAACGAAACATCGAGCTAACACCAGCACACTTATCCAGATTAGAAGAAGGACTTGGTCGAGTAAAACAGAAAGGTAGTCAATCAAGTCTTTTATTAATGGATAAAATGGCATACATCGTAAGTGTGAGGAATCAAACTGTAGTTACAGCACTAAGCAAAGAAGCAACACAAAGCAACGTATTTACAAATATTGATTCCGTGGCTATCGTGTAATAATAATTATTAATATGGGGCTGGTCCTAATTTAAGGAAGTCCCTGTCTGCCGAACGATTGACGCAGACACTAACTTAAAGAAAAGGATAATATAATGAGTAATGATACAGTAAGAATGAATGCTTTTTCAACGGCAGTGTCGGGTTTAAAAGCTCAACAATCTGCATTAGAAATGATTGGCAATAATATTGCTAATTTGAATGCAATCGGATTTAAGGGTGGGAGAATGACTTTTTCTGAGCAATTGGGACAGACTATGGGAGTTACATATGTCCCATTTTCACAAGGAGCATTACAATCAACGGGGGTAAGGACTGATTTAGCAATGAATGGCGATGCCTATTTTGTATTAAATGGAGATGGCGGGAACCTATTTAGTCGCGCAGGAAATTTCTTCTTTAATAAAGAAGGTATTCTTGTAAATCCTTCAGGCTATGAAGTCCAAGGATGGATGAAAAATAGTGGTTTATTAAGAAATAGCGATTCGGTCCTACTTGGAAATATTGTCATGGATCAATATATGATATCAGAACCAATTAGTACGACTAATATATGGTTGTCCGGAAACCTGAATGCAAATTTATCTCTTGAAACAAATGTATGGACTACACAAGGTGCCTTGACAGTAGCTGATGTTCCGGTAGACGCTGCTGATGTTGGTACAACTGGTATAAATACACTAGACCAGATTGTAACAGCACTTGTAAATGGAGATGAAATTGGAATTACGGGAACGGATTCCTCAGGGAATGCATTAACCGCAACATTTACTTACGGAACAGACGGTACAACAGTTGATGATTTGTTGACAGCAATCAATACTGCATTTGCCGGCTCCGCCACAGCGGAAATGATAGATGGTAAAATAGTTTTGACTGATGATGCCGGTGGCGATAGCGGAACAACAATCGCATTAACGAGTGCTAAAATTAGTTTATCCAGTTTCTCAAATTCTGTAGTAGGAAATACACCAATCGTCAATAATACTATGATAGTATATGATTCGCTTGGAAATGCCCACGAGCTTGCGGTTGAATTTAAAAAATTGGAAGACCCTGTTCAGTGGGCAATTTCTGTTTCTGCTACCGGTGATGAGATATTTCTTAATGGAGACGGAACTCCTGATCTGGATGGACCAAATGGAATAGCAACTTTTAGTTCAGCAACCGGACTTTTAGAAAGTTTCCTATTTGATGATGGGACGACTATATTGCATCTTGATCCTAATAATGGTGCAAATACTCAAGATATAAATTTGGATGCTAATGGAAAAGAACACTATCTTGGTTTAACACTATTTAGTTCTGTCTCAACATTGTCAATGAGAGAACAAAATGGTCGTCAAGCTGGTACACTAAATGATTACAAAATTGATACTGAAGGCACAATTTTGGCAAATTTTACCAATGGTGATTCAATTGAAATAGCTCAAATCGCCGGTGCAAAATTTATGAATCCAAGTGGGTTGCAATTTATGATCGGACATGGTTTACTTTCTTCTAATGTGATCAGCGGTAAAGCTACGATTGGTAAAGTAAATGAGTTGGGTTCTGAGATAAAATCTGGTTTTCTGGAAATGTCTAATGTCGACTTGGCTGATCAATTTACTAAAATGATCGAATCTCAGCGTGCCTACCAGGCTGCAGCCAAAATATTAACTACCATTGATGAAGTGATGATGGAAACAACACGATTGAAAAGGTAACTAAAGCGTATTAATGTATAATCATAATTCGATAATTATCGCGCTTAAAATGGGGCAGTTCCGGGGAATCGGGACTGTCCTATTGTCATTTAGAGAATAAGGAGAACAAAAAGGATAAACAATACTGATGGATATTGCGACACTTATAGGTATTATCGCAGGATTTGGTCTCATCATTTTGAACATTATAGGTGGGGGAAATGCAGCTATATTTGTTCATTTCCCATCTATGATGATCGTATTCGGAGGTTCCTTTGCAGCAGTATTAGTAAATTTTCCACTTAAGGAAGTGATTGGTGTATTTAAAGTCGTTTCTAAAGCGTTCTTCGGACAGGCAGAAGATCCATTGCCAATAATTGATACACTTTATGATTTATCCAAATCTGCACGGAAGGATGGTCTTTTAGCAATAGATAAAAAATTGAGTTCAGTCGACAACGATTTTTTAAGAACGGGATTAGAAATGGCTGTTGACGGTTCAGAAGCGGAAACAATACGAAATGTAATGGAAACTGAACTATCTTATCTAATGGGACGACATTTAAAAGGACAGCAAATATTAATGGCTCTTGGAATATATGCACCTGCATTTGGAATGGTTGGAACACTAATAGGATTGGTAGGGATGTTAGCTAATATGGAAGATCCCTCCAGTATTGGTCCATCAATGTCTGTTGCATTAATTACCACTTTTTATGGTGCGCTTATAGCTAACTTAGTTTTCTTACCTTTGGGCGGCAAATTAAAAAATAAATCTGATGATGAAATTGTAATTAAGGAAATGATCATTGAAGGTGTCTTAGCTATACCTGCCGGTGAACATCCCAAAAATATTAGAAGGAAAATGCTAAATTTCGTACCACCAACCATGCGTGGAGAAAGTAGTGATAAGATATAATTGGCTATCTTACATTCGACCAAATATATATACAATTATATTTTTCAATTACTTATGACTGAATCATGAAAAAAGAACACAAGGCACCAGACGAACCTTCTGCTCCGTTTTGGATGACAACATATGCAGATATGGTTACTTTGCTATTTGCATTTTTTGTGTTATTACTTTCATTTGCAAATATGGATGAAGTTAAGTTTGAGGAAGCTGCTCATTCCCTTAAAGGTGCATTGGGGGTTTTAAAACGTCACGAGTCCATTACTAATCAAAAACATATTCAGGTAACGGATGAAGAAATGAATAGAAGGATGGATATTTACAAAAGTATGGTTGCCTTAGATGAGATGGCAGAAGATTTAGATATGCAGGATAACATTTCTATTGAAGCTACTGATAGAGGCATGCTAATTAAAATGGGGGACCAAGTCTTATTCTCAAAAGGTGAGGCTACTCTGAAAATAGCAGCTTCACCAATATTAGATATGATTGGTAAATCGATTAAAGGGCAAGCAGGTGAGGTATTAATAGGTGGACATACAGACAATACTCCAATTAAAAGTGTTCGATTTCCTTCAAACTGGGAATTGTCTACAGCTCGTGCTTTGAGTGTTGTACGTTATTTAATTGATATGGCTGGTGTATCGCCCGAAATATTAGCCGCTGTTGGTTACGGTGAATTCAGGCCGGTAGCTCCAAATGTTTCTCTTGAGAATATGAAAAAGAATCGGCGTGTAGAGTTTCTGGTTACCTGGAAGTGAGAATAGGCAGTAGATGAACTGTAGAGCTGTTGGACTAAATCTAATTACTTACAACAAAAAAGGTGGGAAATAATTTCCTGTTTCCGAGAAAGAATTGCAAATTAAATGGGAAACAGAAGGATTGTTTCTATTCTATTAAATAAAATATTATAATCCATCAGGAAGATAGAGTTGTTTGTTCTTTGTCGGTAAACTCACAATTTGTCCTAAAAATGGTCTTTATTCCCCGCAACCGATAATTTCTAAAATAAAGTATATTGAATTTGGCACATTATTTGATTCAATCATTGCATAAATAAATCTATATCAAAAGAAAAATGGACACTATTTATGCCAGAAGAAGAAAACAAAAAAGAAGAAATACTTAAGAAAAAAAATGAATCTCAAGAAAATGAGGAAGGAATTGAAAAAAGAAAATTTCCTTCATGGTTGAAATGGATGCTCATAGTTCTGACAATTGTTCTGGTTGCTGGAGGTGCATTTGCTCTTACAAAGTATGTTATTATGCCGAAATACTTTTCACATATGGTTAATCAAGCTTTAGATGAAAAAGTAGAAAAAAAGGGTAAAGGTATACAAGAAAAAGAAGAAATCGGTTTTATTCATAATATAACAGGGATAGTTGTAAATGCAAAAGATTCCCAAGGCAGACGGTTCATTGTAGCAGAATATGCTGTTGAAACATCGGAAAAGCAAGTCGTTGAAGAACTTAAAAATCGTGATCCACAAATACGTAACGAAATCATTACATTTTTAAGGGGACATACAATTGAGCAGGTATTGGCCAATCCTTTTCAGGAAATTTCAAAAACCTATCTTAAAAATGCGATTAATTCCAGATTGAATTCAGGAGAGATTGACAGCGTTTATTATACACAACTAATTATTCAATAATAACCAGTGGCAAAAATATTATCACAAGAAGAAATTGACGCTCTATTGAGTGACGTTTCTGGCGACGGGGATGGAAGTGCACTAAATGCACAGGAGGAGAAGAAAGTTTCTCTTTATGATTTTAAACGTCCTAATTTGGTTTCAAAAGAGCACCTTCGATTATTAGAAAATATTCATGAAGGACTTGTGAGAAACTTTAGTGTGTTCCTTTCAGCCCAATTACGTATGATAGTGGATATGAATCTCATTGCAGTAGATCAAGTTCAATATTCCGAATTTGTCATGTCCATTGCTCCGCCTGGAGCGATTTATGTGGGTGAGTTGGAAAATCCATATTCTAAGTTTGTACTTGAAGTTAGCCCACAATTAGTCATTTTCATTGTGGAACGGTTATTTGGTGGACAGGGAGAGTTTGTAGATGAACTTCGTCAAATATCGATTATAGAACAACGAATAATGAAACGAATTATCGACCGTGTAGCTGATGAAATCACGAAGAACTGGAAACCTGTGAAACAAATAGATTGTACAGTTAGCAGGTTCGAGAATAACCCTGAATTTGTTCAAATCGTTCCAGCATCAGAACCTGTGATAGTAATGTCAATGGAAGTAAAAATCCGTGGGAATGTTAACATGATAAATTTATGTTATCCATATATGTGGATTCAAAATATTCTTGCATCTCCTGACATACAAGATAAGGTATTACTCGGAGCCACTGATTCCTCAGAAAATGAAAAACATATAATGGATCTTAATTTAAAAAGAACGAATATTGATTTGCGAACCATTTTAGGTATAAGCAAAGTGAGCATTAAGGACTTTATGAATATGGAAAAAGGAGATGTGCTTATTTTGGATACAAAAATCGACCACCATGTGCCAGTTTATCTGAATAATAGAAAATTGTATACGGCAGCAATTGGTCAATATAACGGTCAATATTCATGTAGAATTAATTCTGTAATAGAAGGAGCAGATAATGAATGATTTTGATACACTGAAAACGCAATTTGAAAATCGGTTTAGTGCATTGCAGTCTATAATGGCCGGTACGCTTAAACAGGTATTTCAGCAGGAAAGTGACGTAATTATCGAACATGCTGTCTCTGATAATCAGAACTTAGTTGAACTAATAAGTGGAGAAGGATTTCCTCGCGTGTTAGTACTGTTTGATACCAAAAGCAATGAAAACAACCAACATATTGTTTCTTTGGATACCGTTGCAACTGCCCAGTTGTATGCTTGGATGATTGGAGCTGAACCAGTAGAAACTGTTGGAGATGAGCAAATTGAAGGTTTACAAGAAGCTGCTAACCAGATAATTGGACAAATAACAGCTTCTACTGAAGAAGATAATAAATTTTCAGTTGATGGTTTAAAGATAGTACTAGTAAATAATGCCGATGAATCACCGGTAGCTATTCCTGATAACAACGGACTTGCTGCAACCTATTCGATAAAGTTTGGAGAATCAGCATTCTCGTTGGTTCATTGTTTTTGGAACACCGCACAGGAAAGTGCAGAAGAAAATGAAAGTACCGAAGAAAGTGAGGGTGTCACAGATAGCAAAAATATTAACGACAAGGAAAATTCAGAAGGGGATGAGGTTATAGATGAAGTACTTGGTACAGACGACGTTGATTCATCTGATAAAGAAAAAACGGATGTAGCACCAGCAGAGTTTGACAATTTTGGAACACCTGGTAATGTTAATGAAAAGACCCGAAATATAAATATGCTCTTAGATGTGGAATTGGAAGTTCAAGTGGAGCTGGGTAAAAAATTAATGAAAATACAAGATGTGTTAAAATTGGGGAAAGGATCAGTCTTAGAACTGGAAAAAACTGCGGGAGAACCGTTGGAAATGTTTGTAAATAATCGAAAACTTGCTGAAGGAGAAGTAGTAGTAATCGATGATTATTTTGGCATTCGTATTACTAAGCTAGTATCTCCTCGAGAACGAATTAGCAACCTGGGATGATTAATCTTACGCCTAAATTTGAATCAGTTTCTGGAAAACGATCAACTGGAGCAGCATTACTCTTTGCTCTAGTCTTGATAATTGGAATGATGTTGATATTTAATGATCCACCGGGTACAAAATATGACAAATCTTCACAAGTAATTCAATCACAAAATCAGAAACCAAAACCGCTCCAAACCCATTACGGTTGGTATTTTTTTCGCATGGTTGCGGTGACCGGATTTGTAATTACTTTGTTTGTTTTTAGTGTAAAATATTATAAACGAA
>CAZWKR010000032.1:0-7566 GCA_964634215.1 uncultured bacterium
ATATCCACATAATGGAATAAGAACATCCAAAATGCAAAGAACACAAGTAGTTTTCTATTTCTTTTTGTATTAAAGAATATCAACGAAACAAATGGAAGTAAAAAATGTCCAAAAATCAATAACTTACTGACAGTTGCCCACGAGTTCTTCCAACGATCTATGAACCAAACTGTTTCTTCCGGGATGTTTGCATACCAAATAAAGAAATATTGAGCACCACCTAGATATGCCCAAAATACTATGAATCCAAAAAATAATTTGCCAAGATCACCAAAATGGGCGAGTCCTATTTCATTGTTTAAAGTGCCATTGGTTTTTAGATAATTTGCTATAATTATTAAAAAAGCAAGGATTATGACAAAACTTCCACCAAAATAATATGCTCCAAACATGGTTGAGAACCAATGGGGGTCAAGTGACATTAACCAATCAAAAGCTGCAAAACTTATTGTCATAGCAAATAAAAACATTCCGGGTGCACTTACAATTCTTAATTGTTTGGTAGTGACTTCACCTTCATCCTGTCGACGAGAATGTTTGTTAATTAGGAATGCTAAACTCCCCCAAACTACGAAATATATAATTGTCCTAATTGTGAAAAATGAAATATTGAGATATCCTGATTTGCCTTGTAAAACAGTACTTTCAGCAACAATGTCAGGATTACTCCAACCATATAATTCCTTAATTCCAAAAAATATGGGAATGAAGAAAATTGCCATCAATGGTAAGACAGACATCGCCGCTTGCGAAATTCTTAATATTACCGTACTCCATCTAGCACCACTGATATGGTGTAACATAGTAAAGAATAAACCACCTAAACCGAGGGAAACCCAAAAAGTAAAAGATGTAAGATATGAAAAATAAAATTGTTTACTGTCACTGAAATAACCAACAATCGAAAGTATGAGCCCTAATACGCCGATCACCAATGCAATCTTGCCCAGAGATCCTTTTTCTTTAAGAAGATAGGATTTAGGATCTACTTTCATTTTTTAGATTCCTGTAATTTTCTAACATAACTTACGATTGCCCAACGATCCTTAACCGGAATTTGATGCTTATAAGAAGGCATTGTTCTGATACCGTTAGTAATTACATCATAATAATGCCCATCTTTTTTCTCGATCAGCCAATCTTGATGGAATGAAGTAGGCGGAATGGGATATTGATATTTTGTGATGTTGCCTTGTCCATCACCCCAATCACCATGACAGATTGCACAGTAAATATTGAATCTATCTTCACCACGATTTATTAATTCAACGGTAAGTAATTCAGGATTATCAATAAAGTTGTTATTAGTATCTTTTCCTGAAATATATACTGTGTTTTCAAAAAAATTATTTTGTGAAATTGTTCCCTCAACGGGTAGACGCATAGCCGAACTATCTGCAAAAAAAGTATTTACCGATTGAGCTTTAAATTTATCTTGCGAATCCATATTCGGGTTTAAATGAATAGGTGGTTTTGTTGAGTGATCACCACGACAACCAATCATCAATATAATGAAAAATGAAAATATTATATTTTTAAATATTTTCATTCGTCACCCTCCAGAACTTCTATATTTTTCCCACCAATTGATTTAAGAAAATCTGTTGTATTAGTTTTATCAAATATAATATCATTTGCTCCAACACTTACAAAAAAGCCGTCATCTGTGACTTTATTAAATTTATCTGAATAAAATAGATAATGATGATAACGAGGCAGTTTATTTAATGCCAACATACCAAAAACAGCTCCAAAAGCACCAAATAAAATCGTTAAAGCAAATGTAACAATGGTATATGCTTGCCATGCAAAAAATGGTTTACCACTAATCACAAGTGGGTATTCAATTGAGTGAACCCACGTTTGTATTCCTAATCCCGATATGGCACCAATAATTGCGAAAAATGCAATTATATAACCTAATGGAGAGCGTCTTAATCCCATTGCATCATCCATACCGTGAATAGGGAAGGGTGAGTGACAATCAAAATGTTTAAATCCCTTTTCGCGCATTGCTAAACCGGCTTTCATTAAATTACCGGGACTATCAAATTCAGCAATTAGACCGTGAATCTTAGCCATTATTTGCCACCTTTAATACTACCAACATAATGTGGATCAGCTTGCGGTAATACACTTTTAACTTCGGTCATTGATACAATTGGCAAAAATCTAATGAACAATAAAAATCCCGTGAAGAACAATCCGAACGAACCAATAAATATTAAAATATCAAATAACGTTGGAGAGAAATAATCCCAACTTGAAGGTAAAAAATCACGTGAAAGCGATGTGACCGTAATAACAAATCGTTCAAACCACATCCCGATATTTACAAAAATTGAAGCAACAAATAAGAATGAAACATTTGTCCGCAATTTCTTAAACCAAAATAATTGGGGTATAAGAACATTACAAGAGATCATCGTCCAATATGCCCATTGATACGGACCGAAAGCACGATTTAAAAATGTGAAGCCTTCATAAATATTTCCGCTGTACCAGGCGATGAAAAATTCCATCGCATATGCATAACCAACAATAGAACCTGTTAACAACATGATCTTTGCCATTTTATCAAAATGACCTACAGTAATAATATTTTCGAGATTATAAAATTTGCGGGCAATAATGGCTAAAGTCATAACCATCGCAAATCCTGAGAAAACTGCTCCCGCAACAAAATATGGCGGGAAGATAGTTGTGTGCCAACCTGGAATGATAGCCGTAGCAAAATCGGAGCTTACGATACTATGCACCGAAAGAACTAATGGTGTTGACAATCCCGCTAAAACCAGAGCGGCAATTTCATAATGTTGCCAATGTCTGTTGCCACCTCTCCAACCCAGGGATAAAATGCCGAATATCTTCTGTTTAACTTTTTTTGCTTGTGCAACAGCACGGTCGCGATAGGTTGCCAAATCGGGGATTAAGCCTGTATACCAAAATAAAAGTGATACAGTAAAATATGTACCTACGGCAAAGAAATCCCATAGTAACGGACTACGGAAATTGGGCCACATACCCATTTGATTTGGAATCGGGAAGAAGTAATGTAACATCCACATTCTTCCTACATGAATTCCGGGAAATAATAATGCACAAATTACTGCAAATAGGGTCATCGCTTCAGCGAAACGATTAATTGATGTACGCCATTTTTGTCTAAATAATAATAATATCGCAGAAATGAGTGTGCCAGCATGACCGATACCAACCCAAAACACAAAATTTACAATAGCCCAACCCCAACCGACCGGATTGTTAAGTCCCCAAATTCCAATTCCTTCCCAAACTAAATATGATATTACGCCAAGTAACAAAAATAATACGGATAGGGCAATTCCGAATGCTAACAGCCATTCTCGTTTAGTTTTACCTTCAGATATTGAACTTACTTTTTCAGTAATTGTATGAAATGATGGATTACCACCTATTAGCGGTTCATCTATGAATTCTTGAGATATTTTGATTGAATCACTCATCTAGGAATGACTTTCCTCTAAATTTGGATTTGGATTTCTAAGACGTGCTTGATATATTGTGCGTGGTTTTGTATTTAATTCACCAAGTAATGCATAATCCCTATTGTTTTGCATCTCTTTACTCACTTTACTGTCAGGATCGACTATATTTCCGAATGTTATTGCATCAGTTGGACAAGCCTGCTGACAAGCGGTAATGACATCACCATCCTGAATATCACGTCTTTCATTCTTTGCTTCAATCTTAGCAGCATTGATACGTTGTACGCAATAAGTACATTTTTCCATCACTCCGCGGAACCGAACTGTAACATCCGGATTGTGTGCCATTTGAACAATTTCCGGTGTATCCTTTGCGAAATTGAAAAAGTTAAATCTGCGTACTTTATATGGACAATTATTTGCACAATAGCGTGTTCCAACACAGCGGTTGTATGTCATACCGTTTAAGCCATCTTCAGAATGTGTAGTTGCTGCAACTGGGCACACTTGTTCGCAAGGAGCCATTTCGCAATGTTGACAGGCAACCGGCTGGATCACCACATCAGGATCATCGGGGTCACCGGAAAAATAGCGATCTAATCTTATCCAATGCATTTCACGTCCCATACGTACTTCTTGTTTTCCTATTACCGGAATATTATTTTCACTCTGACAAGAGGTTGAACAGGCATTGCATCCGGTACAAACATTAAGATCAATTGTCATTCCCCATTGTGGTGATTCTGTATATTCAAATTCTTCCCACATTGATACCAAAGGTGGGTGATGTACACCGTGTTTCGCAAATTCTGGATGATGTTTATACTCTTCCATCGTTGCTTCACGGACCAGCACAGGTAAACGTTTTTGGATTGCATCATCGGCTAATTTATCATCATTCATTCCATGGCTATCTTGCGTACATGCCAATGGATAAGTAGCGCCGATTTTGGAAACCGAAATGTTATTAACTAAATAACTTCCACTCGAATTAATCAATTTATAAGAATTTTGACCAACATTATTTCCAATTCTGCCAACTTTAGTTCTGCCATATCCTAATTCTACTGATATAGAATTATCTGCCTGCCCAGGTATAATCCAAACTGGGAGTAAAACATACTCTCCACCATTGGATATCTTGACTACATCTTCATTTTTCAAACCAAGTGCTTTTGCAGTTCGATGACTTATTTGCGCAACATTGTCCCAGGTAAGTTTTGAGACCGGATTTGGCATTTCCTGCATCCATCCGTTATTGGCAAAACTACCGTCAAATGTTGAAGCAGATGGTTTTAATACCAATTCAATTTTGTTATTATTGTGGGGAGGTATATTTGCAACCAAATTATTGTTAATTGTAAGACTCTGTGGTGTGTTAATTCTCTTGGAATAAACTCCGTCGTGCAGTGCTTTATTCCAGGAATTTTCAAATTCACCTGATAAAATATTTTTCCAAGTATTTTGGACTAAATCATAACCTTTTGTCAGTTCACCTTGAGTAAGAATACCAACTAATTCAATATTACTGATTCCATTAAATAACGGACGAATTTGAGGTTGAGTGATTCCAGCTGTTCCGTCAGAAGATTTTGTATCATTCCATTCTTCAAGGAAATGCGTGCGGTTAATATGCCACTCAACGTGTTCTGATGTTTCATCAACATGAGAACTAAGTTGAATTGTATGATCAGTATTTTTTAGTAATTTTTCAAACTGCAAGTGTTTGGGAGCAGAATAAACCGGATTGGTTCCAATCATTATTAAGGTCGAAATATTACCACTGTTTGCCAAATCGGCTAAATCGTTGCTGTTTGGTAATAGATCTTTTTCAATATTATAAAACGATACCGTTTTACCAACATTGTCCAAAGAGGAGTTTATCGCATTTACTAATGCGTGAACTTGAGCAGACTGATTGCGTCCGGCAGTGACTAAACTTTTGCCGCGATTTTTAATTAGATCGGTTACAAGTTCTTTAATAAGATGTTTATCAAATTTATTATTAGCGGTAAGCGAAGCGGTTCCGGGTACTTTGACTCCTTGCTTTGTTATTTCTAATGCAATTGTCGCTACAAAATTGCCAATATCGTTATTTCTCACTTTGATTCGATGGTCTGCCATTCCACCGGTGACACTCATTGCACTTTCGGCGACATATAAGCGATTCATCTTGTCATGTTCAGTTTTTACCCTGCGACCATCAGCAAAACCCATTGAGTTTTTTACTGAGCCGGATTCTAAATAAAGAAAATCTGAATCTAAGGAAACAATCACATTAGCTTTTTCAAAATTGTAAACTGGTACGGCAGTTTTTCCGGTGGCAATTTCAATACCTTTGACAATATTTTCGTCACTGATAGGATTGTAAACGACCCATTTGGCTTTCGGAAATGTTTTTTGAAATTCTTTCCTTAAACGAGTGACTGTCGATGCAGCCGATGTCTCTGATATAACGGCTAATCCTTCACCACCGTTACTAATATATTTATCGTACAGTTCGCCCCAAGCTGTAATAAAATCTTGTAATATTGAAGATGCTCCGTTATGTAATACATTATTAGATCTATCAGGATCATACAAATTCAATATTTCTGCTTGGGCAAATGAATCGGTTTTTCCTAATGAAGCAGAATGTTTTTTATTCCCCTCAATTTTTGTTGGACGTCCTTCGTGATTTTCAATAACCAAGCCAATGGCATCCAATCCGCGTTGCATTGACGTTGCATAAAAATTTGGAATGCCGGGTACTATTTCTTCCGGAGCAATAACATAAGGTATAATTTTTTCTACCGGACGGCGACAACCTGCGAGGCCTGCCAATGCTATGGAAGCGCCCATTAGTCCAAGAAATTCTCTACGTGAAACTCCTTTGTTTCCGTCCTTTTCTTCGGACTGCATTAACTCTTGAATTTCCGGATTATCGGATAATTCTTGTAAACTTTGCCAATATGTCTTGCCGTTCAATTTCACTATTTTTTTATCATTACTCATCGATGGCATCCTTGGCAGCCGGTTGGCGGTGTTATATTTAAATCTTGCATCATTTGTTTAGCAAATTCTGTATGATCTGCTCCACGTATCCATTTCATATTTGTTACTTCGGAGACCGGTCGTAAATGTTCTTCCGGATTCCGATGGCATTCCAAACACCAAGCCATGCTAAGAGGTTCAGCTTGCATTACCACGTTCATTCGGTCAACTCGCCCATGACAGCTTATACATCCAACACCGGTATTCACGTGTGCTGAGTGGTCAAAGTAAACATAATCGGGTGATTTATGCACCCGCACCCATTGAATCGGTTTGTTTGTATCCCAACTTGCTTTTACAACTTTGAGAGAATCGCTTGTTGGTTTTACCATAACATGGCAGTTCATACAGGTCTGCGTTGGAGGTATGCCGGCAACTGCCGATACCTCAACACCGGTGTGACAATAGCGGCAATCCATACCCAATTCACCAACATGGAATTTGTGACTATATGGAACAGGTTGCTCGGGTTGATAACCGACATCAGTATAATAAGGAGAACCCCAATACCAAAAAGCTCCGACAATAAATATGATGATAAGAATTATAGCAAATAATAAATAAATTGGAATTATATTAGCTTTTTTGGAAAAAAGTTGTGCCACTAAATACCTTTTTTGTATTTGATTATTGTCATTTTTTTATAAAAATTGAGTTTGAGATTAATAGAATTTGAATATCGATGTCAATAGTTGAAGCAAATATTTTACTATTTTAGTAAAGTATGAATAAGAGTACGGTTTATCAGAAATCGAATAAAATCATTATAAGGGTTATTGCATTCAATATTGTATCCGCCATACCCATATTACGATAGAAATAATATACAATAACCTATTAATACTAAAAATTGATTAATTTTCAATCAAACCAATAATAACCATACAATTCATTATGAAAATTTTAATTGCAATATCAAGTAAAGAGTATTCAAAACCAACTCTAAAAGTTGGGATGTTGGCAGCTAAAGCATTTAATGCTTCGGTTACAATCGTTTATGTAGGACAAAAAATATCCACATAATGGAATAAGAACATCCAAAATGCAAAGAACACAAGTAGTTTTC
>CAZWKR010000033.1:0-5560 GCA_964634215.1 uncultured bacterium
AGGTTTTGAAAAGGATTTAAACGCAGTAAATTTTAAATCAACTGCAACACAATTAGGAATGGTATTAGAGAAGGTAACATTTAATTTAGATTCTTTAGAATCTATAGTCGAATTCAAAATCTCTGAGAGAGATTATGGTGAATCTATTCCTAGTTTATTAAAAGGGATTCCTGATAAGATACCACATATTTGATATGAACAAATCAATATCTATTATAATCCCAACGTATAATGAACAAGAATCGCTAGCCGATTTAGTAGCATCTATAAAAGATGTACTCAAATTAGAGAAAGAGTGGGAAGTACTTTTCGTTGACGATGGGTCAACCGATGATTCGATTCAATTACTTTCAGCAATTGTAACTAATGAATCTAATTTTAAATTAGTTCAATTTCACCGCAATTATGGAAAATCGGCAGCTTTGGCAGAAGGTTTTAAATTAGCAGAGGGAGATTACATCATTACGATGGATGCTGATTTACAAGATGATCCAAATGAAATACCAAATTTAATCTCTAAGTTGGAGGAAGGATATGATTTAGTAACAGGGTGGAAAAAAGATCGCAAAGATCCTTGGACTAAACGATTCCCGTCCAAAATAGCAAATTTCGTAACAGGTGTGATAACCGGTGTGAAAGTACATGATATGAATTGCGGACTGAAAATTTATCGTAGAGCGGTTGTGAAATCGTTAGATATTTATGGAGGACGACATCGGTATATACCGGCATTAGCGGGTCAAAAACAATTTCGGATTGCAGAAATTCCTGTAAAACATCATGAAAGAAAATTTGGAGAAACAAAATATGGTGGCTCACGTTTATTTCATGGTTTTTTTGACTTGGTTACAATACTATTTTTAAATCGGTATACTCAAAAACCATTACATTTATTTGGTTTGTTTGGATTATCGTGTATTGCGCTATCATTTTTCAGTGAATTGTATGTAGTATTATTAAAAATATTTTTTGATCATCCATTTCAAAAACATTTTGCTATGATGTTATTTGGTGCTATGCTATTTGTGTTAGGATTGTGGTTTTTCTCAATTGGACTAATTGGGGAGATGGTTGCTCAAACAACTCAGGATCGTGAAGAACGCGTAAAGAAGATACTTGGAAATTAGTTTTCTCCTGAATCCGATTTTAAATCGATGAGAATATCACTTATAGGGCCCTTTCCACCATTCCGCGGTGGAATCTCCGATTTTAACTCAGCACTATATAATGAGCTGAGTAAGGAAAATGATTTGCAGGTAATTAATTATTCTACTCAATATCCAAAATTTCTATTTCCAGGAAAAACACAATATAAAGTTATTGCAGATGAGTCGCCTAAAAGTGAACGATTATTAAGCTCAGTCAATCTGTTCTCATGGAATAAAACTGCTAATAAGATTACCGAATTTCAACCAGATATTGTTGTCATGCATTATTGGATGCCATTTTTTGCACCGGCACTGCGAAAAGTTTCCTTATCGTTAAAGAAGGATATTGATGCAAAAATAATAGCAATTTGTCACAACATTACACCACATGAAAAACTTGGATTTAATCAATTTTTCACAAAGGTATTTGTAAATAAAGTTGATCGATATGTAGTAATGTCCGAATCTGTTAAATCGGATTTATTAAATATTATACCAAATGCAAAATTAAAATTAACACCACATCCAATTTATAATTTTTTTGGAAATACGATTGACAAGGAAACAGCACGAAAAAAACTAAATATTAAAGCTAAAAATATGATTTTATATTTTGGCTTAATTCGCGAATACAAAGGATTAGATATATTGTTAAAAAGTATTCCAATAATTAAAGAAGAACTGAATGATTTCATGGTAATCGTAGCTGGTGAATGTTACGAGAAGATAGAAAAATATGATGCTCTAATTGAAAAATTGAAAATACAAGATTCAGTGGATTTAAGATTGAAATTCATTCCTGATGATGAAGTCTCAGAATATTTTTCTGCAGCAGATGTTGTAGCACTGCCATATCGCACAGCTACACAAAGTGGAATTATACAAATTGCATATAATTTTAACAGACCTGTAATCGTTAGTGATGTTGGCGGATTGGCGGAAATCGTACCAAATGATAAAGTTGGTTATGTTGTTGAGCCTAATGCGGATGAATTTGCTAAAGCAATCATTAAATTTTACAAAGAAGATAAGTTCAATGAGTTCTCAAAGAATGTTCAAATTCACAAAAAATCGTTCTCCTGGGAAAATTTTGTGAATAATTTAATGGAATTGGCATCAAAATGAATCCTTTGGTTTACACAATTGTTCTGAACTGGAATGGTAAGGCTTTCGTGTTGGATTGCTTGAAATCCTTGGCAAAAGTTCAATATAATAATCTCAAAATACTGGTTGTGGATAATGGTTCGACCGATGATTCAGTAAAAGCAATTAGAAAAAACTATCCAAATGTTGATATTCTACAATTAAAAAATAATATAGGTTATGCTGCGGGGAATAATGCAGGATTTGAACACATAAAAAACCAGGATCCGGAGTTTGTGATATTTTTAAATAATGATACAATTGTTGCCCCTAATTTTATTGAACCGCTTATTAATCCGTTAATAGAAAAATCTAGTATAGGTCAAACAGTCCCTAAAATTTTCTATGCGAATGATAGAGATCAAATTTGGTATGCCGGTGGGAAAGTTAATCTATGGTTTGGTTCAGTATATCATGAAGGCATTAGAAAACTTGATTCTGAGCTTTCTAAAGTTTCAAAAAATACTGATTATGCTACCGGTTGCTGCTTTGCTATACGATATCATGATTATGAGGAACTTGGCGGATTTGATACATCATTTCCAATGTATGCTGAAGATGTTGATTTGTCGTTAAGAATTCGAGGTAGGGGAAAGAATATTTTATTTGCTCCGAATTCAAAAATTTGGCATAAAGTTTCCGCATCAGTTGGTGGTGAATTGTCAGTTTTAAAAGTTAAGAGAAAGTTCCTGGGATTATTAAAATTATTTAATAAACATGCAAATATTCTGCAAAAGATAACTATTGGGATGTTTTGGATTATATCAATTCCGTATCAATTATTGAAATATATTTTTCTACTAATTAAGAAATAAAATGATTCAACAAATTAAAAACCGATTGCTAAGAGTAAAAGTAAATTTCCAGCGTTTCGGTTTAATTAATACGATTAAATATTTATTTATAAACGCAATTATTAAACGTCCCGTAAATCTGATCAATTATTATCTAAAAAGAAAACAATATCCGCAGAATATAATTTTTATTACATCGCTACCCAAAAGTGGTTCAACCTGGTTATCAAATATGTGCTCAGGCTTAGATGGATTTGATTCTTTTGCTCCAATTAAATGGAATACTTATATATCAGATAAATGGGATGATTCACGCTGGGACTTAGATATCGAAATTTTTCAGGAATTCATAAATAAGTTAGCGGTAATTCGTGGGCATTCTTGGGCACTATCAGAAAATATAGAGGTGTTAGAGAAATCTAATCTAAAATATATTATTGGTGTGCGTGATCCCCGTGACAAGCTTATTTCTGAGTATTGGCATAGCAGGAATTTTCCTGGTCATTGGGCTCATGACCAAGCAAATAAGCAATCGATAGAAGAATTTATATCTCATAAGTTTGAATCCGGCGAATTTGAAAAAGAAACAATAAATTGGATTAGGAATTGGTTGAAAAATCGTGATAAAAAAAAATCAATAATTATTCGGTATGAGGACATACTTATTGATCCAAGTACAGTTCTAGAATATATTTTTAATTTTCTAGGTTTCAAAATTGGGCAAAAGAAAATAGAGAATATTATTGAAAAAAACAGTTTTAGAAAAATTACAGGTCGTAAGAGTGGAAAAAGCGATGATACAAAATTTGTTCGGAAAGGTGTATCAGGTGAGTGGAAAACTATTTTTAGTAAAGACCAAAAGTTACAATTCAGTAAAATTGGTGAAGATGTGATAAAAAATCTAGAATATCAACCCACACTGTAAAATGAATACTAAAAACTTTACACCGGCTCAAAAAATCGCTAAGGAATCCACAATATCATTTGTAGGGATGGGTTACGGCCAATTTATTAGGTACTTATTTACAGCAATATTAGCTCGTTTGGTGGGTATGCATTATCTTGGTATTTATTCGCTTGGCAGTTCTATAACCAGTATCTCAAACGTGCTTGGTAAAGCAGGAATGGATGTGGGATTGATGCGCCATGTTAGTATGCGCGACCATAAGAAGGATCGAGAATCGATAAAAAATAATATTCTGTCGACGCTAAAAATGGGACTAGTTTTTTCGATAATAATCATGTTATGTCAAATATTGTTATCAAATTGGCTTGTAGAAAATGTGTTTCACGAATCATCGATGTTAAGAATTGTATTAATAGTTTATGCTTTGTCGTTACCATTTACTGCCCTGATGACTATAGCCACATTTGCCACGCAAGGATTTCAACTACTTAAATACAAAGTTTTTGTAGAATACATTCTAAATCCTACTGTAATTATTGTTGCAATGCTATTTGTATATATTACTTTTTCAAGTGAATTGGCAATAATACTACCAACATTAATCACGGGAATTGTTGGATTTATAGTAGCACATTATTTCCTCAAGAAAATTGTAGGTGTTAATATATTAAATATCGGGAATATCAGTTTCAATAAAGAGATATTTACATATTCCCTTCCAATAATGTTTACTATGATTTTGGGAACGGTTTTACATTGGATGGACATATTGATGTTAGGATATTTCATAAATACCGAAACTGTAGGTTTGTATCATCCGGCAGTTAGAACAGCAAGTGTACAGCTCTCAATTTTAATTGCATTCGCGAGTATTTTTGCTCCAATGTTTTCAAAATATTATGCAAGGAAAGATGTCATTGGGATGCGTCATATTTATAAATTAGTAACGAGATGGATACTCACCTTGGTAATGCCTGTTTTAATTTTGATTTTGCTTTTCTCTACAAAAATTATGCTTCTTTTTGGAGCAGATTTCCTTCAATCGTCAGATGCATTGATAATTTTATCAATTGGTACATCAATTTTTGCAATATTTGGAGTAAGCGGTACTGTATTAGTTGTATCAGGTTATCAAAAATTAAATTTGGCTAATGCCATAGTAGCAACAATATTAAATATTACTTTAAATATAATATTAATACCAAAATATGGATTAATGGGAGCAGCGTGTGCGACTCTTTCATCGATGTCTTTGATTGCATTAGCACGGTTAATGGAGACATGGATATTTCTAAAAATTAGTCCATTTAATTTTAAAGTTTTTAAATCAATATTCGCCGGAATTCTTACATATGGAATTTTACAATATATTAAACCGAATTTGATGGGGTATCATACAATAATAACATTAATATTAGCTCTTATAATAATTTTAGTTATTTATGGAGCATTATTATTAGTTTTTAAATTTGATGAAGATGACAAAGATTTTCTACATTCACTACATTTCCTTAAAAATAAAGTTATAAAACAAACTGTTGATAAATAATATGTTAATAAAAAAACAA
>CAZWKR010000034.1:0-5219 GCA_964634215.1 uncultured bacterium
CCCAATAGAATCTATTATGAAATTCAAAAACTACACAAATTTTAGTACTGTAGAGGAGTATTAGTATGAGATACATTTTTAAATTCCCGGATATTGGTGAAGGAATTACCGAAGGAAGAATTATAAAATGGTATGTAAAGAAAGGGCAATCAATTAATTCTGGTGAGCCAATTGTCAATATGGAAACAGATAAAGTAGTAACTGATATTCCATCTCCCAAAAGTGGAGTGATTATCACTTTATTTGGACAAGAGGGAGAAATAATAAATGTTGATGATTCATTGATTGAACTTGAAATTGAGGGTATTGCTGGTGCTGAGGCTCAGGAAGTAATCAAGGAAGAACCAAAAAAAGCGACTGAAGAACCGGTTGATGAAAAAGGGTTTGGAGTTGTTGGTACTATTGATGTAGCGGGTGATTCAGCACTTCTGCCAGCAACCGATGAAGGACTTGAAGAGATTAAAGTACCAAAAAATAATATTCCAAAGAAGATATTAGCAACACCGGTTGCGCGAGCTCTCGCACGAGATTTGGAAATTGATATTAATGCTGTTTTGGGTTCAGGACCCGTGGGACGTGTAATGAAAGCTGATATCCATAAATACAAAAAACAAACAAAAATTCCGATTATCCAAAATGAATCCTTTGAAAGTGATTTAGTAGAGTATCAAGATTTATCGCAAATTAGAAAAACAATAGCACAGAATATGGTCATATCAAAACAAACTGCGCCTCATATGACAGTTATTGATGAAGTTGAAATTTCAGGATTAATCAAGATCAGAAATAAATATAAAGATCAATTCAAAGAGAACGATACTAAACTCTCATTTCTTGCATTTTTTATGAAAGCAACTGCAAATGCATTAAAACTATTTCCTGCACTTAATTCCGAATTTGATTCCGATAAAAATCGTTTAGTTCTAAAAAAATATTATAATATTGGTATTGCTGTCGATACAGAAGATGGTTTAGTAGTTCCAGTCGTCAAAAATGTCGATAGAATATCATTTTTAGAATTATCATTGAAAATTGATGATCTAATTGGGCGTGCAAGGGAACGCAAATTAACACTTAATGATTTTAAAGATGGCACCTTTACCTTAACAAATTATGGGTCGATTGGTGGAACTTTCGGTGTCCCGGTGATCAATTATCCACAAGCAGCAATTTTGGGAATTGGTAGATCAATAAAAACACCGGTTGTTAAAAATGATTCAATTGAAATTGGAAATATACTTCCGTTATCAATGTCAGTTGATCATCGTATCGTTGATGGTGGTGAAGCTGTTAGATTCTTAAATCAAATAATGACATATTTGAATGATCCTGTGTCATTATTATTATCATAAATATTTTGGAGTTGGTAATGAAATATGATGTTATAATAATCGGCTCGGGTCCCGCGGGTTATGTAGCCGCTGTTAGAGCCGGACAAATTGGACTGAAAACTGCAATTATAGAAAAAGATGAAATTGGCGGTATGTGTTTGAATTGGGGTTGTATTCCAACTAAAACTATTATTGAAAGTGCTAAAATGTTTGATTCGATAAAGAAGGCCTCTGAATTTGGTATTGCAGGAATTGATACAAAAACCATTTCCCTTGATTGGCAAAAAGTTAAAAAACGATCACAGAGAATCGTGCGTAGATTAACAAAAGGTGTGGAGTTCTTACTTAAGAAAAATGGTGTTGAAATAATTAAGGGATTAGCTACAATCCAATCCGCAAATTCAATAATAGTTGAAAAACAATTATTTGAAACTGATAACATCATCATAGCCACTGGAAGTAAACCTGTTGTTTTAGACGATACAATACCAAGTACATCAGTTACTTCTATTCAGGAATTGTTAAAAATGGATGAGTTACCTAATAATCCTGTGATAGTTGGATGCAATCCGCATGCTGTAGAATTAGCACAGTTCTTCAATCTAATAGATACAGAAGTGGTTATGTTAGCTTCACAATCAATTTTAATTCCAGATGCAGATAAATATTTATCTGATTATTTATTAAAATCTTTCAAAAAGAATAAAATTGAAGTTGTGTTTAATGCAAAAATAAAAAGTTATAAGGATGGTTTACTTAAGACGGATAAGGGTGAATTCCCAACAGATAGTTTAATAGACGCAAGCGATAGACAAGCCATCTTACCCGAAAGTAAGTTAGATATAGTTCTTGAAAATAATTTTATTAAGGTAAATGAGTTTTTGCAAACAAATATTGATTCTATTTTTGCTGTAGGTGATGTAAATGGTACATCAAAGTTTGCACACACTGCATCAGCACAAGGATTGCATGCAGTAAATGTTATTAGTGGAATAATAAAAGAATTCGATAATTCTAAATTCCCTATAAATATTTATACATATCCTGAAATGGCACAAATTGGAATGACAGAAATGCAGGTAAAGGATGAAGGATATGATTATAAAGTGAGTGAATTCCCTCTTTCTGCAAATGGAAAAGCTATGATAGAAGGTCAACGTGAAGGTATGATCAGATTAATATCTGAAAAAAAATATGGTGAAGTTTTAGGTGTGCAAATAATCGCAAATAATGCGACTGATTTAATTGCAGAAGCCGGAGTGTTAATGCAACTTGAGGGAACTGTGTACGATGTTGCAAATACAATTCATGCTCATCCAACGATCTCTGAAATATATATGGAATCGGGCTTTGATGCGTTTGAAAAACCCATTCATAAATAATATAAATGACTTCAGTAAATGTAAGAAAATATGACTTACCTGATTCTTATCTATTTGAAAATGATATAGCTAAATCCAACAGTATTATTTGGATTCCTAAGGAGACTTGCATTGTATTGGGTAGAAGCAATAATGCTCCTGATTCATTATTTACTGAAAATGTTATAGATGATGCAATTCCAGTATATAAACGCCCGTCTGGCGGGGAAACCGTAGTACTCTCTAGTAAAATGGTAGTTTTATCAATTGTGGTTAAGCAGACAGATTTTAAAAGTGGGAAATTGTATTTTATTGATTATAACACTAAAATTATTTCCGCACTTAATGATTTGGGAATAAAGAATTTAGATAGTAGAGGAATTTCTGACATTACAATTAATAATCTAAAAATTTTGGGGTCTTCAATTTACCAAAACAAATTTGTTGTATTTTATCACGCTGTTTTAAATGTTGGTGAATCAGTATCACTAATAGATAAATATCTCAAACATCCTACTCGTGAACCGGACTACCGTAAAAACCGTAGCCACAAAGATTTTGTCACGTCGCTTGCTCAAGAAAAGTATAATATAAATACTGATGAAATTAGAAAAACTGTTGGAAAGGAATTTTTATAGATCATTTTTTAGAGACCGGGAAATAAATACCAGAATTATTGCTCTGTCTTAATAAATTAATTTATTAAGTTTATTGGGTCTTATATTTAATGAAATTGATTATAAACTTTTTACCGGAAATTGCATGAAACCATCTCTCAGTTATCAAGATATATCATTAGTGCCAAGAAATTTATCACAGGTTAATAGTCGTCAAGAAATAGATCTTTCATTAAACTTAGACTCAAGTGGCACAATTAATAATTTAAGGCTACCTGTTTTACCTGCCCCAATGGATACTATTTGCAGCTTAGAAATGTGTCGAATATTATCTAAAAATGGAATGCTTGGAATGATCCATCGGTTTCAACCTATCGACACTAGAAAAGATAATTATATTGCTTTAAGAAATGATGGATTAGATGCTGTAATTGCTGTTGGGTTAGATGAGAAGGAAATAATTGATGAATTTTACAGTTTAGGGGCGCGCTCATTTATTGTTGATGTAGCAAATGGTTTTAATACGGCAGTTGAGCCTACAATTAAACAAGTACGGGATTTAAAAAATACTTATACCATTTGTGGCAATGTTGATTCTGAAGAAGGTTTTAAGTATTTATCAGATTTGGGAGTTGATGCAATTAGAGTTGGAATTGGTTCAGGTTCAATGTGCACAACTTCAATTATGACAGGTGTTGGACAGGGGATTGTGTCTTCAATACAAGAATGTAGAATAATTAAAGAAAAAACTGGCAGTAGCTCATTACTTATTGCTGACGGGGGAATTAGAGCCGTTGGAGATATTGCTAAAGCGTTGACTGTAGGTGCAGATGCGGTTATGGTAGGGAGGATGTTAGCTGGTACAAAAGAAGCAGAGGGAAATATTCTTAAATATAACGGTAAACTTTATAAAGCATACCGTGGATCTGCTTCATACGCTGTGCAGCAAAAGAGGGGTAAAAATCCATATTATATTGAAGGCGATGAAACTATTGTAGAATATAAAGGTGGTGTACAAAACATCCTTGATCAAATAGATGCCGGATTGCGTAGTTCAATGAGTTATATGGCAGCAAATAATTTAGAACAATTAAATAAATATGGTTCTTACGCAATTAAACACAATATCGGTTAATATTAACATTCTAAGCAATATCGACTTCTAGGAGGACTTTTCTTTTTCTTTAATTAATTGTTCCTGTAGGTTTTGGACGTCTAATTCGTATAATTTTTGCTCATTTATGTCACTATTTGTTGCGACAAATTTTAGTGGACTTTTCTCGTCGTCAAATTCGACAATTTTACCACGTGTATAAATCCAATTCCAGTTATCATAGGCTGATTTCATTCGATACTCGATTCTAACCATATTAGTTTTACCGGAGATGTGTTTTTCCAATTCATATATCACATTTACAACATCAGTTGGGTGAATTAATTTTTTCCAATCTTCATAATTTCTGCGAATTTCCTTTTTCTCAAATCCAAGCATAGATTGAACGGTTGGACTGAAATACATTTCGTTTGTTTGAATATTCCAGTCCCATAAATATTCTTCTTCGCCTTTTAGAGATAATTTTAATCGATTTTCCGATAATTTTAATTCTTGCTCAAGAGTTTTTTGATCTGTTATATCTCTGACTATGCCAACTGTATTCCATGAATCCTCATTGCGTACATCCGCAATAGACAATTCAGCAGGGAATTGTGTACCATCTTTTCTAATTGCGGTAATATGTATTATTTTTATTTGACTATTTAGATGTTTTTTTCTATCAGGATTATAACTTTCAGTAAACTCAACTACTTTTTCCTTGGGTATGATAATATCAATTAGATCAGAACCGGTTACTTCTTCCGCTATAAATCCAAAAATTCGTTCGGCAGAAGAATTCCAAAATATAATTCTC
>CAZWKR010000035.1:0-4576 GCA_964634215.1 uncultured bacterium
CAGGGAGTTGGAATGGCAGTTGGAATGGCACTGTCTGAAGCGTTTCTAAATGAAACAATAGGTAACTTATCAAAAAATGCTAAAGATTTTGTAAATCATTTCACTTATGTTTTAGCGGGAGATGGTGATTTGCAGGAACCGGTGAGTCTCGGAGTTGCAGCTTTAGCAGGACACTGGAATTTGCACAAGCTAATAATGTACTATGACTCAAATGAAGCGCAGATTTCAGGTGCAACTAATCGTTCTGATTCTACAGATGTAGGATCGATATTCGAAGGATTCGGTTGGCATGTCCAAAAGATTAACGGACATGATCATAACGCTATCAGAGATGCGATTCAAACGGCTCAGGTTATTGAAAGACCAAATTTAATTATTGGTGAAACAGTAATTGGTAATGGTTGCGCAAATATGGAAGGTGACCATAATACTCATGGTGTGCCATTAACAGTGGAAGAGATTGAACAGACAAAGGAAAAATTCGGATTACCCAACAAACAATTTTATGTTCCTCAATGTATAACTGATAACTTTCAAAAAAGATTTGACGGTTTATTAGATGTGAGTACTGATTGGAATGCTCAATTGATTAAACTTCGCAAGGGAAAGGTTTTTAATAAACAATGGTCTAAGATTATCGAAAATAATATTTTAGATTTAATTCTTCCTGAATTTAACGAAGGAGATTCATTGGCAACACGAAAAGCGTTTGGAATTACATTAGAAAAATTTGCTGAACAATTACCACATTTAATTGGTGGTTCAGCTGATCTTGAACCATCGAACTACACAGGTGGGTTTGCGAGAACCTTTGGTGATTTTCAAAAAGAGAATCGAATTGGACGAAATCTTGCTTTCGGAGTTCGCGAATTTCCGATGGCTGCTATTTTAAATGGAATGTCGTTGCATGGTGGTATGATTCCATTTGGTGGTACCTTTTTAGTTTTCTCAGATTACGCAAGACCCGCACTGCGTTCAGCAGCAATGCAAGAAATTAGAGTTATTCATGAATTTTCGCATGACTCGTTTTATGTGGGTGAAGATGGACCTACCCACCAACCGGTTGAACATATTATGGCATTGAGGACTATCCCTAATTATAATGTTTTTCGTCCGGCTGATCCAAAAGAAACAGCTATTTGCTTTAAACTAGCTATCGAATCCACTGATACTCCAAGTGCCTTATTATTAACCAGACAGAATGTACCAGTACTTCCAATGAGTTATGATAGAATTGAATCCGGAGTAAGAAAGGGTGCATATATTATAAGTGACTGTGACGGAGCACCGGAAATTGTATTAATTGCCACAGGTTCAGAAGTGTCTTTGGCTTTGGAAGTAACTGATATTTTAAAAGAAAAACAAGTTCGTGTTATTAGTATGCCATCATGGGAATTGTTTGAGCAACAATCCAATAAATATAAAGAAAAATTAATTCCACCTCGTGGTTGTCTAAAAGTATCGCTTGAGGCGGGAATTACTCTTGGGTGGGAGCGACATGTAGGTCAAAGCGGATTAATGATTGGTTTGGATACTTATGGATTATCGGCACCGTATAAAGAACTTGCAGATCGATTTGGGTTTATTCCAAAAAAAGTTGTAAATAAAATTAACAAACATTTAAAGAAATTATTATAATTATGAAAATTGTACTTGCTACCGACCATGCCGGATATGATCTAAAAAATCATGTGAAAGATTATTTGGAAAAAGAGAAATATCAAGTTGAAGATTTTGGTGCATACGGATTCAATGCAGATGATGATTATCCTGATTTTATTTTACCTGCAGCACGAGTGGTTGGGAGTTCTAATAATACGTTTGGAATTATTTTCGGTGGCTCCGGTCAAGGGGAAGCGATGGCAGCGAATCGTGTGAAAGGAGTAAGAGCAGTTGTGTATTATGACGGTCCTAAGAGGATAATTAAGTTATCTCGAAAGCATAACAATGCAAATGTATTATCTTTGGGAGCAAGGTTTATTTCAAAAGAGAAAGCTGTTGATGTGATTGAATTATGGTTAAAAACACCCTTTGAAGGTGAGAGACATTTGCAGCGTATTAAAAAACTTGATCAGTAATACGCTACTTTATTACTTCTCCGAGATGTACCGCTATAATACCATTTAATCTATTCTCGTATATGCAGTTTGTAAATCCCGCTGTTTCCATCATCTTAATTATTTTACTTTGATTAGGATGTTCCTTTATTGATTGGGATAGATATCGATATTCAGAAATATTTCCAGTTATAATTTTCGCTAAGATTGGTACAATTTTATTCAAATAAAAATTGTTAAAAGCATTAATTATTGGATTGACCGGCTTGCTGAAATCAATAATTATCAATTTACCATTATTTTTTAACACTCTATTTATTTCAGTAAGTGCCTTAGGTCTGTCTGTAAAATTTCGGAAACCAAAACCTATTGTAACATTATCAAATGATTTATCATTAAAAGGTAGCTTTTCGGCATAGCATGTAACAAACTCAATATTTTTATTGATTGAATTTTTATCTAATCTGAATTTTGCATAGGACAACATTTCAGAATTTGGATCAGCTAAAGTGATTTTATTACTCTCAGCATATAATTTTCTGAAATATATTGCGAGATCACCCGTTCCTGCTGCTAAATCTAGTAAATTACCGGAACGGCAATTTTTTAATAATGCTTTACGCTTTATGATTCTATGAAATCCTAACGATATAACATCATTCATCAAGTCATATTTTTTATAAATCGATGTAAATACACTATCTACCAATTTTGTTCTGTTAGGGACTGAATTTTCCATAATGTGTAATTTAATTTTCGAGGTAACTATTAATTGCCCAAGTAATTGACCAATTGTGTCCCAATCGTTTTCCATTCATTGTTTCAGGTAATAATATTATTTCACTATTATCAAAATTGCTATCTTGCGGATCAAAATCTAAATTACGGAAGGTACCATCTTGGTGTTTTTGAGTCCGCCATTGATAGTGCGAAATGTTTGCTTCCCATAAAGGATAAGTTATTTTATTTTTGTCACTATATTGTAATTCACAATTATCCATAATTCTAGGATATCCTGCTAACGGAGCAGCAATTGTATGAATTTCAATTGGAATATTCACATCCAAGTTACCTGCTAAATATGTGACCACTAAACCACCAAAGCTATGACCAAATATTATAATTTTGTTTAGGCTAGATTTATCTTGTATTAATGTTACTAGTGAGTCTGCTAGATTTTGACCAAGTATATCAGGACATATATCCCAATCGTAACGATAAAAATATGTGAAAGTATATTTTTCTGCTAATTGGCTGAGTGATGTGACCCATTCATATCCTCCGGAATCATAGCCATGTACAGCGATTATTATAGTAGTACTAAATTGTGCTGAATCTGCTATTATCTTAGTAAATCCATAAGATTGATTTATTAATTTCTTTCCGGATTCCTTTACAAATTCACCTGCCGGTAAATCCGAAGTTAGAATGTAATTATCCTGCTTAGATATATTTGTAGAACATGAAGATATTAGTATGGTCGTGATGATTAATAAATAACTCTTCATTATAATTATATTTGTAAAAGCTAGATTGTGTACAATCTAATATAACTTATTTAAAAAAATAATGTAAACCACCTTGTGGTACTATCATCCAAATGTGTCCTTGGTCGGAGACTGTAAATGGTAATTCCAGTGAAAATCGGATATTATTAGTAATGTTATAAGTTATTCCAAGTCCAACACCAACGAACATATCTAAATCAGTCTCGCGCAATTCTTTTTCTTCACTAATTGGTTTATAAGTATATGTCGAATCTGTTTCTTGGAAATATTTATAATCTCTTTCAATGTATTTTTCAGTTGTATAGTAAGCTGATACACCTACAAATCCATAAAACAATGATTTTTCTGCTCTATGTAGTGGTTTAAAATAAGTCAAACCAATATTCCCCCAAAAATAATCATTATCCCAAGAACTTTCAGTATATATTTCGTTAGTGTTTGGGCTCCATCCGTCATAAACTTGTCCTATTTCTTCTTCAGGTAGGGTGGGCTCGTCGTTGTATCCAAATGCAAGTGCTCCGGCGGTAATTTGAAAACCGTGGTTTGCACCCATATTTCTGTAGGAAAAACCAGTTCCCGATGGCATTCCGGCAGCAAATCCTAATCCTTGAGTTAGGTCAGAATATTGAGAAAATGCAAAACTGCTAATTAACAATAATGATAAAAGTGTATTTCTCATGTTAATCCTCAAATTTGATGATGATTTACTAATTGTACAATACATAATGATGATTGTTCAAAACTAGTAGGAAAAATTAGTAAAGAATTCGGAAATTTATTCGTGCAAATTTAATGATGCAGATAAATATGGATCATTAACAGGAATGACTGCTTTAGCAGTAAAACTTTTCCAGAATAATGCTACAAATATACCACCGATTCCCAAAAATGTTGCTAAATCCATCCAAGAAATATGAACGGATTCGTGATGAAGTGTTGGTGCGATCAGCCAGTACATATCCACATAATGGAATAAGAACATCCAAAATGCAAAGAACACAAGTAGTTTTC
>CAZWKR010000036.1:0-4483 GCA_964634215.1 uncultured bacterium
ACTGCTCCAGGAATTGGATTCGGTGTAGCTGCAAACGCCTCTGCAGTACGCAGATCAAGGACTAGATATTCAGCAAGGTTAACACTACCTTCTGTAAATATCCATGCACCCATATTATTTATGTATCCACCATCAGTTCCTTCTAAATATTCAACCAATACGTTGAATTCATTTATTGGATCTTCATCTTTATCGCAACCAACCATGAAAAAGGCCAATACTACGATTAAAATGAAATACAATATTTTATTTGTTTTCATTTGTTTGTTCCTATTTGTTCCTATTTTACTGTTAATTAAGGTTTTTGCCAGGTATCTGGCAATTTATCATCAACAACTACAGACATATTTGCGACACTTTCATCAGGATAATCAGCTTCTACGTCGCTTTGCCATAAGTATCTTTCTGAATTCACTTGTGCACTATCACCTACTGCGTGGCAATTTTTGAAGCAATAACCACCGCCGGCAGTATCTGTTTGTGCAGTAAATCTTTGAATATTGTGTGGACTTGAATATTCCCAAGTCGGACGTACATCATAATTTGCTAATTGGTCATGACCCCAAGGACTGTAACCATCTCTTACAACCGGAATATGCCGTACAACGATAAATTCACCGTCATGTAATTCTTGGTCATAATTATAACCAATTTTAAAGTCAGGATATTCTTTATAACCGCCTGCGCCTGTATGTACATCGGTTTCTGTGCTAGACTCTGTGTAACCGGTTTGCCACCATTCTGATAGATCTCCACTTGGATCTTTTGTATGGCAGCTATTACAATTATTATAAGGCTGTGAATGGCAGACAAAACACGATAGTCCTTCACCTTCACTTGGCCAATGTATCTGATGGTAAAAGTTTGGCACATCAAAATAGTTATGACAGTCTTCACAACTTGGAAGATCCGGCAAATGATACCGTGTCGCACTACCCGATGCGTCAGCATGCATATTTTCTTTATGGCAATCCCAACATTTCATATATTTTGTTGAATGGACATCCGGTTCATTGCCCTCCAGATGTCCTTCGAAATCAGTCGCAATTCTGCTCCCGTGGCAAGCTAAACAATTATTAGTTTGATCCGGCGTCTTTTTAAATTTATGACTTTCGATAAATCCGCCTGCTGCACTATTTGGTCTGCTTATGTGGCATTGTCCACATGTAGTATGGCAACTTGCGCACTCTCTGCTAAAACCTTCAGTTAACTCAATAGCACATTCGGCAAAATTATTATGATCTTTATCTGCTCCCAATTCCCGCTGAGCGATTGTGGTTTGCTCACCCCATGCCTTTGAATGCATACTGTTGGCATTTGTAGCCACTATATCATTGTGACATGGATTACAATTGGCTTCAGCATTTGCGGATGGATCTCGAACAAAACCGAAATTTTCAGTATCATGGGCTGCTGCAAAATCAGCCGGTTCCTTACCTCCGTGACAAGTTGCACAACCTATTAAGGCATGTGCTTCATCAATATCTGCATAGGATTTTTGTCTTCCAACCAACTTAATGAATACTTTTTCCCATGGTTCCAACGGAACCACTTCGCCACCTCATCCACCACCAGAAGGATCTGTTCCACTTGCTTCAGCATACAACTTTAATGTAGCCTCACTGGTATGGCAACCTTCACACGTGGATGGATCTCCCAAATCAACAGTTTCATGTCCTGGATCACAGGCAATCCAAAGTAAGGAAAATAAAACAATAGCAATTAATTTAATTTTTTTCATCATCTTCAATTACAACATACATATGGTTAAGTTTATCTGTTTGGCAGGCATGTTTATATACTTCGCATTCGCGGCAACTAGCTTCCTTACAAATTTTTGATTCTTGGTCAACTAGTGTCCAACAAACAACATTACTATTTTTATATGCCTTACAGTTTTTACAATCAGTTTTTGAACATTTACTTTTAAGATCCCAGCACGGCATTAATGCTAAAAGCACACGAATGCCGGCAATATTCATTCTATTTTTGGTGATTTGCGTGCGGAAACATTCAATCCATTCTAAATCTTTTTCGGAGTAAAGCCTGTGACCGGATTTGGTTTTATGTGTAATGACCAATCCTTCCCTTTCATATAATCGTAATAATTCAGGAGACACACCAAGTTTTTTGGCGGCTAATCCTATCCCAAGCAGGGGTTCGTATGAATCAAATGCCATTTTTTACAATAATTTGTGATTCTTAATAAAGCTACAAGTATCCACTATGGCAAAGTTAAAGTATGTAATACAGATAATACAAGATTTATTTGTCTTGTATTCTTATATTATTTAGTTGCAAATACAATTGTCATTTTTATATTCAATAAGTAATACTTTTTTTCATATAGATTAATTATTTTCAGTGCTTAACATTAAAGAAAATGTTGTTGCAAAAGGATGCCTAAGAAGAATCTATATATAATATATTTTGTGATAATTTCAATTTTGGGATATCTCCAGGCTCAAACAGTTGTAGCTTGTGTTGGCAACAGCATAACTCTTGGCATTAAATCTACCTCTCCCTATCCTGACCAACTTGGTGCACTCTTAAGTACAAACTATATTGTTAACAATTGTGGTCATGCCAGTACAACTATTCTAAAAAATGGCGAAGACCCTTATTGGTTAACAACTGAATATGGTTGGGCAATAGGCTTTCCTTATGACTTTGTCGTAATATCTTTTGGTACAAATGCCACAAGGCCCGTCAACTGGGATTATCATTCCGCTGAATTTGAAGATGACTATATGGCATTAATAGCAAAAATTAAGCAATGGGATAACACTGATCACAACACAGAATTTTTTCTTGGTTTACCACCACCAATATATGGTGATGGGAGTATTTGGGGAGTAAGCGATGATGTATTAAAAAATGAAGTGATTCCAAAAATAAGGATCATTGCCAATCAAACTGGTGCGACAATTGTAGATTTTTACAATCCGATGTCTAATCATCCAGAGTGGTTCGATTCTGATGGAATACACCCCAACGCAACCGGTGATTCGGTAATTGCAAAAATTGTTTATGACGCTATTCACAAATCACAGAGTACATATGATCCCCCACCCGTCGCACCAAAAGGACTAAAGACAATATCGGGCAGCAATTATATAAAACTTGTCTGGAATACTAATGAAGAAACAGATATTAATTCATATCACGTTTATCGTTCGGAAAATATTGGTGATACTAAAACATATAAAATTTCTGTCTCAGGATATGACACAACCTGGACTGATTTTGGAGTTCAAAACAACCCAATATACTATTACCATATTGTAGCTTCAGACTTAGCAGGTAATAGAAGTGATCCCTCAAACACTGTTATCGGATCTGTTTTGGATCAAACGCCACCGTCTGCCCCGTTAAATTTACATGTTATTTTAGAAGCTGATTCTGTTAAAACTGGTTGGACACCAAATATTGAACCTGACATCGATAAATATCATATATATCGAAATACTGTACTAAACGACATTCAACAGTCCTCAAGTATTATTGGAACAATACATGCTCCTGATAGCAACTTTTTTGACATAAACTATGTTTCAGCAACAAATTACTATTATGGGATAAAAGCAGTCGACATATCTGGCAATCAGGGACTAATTTCTAACATCGTCAGTGTCACCACTACTTCACGCCCGTTGAGCTCTGATACAACACTAACATTCTATGAAGATAGACCCCACCAATTCCTTGCAACAAATTTTCCATTTTCTGATGCCGACAATCATACATTAGATAAAATAATCTTCATTGATTCTAATTATCTCGATTATTTTACATATGACAATGACACCATAGATCGTCCTTTTATTTGCGAGGATATTTCAAAACTTGTATTTTCTCCAAAATTAAATGAGTTTGGCAATGATTATGCAGATTTTTCCTTTGAAGTAATTGACAGTTTCGGCAGTACAAGTATAGACACAAATATGGTAATAATTAATTTAGTAGCAGTAAATGATTCTCCTTATGTTGACCCAATATCAGATTTGTATTTAATGGAGGATTCTCACAACTTATTATTGCCGATTACAGGAATTAGAGCGGGACCTGCAAATGAATTACAAAATCTCACCGTGGAAGCCTTTGCAGATTTTGTTAACGTAAGCGATATTCGATATAATAGTCCTGAAGATACCGGATTAGTCATTATTGATCCGGTAGAAAATGCCTTTGGGATTATTCCTGTTACAATACAAATTGAAGATGACGGTGGGACTATTAATGGGGGTATAAATACATTCTCAACAATATTTAATATCCATATAGCACCGGTAAACGATCCTCCAATATTGAATGTTCAAGAAATTGAAATATCAGAAGATTTAGTAACAACTGTTGAATTAACAGGGATTCAACCAGGTCCATGGGAGACTGATCAACAAATTAACATATCGGTTCAATCTAATAATACAGATATATTGCCACATCCCACACTAGTTTATAATACCCCCGATACAACTGCGAC
>CAZWKR010000037.1:0-3001 GCA_964634215.1 uncultured bacterium
CACTTTCTGTTTTGCTCCGTATAATTTTCGCAGTTTGCTTGCTGATTTTAACGCCAAATCCAAATTTTTTAATACAGTACCTACTTCATCATTTGTTATAGTCAACGGTGGCAAGAATTGGCATACAGATTGATCATTATTAGCATAGACCATCAATAATCCATGATCATAAGCTGTTTTTGTCAGCACCGGACCGCATAATTCATCCTTCATTTCAATGCCCATCATTAATCCCATTTGTCGCAAGCCGACTAAAAATCCCTTGTGATTCTCAGTTAATTTTTCCACGCCTTGATCAAATTTGTCTGCCATTTCATTTACATTATTCAAGAACTCCGATGATGATGAAATTTCCAATACGCGTTTTGCCACCCGGCAACCCAATTCTGATCCTCCAAAAGTAGAAATATGTATAAACGGATCATCATGGAATACAGATTCTAAAGGTTCTCGAATCACCGTAGCAGTTATTGGATAAATCCCACCGGAAAGACCCTTTCCTATTACAACAATATCTGGAATAATGTTAAAATGTTCAAACCCCCATAATTTTCCCGTCCGTCCAAGACCGGTTTGCACTTCATCCATAATCAACAATATTCCGTATTCGTCGCAGAACGATCTAACTCCCTGAATATATTCCTTATCAGGTATTTTCATTCCGAGTGTTGCCGGAATAGTTTCCAAAATAATCGCGGCTGTGTTATTGTCAGCTGCGTTTTGAAGTGCTTCCAAATCATTAAATGGTACTTGTTTAAATCCGGGCATTGATGATTTAAACAGTTCCCGATATTTGGCATCGCCCGCAGCGAGAGCCAAACCGGTGTGTCCATGATAACCACCCTTTGCCGAGATAATATCAGTTCTGTTCGTGTAACCACGCGCAACTTTAAGTGCAAGATCGACTGCTTCACCACCACTTACACCAAATACGGTATAATTTAAATCTCCGGGCATAAGATCAGCTAACATAACAGCAAGTTCTGACCGCTCCTTGCTCATCAGATGATGGTTGCCAATATCTAAATTATTTAAGGAATCCTTGAGTATATCAATTATCTCAGTATTTTTATGTCCGAGATTGAAAACACCGCCATTGCTGTGTAGATTAAATAGTTTTTTTGTTCCATCAATATCATGGATATATGAGCCATCGCGACTACCCATGACAAAATCCATTCCGTACTTCTGAAAAAACTTTACCTTACCACTAGATACAAAATCTTGATATTGTTTAATTGTAGTAAGTTTTTCAGAGGATGCTTTCATAATATTATAATTGTTTATCTACTTATAGTTTACAAAAGCAAATATTTGAATTGAAGAGGTTTTTAAAACAATACTTGTTGCAGTTACATAATAAAACGTGGCAATACTTTAGCCACTAATTTTTCAAGTAATTCTTCACCATTCTTAATGGCTTGTTTCACCGGAATATTGAGATCTTTACAAATAGAATAACAAGCTTGAATTCCGTTTTCTATCGCAATCTCATTATCAATAATATGATCACCACAAAATGCAATAATAGGTATTTCCTTTTTTGCAGCATATTCGGCAACACCAAAAGGTGCTTTACCTTGTACTGATTGATTATCCATCCTACCTTCACCGGTGATAATTAAATCAGCATCTTCTATAATTTTATCAAAGTTTAAAACATCTAATATTAAATTAATTCCTTTATGTAATTTTGCGTTACAAAATGTCATCAGGCCCCACCCTGCACCCCCGGCTGCTCCGGCTCCGGGAAAATTTGAATCAATTTCAGGTATTAAGTTTGCAAGATGCGCTAAACCCTCATCAAGTATCTCAATCTGTTTGGGAGTTGCCCCTTTTTGAGCAGAATAGATATGCGCCGCACCGTTAGTTCCGGTTAATACATTTTTTACATCGCAAGCTACATCAATTCGGACATTGCCAATCCGATGATCAATTGATGAAATTTCAATTGATTTTATATGGCTAAGCATCTCCCCTGTTAACGGAGAAGCCACACCATCAAATTGAACACCGAGGGCTTGAGCCAGTCCCGTACCACCATCATTTGTTGCACTACCCCCAATCCCTATCACTATTCTATTTATATTTTCATTAAGTGCAGTTCGTATCAATTCGCCAACGCCGTATGTAGTAGTTTTCAGCGGATTTCTCTCAAATTCAGACACTAACTGTAGTCCCGCAGCTTGAGCAAGTTCAATTACCGTTAATTTTTTATCAGGAAACAGCGCCCAACTTGCTTTAGTCGATTCACCAAGGGGACCGGTTACATTCGCATAGTGTTTTTCACCGTCAATTGCATTTAAGAAAGTGTCAACAGTTCCTTCACCCCCATCGGCAATCGGACAAGCTACAATTTCCACATCGTTGGCAATTCTTGAAATACCTCTCGCAATAGCATTAGTCGCTTTATTAGCGGTAAGTGAATCTTTAAAACTATCAACTGCGATTACAATTTTCATTAAAATTTATTAAATATTAATGACCACTTCATCATAAGGTAGTCTAAACCTTTCACCTCTGAGTCCTTCTTCCAATCCTTTCCCAACGGCAATAGCCATATTAATTTGAGCTCCTTTAGGCAAGTTTAAGAATTTTTTCATTCTCTTAGAGTCCAGTCCTTCCATTGGGACACTTGCATATCCTTCAGCAGTAATACTCAGCATAAAAGTTTGTGCAGCAAGTGCAGTACTTTTTTGAACAACTATTGGAACGAATTTACTAGTAACATCTCTAACAAAAGGTTTTCTTATACTTTTAAACCACACCGCAATTCTCTTATAAATATCTATTAAGAATGAAAAGGAAGTATTATAAAATATCGGCATTAATTTTTTATAATAATTATATTCGCTGCTAGAAAACAATCTTGTTCCATCGATATTATCTTGTAAATTATCAATTCTTCCTAAATGAACTTGTAGTCTATTTTTCCATAAATCCGGTCTGGCAACGAAAACAATTATTTCAGAAGCAGTCTTAGCTCCTCTTTGGTTTAGGC
>CAZWKR010000038.1:0-2399 GCA_964634215.1 uncultured bacterium
ATTAAGTGGTTTATTGTTTTTAATGAAATTATTCATTTGAAATATCATACTATTAAAATATTATTATTTTTACCTTATATCTGCAATAATTGCAGACTATTTTAAAATATATTATTCAATACGCCATTATGGCAATTATGTCTGAAAATTATTCACCGCAATTATAGTGGCATGGCAATTGTAATAGTAAAAGTGAATTTGAATTTTATTAACAATATTAGGAGAAAATACAATGACTTTAATTAGATGGAATAATGCAAGACAAAGAATGATGCCAACCGTGGCAGAATGGGACCGCTTAATGAGTGATGTTTTTACGGATCGTTTCGAAGACACTTCAATTTCTGAGTGGACACCTGCGATTGATATTACAGAAGATAACGACGCTTTTGTAGTGGTTGCTGATCTACCGGGTCTTACTAAAAAGAATATTAGCATTAACATTAAAGAAAATATGCTGACAATTAGTGGTGAAAGAAAAATCGAGAAGAAAGATGAAAATAAAAATTATTGTCGCACTGAAAGACGCGATGGTATTTTTAAACGTAGTTTCCAATTAACGGATCAAGTTATATTGGATAATATTACTGCTTCTTTCAAAGATGGTGTTCTTACAGTTACCGTACCAAAAGCTGAAGAAATTAAGCCAAAGGAAATTGAAATTAAGGTATCATAAATTCAATTGAATTGTATAAAAAAGGGCTCAAAATGAGCCCTTTTTTATTTTTCGTGCAGGAGTTCTTTGTGGTAAACTCGGATACTTTTTTTAAGGAATTTTAATGGTATTCAAAAATATTTTAGATACAATCAAGAACACACCAACTGTTAAACTTAATTCTATTGGTAAAGAATTAGATTGCGAATTATACGCAAAATGCGAATTCTTAAACGCCGGTGGCTCATTAAAGGATAGAATCGGGGTCAGGATGATCACTGAAGCGGAAAAAGAAGGACGAATCAAACCCGGAGATACAATTATTGAAGCCACTTCGGGAAATACCGGGATCGGACTAGCACTTGCTTGTGCGACAAAAGGTTACAATTTAATTGTAACCATGCCCGAAAAAATGAGTATGGAAAAGGAAGTTGTACTGCAATCTCTTGGAGTAAAAATTGTCAGGACAAAAACAGAATTAGCGCATGACCATCCGGATAGCATGATGGGAACTGCTGAACGGCTGCACAAAGAAATTCCCAATTCACATATTTTGGATCAGTATATTAACCCCGCCAATCCTGATGCACATTATTATGATACAGCAGGAGAAATATTGGAAGATTTTGGCACTGACTTAGATATGGTAGTAATTGGAGCTGGTACCGGTGGCACTATAACCGGAATCGCTAAGCGTTTAAAAGAAGAAATACCTAATATTACCGTCGTTGGGGTTGATCCTTATGGCTCAATTTTAGCAGGTGGAGATGAAGTATTTGATTATTACGTAGAAGGAATCGGATATGACTTTTTCCCTGATGTATTTGATCCTTCGTTAGTTGACGAATGGGTAAAAACTGCTGATAAAGAATCTTTTTTGATAGCTCGACGATTAATCAAGGAAGAAGGATTACTTGTGGGTGGTTCAAGCGGTTCGGTAGTTTGGGCGGCTCTGCAGGTAGCAAATCGTTTAAAGAAAGGTCAGAAATGTTTAATTGTACTTCCTGATAGTATCCGTAATTATATGACCAAGTTCGTAAACGATGAATGGATGAAAGAAAAAGGGTTTCTTTAGAAATGTTGAATGCTAAGTTTTAAGTTTTGAATTATTAAATTTTCTCTGCGTTCTCAGTGGCACGACAGATGATTTTAAAAAATATAGAAATAAAAGCTAAAATTCGCGATTATGAAAAAGTACAAAAATTAGTTGAAGAACTTTGCCCTACACCTATACAAACTGAGCAACAAGAAGACACCTTTTTCATTACTTCCAAAGGAAGATTAAAACTTCGTGAAAGCGATGATAAGTCAACTTTAATTTATTATGATCGAAATGATTCAATAGAACCATCTCAATCTGATATCGCAATTTCATTTACTGATAATCCCGATACTTTAAAATCTGTTCTCTCAAAATCTCTAAGTATTCGTGGAATTGTCAAGAAAAATCGTACATTGTACAAATATGGACAAACTCGAATCCATTTAGATGATGTGGAGGGATTAGGTAAATTCATAGAATTGGAAGTTGTTCTAAAGTCTGACCAAACATTAACAGAAGGTGAAGCAATTGCATATAAATTAATGGATGAATTTGGCATCCACAAAACTGACTTGATTGATGTAGCCTATATCGATTTAATTGAAACTACTTGCCAATAATACATTTCAACTAATTGAACTTCAAAATAAATATAATTAATGTCATAAAAATGGTTTTATATATAATAATATCTGTAATAGT
>CAZWKR010000039.1:0-1526 GCA_964634215.1 uncultured bacterium
CTGATAGATGCCAACATTTCTATAACTAATAATGTAGTATTTCAGACTTTTTAATTCAATACATTTACCACCCGAAGGATGGTATTCGATTTTTAAATAAGCATAATCAGGCAGTCCACTAAAGGGGCAAACGGCACTGAATTCATCTGTTTCCGCAAGGATATATTGCGTAGGGCTATCGAAATCGAAAGTTTCAAGATAATCCTGACAAATTGTATCTTCATTTAAAAAATCAAATCTTTTACCTTCAGCTTTTGGCATATAAACATTCCATATAATTTATATTAAATTACAATATCTATATTTAACAATGATTATAATTTTGACAACCAAATAATGTTAAGTATGTCTAAATTGTGAATTATAAAAATGATTTAAATAAGAATAGAGGTAAAAAATGAGAAAATATATACAATTAATTTTATCTATAGTTCTATTTACAGGACTAACAAGTAGTGTGCTCGCTAGTGACCGTTCGATTGTTAAAATTGGTAGTGATGTTCATATCGAAAAAGACATGCGTGTTGACGATGCCGTAGCCGTTGGAGGCAGTGTATTTGTTGATGGAATAGTAGATGGTGACGCTGTAGCAGTTGGTGGATCTGTTCATCTTGGAGAAGAAGCAATTATACATGGGGATGCAGTTACTGTTGGTGGTACCATCGAAGAGGCGGAAGGTTCGATGGTTTACGGAACTACAGTTGATGTAGGTTCATTTGATTTTACAAACATTTTTGAAGGTAGTTGCCTTTTTGATGGGCATAATGGAATACCGGGAATACCGAGAGGTCTAAGGTTTATACCGTTAATTGGATTGATTGCATTGGTTCTCCTACTATCGGTTCTAATACCAACCGAATTGGGTACAGTGGCTTCTTATATTAAAAATGAACCTATAATGATGTTTCTTTGGGGAATACTTGGAGTAATCCTAATTGTTCCATTAGCTGTAATGCTCGCGATTTCTATTGTCGGAATAGTACTGATTCCGATTGAAATTCTGGCTATTTTCTTGGCAATGTTAATAGGTTACATCGCTGTAGCGATTATTATTGGCAAGAAATTACTAAGGGCATTAAACACTGATAATCCATCTGTAGTGTTATCCGCAATCTTGGGTGTATTAATTTTATGGTTAGTTGGACTGATTCCTTTCTTCGGTTCACTAGTTAAAGCACTTGCATTGATCATGGGCTTTGGTGCGGTAATTATAGCAGTGGCGCGACGGAATAAGAAAACTGAAGAAATAATAATTGAGCCGGAACCGGTCAAAACGAATAAAACTAAAAAAGTTTAATAATATAAATTATTAATAATGAAAAACCCTGCCAATTGGCGGGGTTTTTATTATTTAATAGTCAATTAACTTTAGTTGTAATTTTAAATATGGAAAAGAATAGAACCAAACAGGTAGCAGAAAAAAAAATCCACCAAGTATTTGGGATAAATAGCATACTATCTGTATTAAAGGGCAATAAATATCAAATTCAAACAATTGACATTTTAGAGAAAAGCTCGATTAAAAA